>CAXTOB010000096.1:0-4650 GCA_964245505.1 uncultured Acetobacteraceae bacterium | reverse complement strand
CCTGCTGCCGGTCGACTCCGAGCACAACGCCATCTTCCAGGCGATGGCCGAAGGCAACCGCGACGGCGTTGAGCGCATCGTGCTGACCGCCTCCGGCGGTCCCTTCCGGTTGAGCAGCACCGAGGAGATGGCCCGCGCCACGCCCGAGGCGGCGCTGCGCCACCCCGTCTGGTCCATGGGCGCCAAGATCAGCATCGACAGCGCCACCATGATGAACAAGGGCCTGGAACTGATCGAGGCCGCACGCCTGTTCGGTATGGACGAAGCTGACATCGGCGTGCTGGTGCATCCGCAATCCGTCATCCACGGCCTGGTCCACTACCGAGACGGCAGCGTACTGGCGCAGATGGGGTCGCCGGACATGCGTATCCCGATCGCTCACGCCCTGGCCTGGCCTAGCCGCTTGCAGACCGCATCGCCCCGCCTGGACCTGGCGGCGCTGGGCCGGCTGGAGTTCGCGGAGCCTGATCCCCAGCGCTTCCCCGCACTGCGCCTGGCGCGTGAAGCGTTGCGGGCCGGTGGCGGCGCCCCGTCGATCCTGTCCGCGGCCAACGAGGTCGCGGTCGAAGCCTTTCTAGCCCGCCGCCTCGGCTTCACCGCCATCGCCGCACTGGTCGAAGCGGTGCTGGACCAGATTGGGCATCGTCCGGCGGACAGCCTCGACGCGGTGATGGACCTGGATGCCGCAGCCCGCCGTGCAGCACACCAGCATATCGCCGCCCGTGCGGCATAGCGCATGGCCCCGGTTGCCGCCCCCGCTCTGTTCCTGCACAGCCAACCCTCCGGTGAAATTGCCTAATCGCAACCTATATTTATAATATCGCGCTTCCTGCGACCGCTTTGGTCCTACGTTCTTCCCGTCCTAATTCCTTACACCACGGCCCCTGAGGTTCCCGAGATGGACTCCCTACGCAGCCTTGCAGCCTTCATCGTCGTACTCGGCATCTTGGTGTTCGTGCACGAGCTTGGCCATTATCTCGCCGCCCGCTGGCGTGGCGTCCATGCCGAGGTGTTTTCCATCGGCTTCGGAAAGGCCATCGCAAGTTGGACCGACCGGTCCGGAACCGTATGGAAGCTGGCGTGGATACCCCTGGGTGGCTACGTGAAGATGCACGGGCAAGAACGTCCGCAAGAGGTGCCGGACGAAGTACGGGCAGGCTGGATCGAGGGCCGGACCTACCAGGGCAAGTCCGTACTGTCGCGGGCGATCATCATCGCCGCCGGCCCGGCCGCAAACTTCCTGCTGTCGATCGTGCTGTTCTCGATCCTGATCGGCGCCATGGGCCGGCCAGTGGCGGTCAAGGAAGCGGTCTTCGGCGGCATCGTTGCCGGAAGTGCCGCCGAGCGCGCGGACTTGCAAGTCGGTGACCGCGTCGAGGCGATTGACGGCGCCCCCGTGCCGATGTTTTCCGACCTGCAGCGGATCGTATCCGCCAGTCCCGGTAAGAACCTGTCGTTCCGGATACTCCGGGCGGGCCAGGAACGCACGGTGGACGTCACCCCCACCAGCCGCGACGTCGGCGGTCAGAGCGTGGGAACGCTCGGCGTGAGCACGGCAACCGATTTCGTGCCGGTTGGGCCGTTGCAGGCCATTGGCGCCGGGGCAACGCAAACCTGGGATGTGCTCGCCAACACCGCGTCCGCACTGGGTCAGATCGTCACTGGCCACCGCAGCACCGCGGAGTTGGGCGGGCCGATCAAAATCGCCCAGCTGTCGGGTCAGTTTGCCGCGGCAGGCATCACCAGCTTCCTCGGCTTGATTGCGCTGCTGTCCGTCAACCTGGGCCTGTTCAACCTGCTGCCGATTCCCGTGCTGGATGGTGGACACCTGGTGTTCCTGGCGGCTGAGGGCGTGGCAGGCCGCCCCGTCTCGCAGCGGGCGCAGGAATACGGCTTCCGCGCTGGAGCGGCCTTGCTGGCCTGCCTGATCCTGTTCGTGTCGTGGAACGACCTTGCCAGTTCCAGCCTCGGCCGCTGGGTATCCGGCCTGATTGGCTGACCTTTGACGCCCTGACACGCCGGTCAGCCAATAGGGGCCGGCGCGCATTAGCCTTGGCGGCGGGCGCATCGGCGCTTACAAGCAAGTGCTATCCGCTGCCCCGGAGGGCCTGCTTGTTGACTCGATACCGCGTCCTACTGCTTGCCACCGTCTGCGCTGGCCCCCTGTTCATCGGCTCCGAAACCAGGGCACAGGGCCGCCCAGCGCCGCAGGCAAGCCGGGGTCGCCCGGCAGCGAACCATGCCGCCCCGACGCCGGCGGTGCCAGGCGGGGCCATCGCCGACATCCAGGTCGAGGGCAACCAGCGCATCGAGACGGGGACCATCCGCTCCTACATGCTGGTGCAGCCCGGCGACGCCTTCGATCCCGACCGTATCGACCGCAGCCTAAAAACCCTGTTTGCGACCGGCCTGTTTCAGGACGTCAATATCCGGCGCGAGGGCAACAACATCGTTGTCAAGGTGGTCGAGAACCCGATCGTCAACCGCATCGCCTTCGAGGGCAACCGCAAGTTGACGGATGACCAACTCCGCACCGAGCTGCAGCTCCGTGCCCGTGCGGTGTTTACCCCGCAGCTGGCGCAGGCCGATCGCCAGCGTATCCTGGACCGATACGCCAAGGCCGGTCGTTTTGCCGCGACGGTCGAGCCGAAGATCGTGAGACTCGACCAGAACCGCGTGGACGTCATATTCGAGATCAACGAGGGCGAGACTACCCTCGTCAGCCGCATCTCAATCGTCGGGAACACCGCATTCAGCGAAAACCGCCTGCGCGAGGTCATCAACAGCCGCGAGCAGGCGTGGTTCCGCCTGCTTTCTTCCTCCGATCAGTATGACCCGGAGAAAATCAACTTCGACAAGGAGCTGTTGCGCCGCTTCTACCTGAAGAACGGCTACGCCGACTTCGAGGTCAAGGACGCGACGGCCGAGTTGTCCCCGGACCGCCGGGCCTTTTTCGTGACCTTCACCATCAGCGAGGGCGAAAAGTACACCGTCGGCAAGGTGGACATCGACAGCAAGCTGCGGAACCTGAATGGTGACGACCTGCGCCCGTTGCTGCTGATCGGACCTGGCGACACCTATGACGGCGACTTGGTGGAACGCACCACCACGGCGCTCCAGGATGCCGTGCAAAACCGCGGTTATGCCTTCGTGGACGTGAAGCCGCGCATCGCCCGCGACAAGGAAAAGAAAACCGTTGACCTGGTGTTCGACATCACCGAGGGACCGCGGGTTTATATCGAGCGGCTGGACATCACCGGAAACACCCGTACCAAGGACAAGGTGATCCGCCGCGAGTTCCAGCTGGCGGAGGGCGATGCGTTCAACGCCGCAACCATCCGCCGCTCGCGGCAGCGGCTGCAGGACCTCGGCTACTTCAACGGCGTCACCGTCACACCCAGCCCTGGCAGCGCGCCGGACCGTGCGGTGGTCACCGCTGCGGTGGATGAGAAGGCGACTGGCGAACTGACCTTGGGCGGCGGCTACTCGACCGACTCCGGCGCTCTGGTGAACGCAGGGCTGCGGGAGCGCAACCTGGTCGGCACCGGCATTGACGCCGGGCTGAACGGCGTGCTGGCGCAGCGGCGCAGCCAGGTGGACCTGGCGGTCACGGACCCGTACTTCCTGGACCGCAACCTGGTCGCCGGCTTCGATCTGTTCTTGGTTCGCAACGACAACCAGTCCATCGCTGCCTACAGCGAGCGGCGGACCGGTGGCGACGTCCGCTTAGGCTATGAGTTCAACGAGCACCTGCGTCAGGCCTGGACCTACTCACTGGTGAGCCGGAATGTTTACAACGTTCAGTCCGGCGCCAGCCTGTATGTTCAGAACCAGGCTGGGACGTCCCTGTTGTCGCAGGTCGGCACGACGCTGGCATTCGACTACCGCGACAGCCGCACCGACCCGCATGAAGGTTTCTTAATCCGTCTCGGCGCCGATTTTGCCGGGCTGGGAGGGACGGAGCGGTATGTGCGGACCAAGCTGGACGGCAACTACTTCATTCCGCTGGAAAGGTTTACCGGCGATGCCGACTGGAGCATTGCGATCACCGGGGGCGCCGGTTACTTGGCGCAGCTTGGCCAGCAGGAAAAGATCATTGACCGCTTCTTCCTAGGTGGCGACAACCTGCGCGGCTTCCAGTCCGGCGGCGCCGGGCCGCATGCGGTGGGAACTGGAACCAGCCCGACGATCGACAGCATCGGCGGCCGGCTGATCTACACGCAGTCCACCGAACTGCGCTTTCCGCTGCCGATCTCGGCCGATCTTGGCTTATCCGGGCGCACGTTCGTGGACGTCGGCTCGCTGTCCGAAGTCACTAAGATCGCCAACACGGTTGTTACCAACAATGCGACGCCGCGCGTCGGCGCCGGTGTCGGTGTATCCTGGAAAACGCCGTTCGGACTTATCAACGTTGACTTGGCGGATGCAGTCATCAAACGCAAATACGACCAAACCCAACTTTTCCGGTTTGGTTTCGGAACGAGGTTTTAAACCGATGCCCCACTTCCTCCGCACCGCCATTGTCGCGACCGGCGTCCTATTCACCACTGGCGCCGTGGCGCAGCAGCAGCCCGGCTGGTTCGTGCCGCCAGCCGGCGGTGGAGGGGCGCCGCCGGGCGCGGCTGCGGACGCTGTGCCACCGACCGGGAC
>CAXTOB010000095.1:15783-17155 GCA_964245505.1 uncultured Acetobacteraceae bacterium | reverse complement strand
CTCGCCGACCGCCCGCTGCTGTCCCTGTCGGGCGGCGAGCGCCAGCGGCTGCTGCTGGCCCAGGCACTGCTGGACCACCCCCGCCTGCTGCTGCTGGACGAGCCGATGGCCGGCCTGGACCCCCGTCACGCCGCAGGCGTCGTGGCGCTGGCCCGGCAGGTCGGGCAGGAGTTGGGCATCACCGTGCTGTTCAGCGCCCACGAGCTGAACCCACTGCTGGGCGCACTGGATGAGGTGCTTTACCTGGCCCGCGGCGCCGCGGCGATCGGTCCGGTGGACGAGGTGGTGACGACCCCCGTCCTGTCCCGGCTGTATGGCGCTCCCATCGAGGTCGTGCGCGCTGGCGGCCAAATATTCGTCATGTCCGGCGGCAGCCCGGCGGCTGGCGCGTGCGGGCCGGGCCACCTCCATGAGCATGTCCATGTTTGAATACGAGTTCATGCAGAACGCCTTCGCAGCCGGCACAGTGGTGGCGGTGGTGGCGGGGCTGGTCGGCTACGTGCTGGTGCTGCGCGGGCAGGCGTTCGCCGGGCACGCGCTGGGCCACCTGGGGTTCAGCGGCGCGACCGGCGCGGCGCTGCTGGGCCTGCCGCCGCTGCCCGGCCTGGTGGCCATGACCGTGCTGGGCGGCGTCGGGATGGGCCTCCTCGGCGAGCGCGCCGGCGAGCGCGACGTCGCCATCGGCGTGGTGCTGTCGGCGTCCCTGGGGCTAGGGCTGCTGTTCCTGCACTTCTACACCGGGCAGGCCACGAGCGCTGCGTCCCTGCTGTTCGGCAACCTGCTAGGCGTGGAGGCCGAGGCGATCTGGGGCCTGCTGGCGCTGGGCGTGCTGGCGCTGCTGGCCCTGGCCGTGCTGCTGCGCCCGCTGCTGTTCGCCACCCTGCAGCCGGAGCTTGCGGAGGCGCGCGGCGTGCCGATGCGCGGCGTTTCCGTCGCCTTCCTGGTAGTCGCGGCCGTCGCGGTGTCGCTCTCAGCGCAAGTGGTCGGCGTGCTGCTGGTGTTCACCCTGCTGGTCGCCCCCGCCGCAACGGCGGAACGCCTGACGCGCGGCGTTTTGCCGGGGATGGCGATGTCCGCTGCCCTGGCAATCGCGGCGGTTTGGGGCGGGCTGGCCCTGTCCTACTGGACAGACTGGCCACCGAGCGTCGGCGTCACCGCATTGAGCACCGCCGCCTACGCCGCCGCAGCCTGGTGGTCCTCTTCCCCCTCTCCCTCCGGGAGAGGGTTGGGGTGAGGGGGCCTTGGGGCGCCGAATTCAGTCCTTCACGGGCCGCCGGCCAGCGGCCCGTGGCCTCATCGCGCCGCCGCCCCGCCCCCCGCCCCCGGCGGCCCCCGCCCCCCCCCGCCGACGTGCTACCCTGGGGCGGACCGC
>CAXTOB010000095.1:0-15773 GCA_964245505.1 uncultured Acetobacteraceae bacterium | reverse complement strand
CATCGGCACGTGACCTCATCGCTCCGCAGCCAAGCCCCCCTCACCCCGGCCCTCTCCCTGAGGGAGAGGAAGAAGGAAGCAGCAGCCTTGCCATGTGGAGCCGCGGCCAGAGCCCGGGCCAGCTTGCATCGTCCCATCCAGGGCGCGTACATGCTTTCAGCGTGACAAGGAGAACGGCCATGCGGCACCCCCTCATCTCCGGTGCGGACAGTCCGGCCCCGGGCATCACCGAGCCATTGCTATCCCGGGTGTGCACCGGCCTACGCACCCATGTCGCACCCGCCCTGCACCTGACCCGGCACTGCGCCCCATGAAGGTTTCCATCCTCGACGACACCTTCGACACCCTGCGGACCCTGCCCTGCTTCACCAAGCTGGCCGGCCTCGACGTGGCGGTCTGGAACGACCACGTCCAGGACGTTGACGCCTTAGCCGAGCGGCTGCGTGACACCGAGGCTTTGGTGCTGTTCCGCGAGCGCACGCACATCCGCGCGCCCCTGCTGGAGCGCCTGCCAAAGTTGCGGCTGATCAGCCAGCGCAGCGTTTACCCGCACATAGACGTCTCCGACTGCACCCGGCTGGGCGTGATCGTGTCATCCAACATGCACTCGGACACCCCGTCCTATGCCGCCGCAGAGCTGACCTGGGGGCTGGTCCTGGCGTCCGTGCGGCAGATACCGCAGCAGATGGCGGCACTGCAGGCGGGCAAGTGGCAGATGGGCGTTGGCGCCACGCTGCGCGGCCGGACGCTCGGCATCCATGGCTACGGCCGGATCGGCGCCGCGGTGGCCGGCTATGGCCGGGCCTTCGGGATGAAGGTGCTGGTCTGGGCGCGGAACGCCAGCCTGGCCCGCGCGGCGGCCGATGGCTACGAGGTGGCCGCCAGCCGCGAAGCGTTTTACGAGACGTGCGACGTGGTATCGCTGCACATGCGCCTGTTGGACGCCACGCGTGGGATCGTGACGGCGGACGACTTGGGGCGGATGCGGCCGGACGCCCTGCTGGTCAACACTAGCCGCGCCGGGCTGGTCGCGCCGGGTGCGCTGGTGGCAGCGCTCCGCGCCGGGCGGCCCGGCATGGCGGCGGTGGACGTGTATGAGCACGAGCCCCTGCTCGACCCGGCGGACCCGCTGCTGACGCTGCCGCAGATCGTATGCACGCCGCACATCGGGTATGTGACCCGGGACGAATACGAGCTACAGTTCTCGGATATCTTCGACCAAGTGGTGGCCTATGCGGCGGGACGGCCGATCAACGTGGTAAACCCGGAGGTGCTGACGCACCCCCGTTTGCCCGTGGGGTAGCCGCCTGAAGCGTCAACCGGGCACCTAGTTCCCTTTGAAGCAGCGCCCGGTCATCCCGCCTCCGCCAGCGCCTTCACAGCCTTCAAATCCGCGACGAACGCCGCATACTCCCGCGCCTTGCTGTCCTCATCCGGCAAGCGCAGCAAATACGACGGGTGCACGGTGATGAAGCCGGTCGTATTACCATCCAATGCCATCGGCTTGCCGCGTTCCCGGGTAATCGCGACGGTCTTGCCGGTCACCGCACGGGCGGCGGTGGCACCCATCATCACGGTGATGGCGGGCTTCACCTCCGTGCGCTCCAGGTCCAGCCAGAAGCGGCAGGCATTGATCTCGCCAGTGCCGGGCTTCTCGTGGATGCGCCGCTTGCCACGGGGGACGAACTTGAAGTGCTTGACCGAGTTGGTGACATACACCCCACGGCGGTCCAGCCCGGCCTCCTGCATCGCGCGGTCGAATAGCTGCCCGGCAGGCCCAACGAACGGGCGTCCGGCCAAATCCTCCTGATCGCCGGGCTGCTCGCCGACGAACATCACGCGCGCATCGGCCGGGCCTTCGCCGAACACCACCTGGGTCGCCGGCTCCCACAGGGGGCAGCGCCGGCACTCCTCGGCCTCATGCGCCGCGCGTTGCAGGACTGTCTGACCACCCTCCTCCGCCACGGGGGCGGTTGCCGAAGCGGCGGCCGCAGCAAGGTTCGGACTGGATGCGCGTGCGGGTGATACCACGGGATGCTCCACCATATTCTGTACCCGGTCGGCGGCGCCGCGGATCAGCTCCGGGATCGCGGCGGCCTCGGGCAGGTTCTTCCAATATTTTTGCGGCATCTCAGACCGCATGGCACCGATCTTCAGGCGGGCCGGGTTGAAGATGCTGCTGTAATAGGCGCGCCAATACGCCTCCAGCCTGTCATCGTCTGGCACGTCGGCGGGGGAGGCGCCCACGTCGAAACGCAGGTCCGTCCCGTCCCAATGCGCGCTGCGATATGGGGTCAGGATGGACCACACCATGGTGGCGAAGCGCCGGGTAAAGAACGGCGCGTTGGCTTCGACGATGTAATGGTCAGGCTCGAACCAACTGACATAGCGGCTGCCCTCCGGCTCCGTCACCTCGCGGAACCGGACGAAGGCGCGCATCTTGTGGGTGTCGCGCCGCACTGCGGCGGCGAGGCGTTGGACCCGCTGTATTTCGGGATCGGTGGTCAGATCCAGCAGATGCTTCTCGCCATGCTGCGCCCGCCAGATCAGGCGATAAAGAAAGGCGAAACGTTCGGGGTCGTGCGCCTGGATGGCAGTTTCGGCCAGCTCCACCAGGGCGCGCGGCACAGTGAAGGTGCCGGTTGCTGGGGTAGCGGGTAACTCGTCGTCCGCCTCCGCAAACAGGTCGTCTGCAGCACGGACAGACCAAACGACATCTTCGGGCGCAGTCCCACCCAACGCCAGGGACCGCGCCGCAGCACGCCAGCCGCCCCAATCCACCTCATGCGCCAGGACGACAGACTTCATGCGACCTCTACAACCCCTACCATTGCGAGACACGCTAGGGCGCAGCAATTCAAAGACCGCCAGCAGGAACTTACTGCCTGGCAGCCCTTGGATCGCCACCCCGCAGGCGGCTCGCGAATGACGCCCGAACGCAGCGGGACGCTGACCGTTGCCGCGGATGCGCTCAGGCGAACAGATCCGCCTGGACCGGTTTGGGCACCAGGCGTTGCGACAGACGCGCGCTGTCCAGCAAGCCGCCGGGCTGATGGTCCGCAGCGATCACGAAGGGCGCGACCTTAGCCATCGGCAGGCGCAATCGGGCCAGGTCCGCCATCCGCAGCCGGGCGTGGCGCCGGGCGAGGATCAGCTTGTCCACCGACTTCACGCCGAGGCCAGGCACGCGCAGCAACTGCTCCCGCGTCGCCCGGTTCACGTCCATCGGGAACTGCTCGCGGTGCTGCAGCGCCCAGGCCAGCTTGGGGTCCATGGACAAGTCCAAGTTGCCGGTCGCATCCGTCGTAATTTCGTCCGACTTGAACTCGTAGAACCGCATCAGCCAATCCGCCTGATACAGCCGGTGCTCCCGCAGCAGGGGCGCCTTCTTCGGCGGCAGGATCGCGCTGCTGTCCGGAATCGGGCTGAACGCCGAGTAATACACCCGGCGCAGCCCGTAATTGCCATACAGGTTGGTGCTGAGATCCAGGATGCTGCGGTCGCTGCTGCTATCGGCGCCGACGATCATCTGCGTGCTTTGCCCGGCAGGCGCGAAGCGCACGGCCTGCTTTTCCGCCTTCGCCTCGTCGATGCGCAGCCGCATCCGGCCCATGCTGCGGCGTATGCCGGCCAGGTCCTTTTCCGGCGCCAACTGGGTCAGCGCGGCCTCGGTCGGCAGCTCGACGTTGATGCTCAGCCGGTCGGCATACTTCCCGGCCTCCAGCAGCAGTTCCGGCGATGCGTCGGGGATGGTCTTCAGGTGGATGTAGCCGCGGAACCCATGCTCCTCCCGCAGCAGCTTCGCCACCCGGACCACCTGCTCCATCGTGTAGTCGGGGCTGCGTATGATCCCGGACGACAGGAACAGCCCTTCAATGCAGTTGCGGCGGTAGAAGCCCAGGGTCAGCGTTACGACCTCCTCCGGCGTGAAGCGGGCGCGCTGCACGTTGGAGGACCGGCGGTTGATGCAGTATAGGCAATCATAGATGCAGGAGTTGGTCAGCAGTATCTTCAACAAGCTGATGCAGCGGCCATCCGGGGCATAGGCATGGCAGATGCCCATGCCTTCCGTGCTACCGACGCCGGTGGTCTCCCCAAGGGAAGACCGTTTGACCGTGCCGCTGGAAGCGCAGGAGGCGTCATACTTCGCCGCGTCGGCGAGGATTTCGAGCTTCTTCAGAAGGTCCATGTGCCGCCTGCTGCTTGGTCTCCATAGTTGGGGGATTCGCCCGGTCTTTCAACGATGTTACCGTGTCCTATACTGGCCGGATGACCCCTGCCCTCCTGACTTGCACTTACGGTCCCCGGCTGGGACGGCATTGCCCGCCGTCACCCAGCGCACAGCGGCACGATCCCGTGGGAACCGCCAGCGCCGTCCTTCCCTCCCCTCCATTGCAACGCCACAAGGGCGCCCTGCAATGACGGATGCACCGCAAACGGTTGCCGCGCCCCCTGCCGCATTGACCACCGCGCCATGGGCCCGTCTCTGGCGCAGCGGCCCCGCGCTGCTTTCCCTGACCATGCTGTTCTGGGCCGGGAGCGTGATCGTCGGACGCGCCGCCGCGCCGGTGCTGCCGCCGGTGCTGTTCACCCTGCTGCGCTGGAGCGGGGCGCTGGTGATCGTGGCGCCGCTCGCCTGGCCCTACCTGCGGGCCGACCTGCCGAAGCTCTGGGCACGCAAGTGGACGACCCTGCTGCTCGCGGTGCTGGGCGTGTGCGCCTACAACGTCCTGGTCTATCGCGGCCTGCACGCCACCACGGCCGTCAACGCGCTGCTGCTGCAATCGGTGATGCCGTTGGCGGTGCTGCTGGCCAACCTGCTGCTGTTCCGCGAGCGTCCCCGGCGGATGCAGGTCGCAGTCATCGCCGTGTCCCTGCTGGGCGTGCTGGTGATCGCGGGCCAGGGATCGCTCGACACGCTGCGGCACCTGCGGGTCAATCCCGGGGACGCCCTGGTGCTCCTGGCGGTGGCCGCCTTTGCCACCTATTCTTCCCTGCTGCGGCGGCGGCCGGCAGTGCATCCGTTCAGCTTCCTGGCAGGCACCTTCGCCCTTGGAGCCTGCGTGCTGGCCCCGTTATCCCTGGCCGAATACGCAGCCGGGGCACGGCTGGTGCCGGGATGGCTGGCCTGGGGCGCAATTGCCTATGCCGTGGTGTTCGCGTCCTTCTTGGCGACACTGTTCTTCAACCGCGGGGTGGAGCTGATCGGCGCGGCGCGGGCCGGGCAGTTCAACCATCTCCAGCCGGTGTTCGGCACGCTGCTGGCGGTCGTCGTGCTGGGGGAGTCGCTGCACCTCTACCACGGCGCAGGCATCGCGTTGATCGCGGCGGGGCTGGCGCTGGCAGGACGGCGATAGCGGCCGGTCCTGCCGCGCCGTCACTGCGCGAACCCAGCGCGGGGCTTGCGGCCCTCCGGCTCCGGCCGGAAATCAGGCGGGACTGATGGACCCGCGGCGACGTATGGTGGCCAACACCTGCTTGGGCGTGTTCCACACCAGCACGTCCAAGATGGAGTAGGTCGGACACGAGGCCAGCGCCGGGCATCGGAGAAGCGAAGGGCCGCGTCTCGGCAAAGTGCAGCGCCATGGCACGCCGGGCAATATCAGCCACACCGAACAGCGCCCGCCCGGCAGCTACGTTGACATTAGAATGCGACGCCTGGCGCGTCGCAGACGGGGGGCATCCAGCTGCCGGAGCATGCAGCCGGTCCGCCAGTCCAGGTTTAGACGGGACAGCCGGCCGGCGCACAATAGCAAGCCGATATTGCCCGTTGACGGCCGAAGAGTGCCGCCACAACGGAACAGGCCCTGTGAGGCGTGATGGGCCATGTCCCTGGACGGCGCCGCTGTTACATCACGTCCAGGGCCATCATCCGTAACGGGCCGTGACTGAAGTCCAACGGTCATGCTATTGTACGGTATATGACAGCCGATTGGCTTCCCCTTCAGCGCCACTACGAATCCTGCCTGCAGCGTGCTGGTGCGACCCCTGCCGGCGCGGATTGGCCCAACCCGACCGACCTTGCGGTCCGGTTCGAAGCTCAGCTGACCGTGCTGGACCGCATAACCCCTGGTGAACTTCCTGAACTGCTCGATCTCGGTTGCGGCCCGGGACTGCTGCTCGACTACCTTGCCGCCACCGGCCGGCTCGACAGGGTGCGCTATCGCGGTATCGACCTGTCTCCCGCCATGATAGCCACCGCCCAAGCGCGTTGGCCTGACGCCTCCTTTGAGGTGCGGGACATCTTGGCAGACTCGCTCGCTCCCCAATCCGTCGATGCCGTGGTGATGAACGGTGTGCTCACCGAACGTCAGACCATTCCGCGCGCCCAGATGGTCGCCATGGCGGAGGCGCTGGTTCAGGCCACCTTTGCCGCCGCCCGTCACGGCATCGCCTTCAACGCCATGAGCCGCCATGTCGATTGGGAGCGGGACGACCTGTTCCACTGGGGCTTTGACGAGGTCGCAGCTTTCCTGACCCGCGATGTGACCCGGCACATCGCCCTGCGTGCCGATTACGGACTTTACGAGTTCACCGCCTTTGCCTGGCGCTCTCCGCAGCGCCCGGCCATTCTACCGACCAGCGAATGGTGGCAGCACTGATGCCGGGCTTGGTGATGTTCGGCACAAGACAAATCGCCGAGGTTCTGGCCTATTACTTTGAACGCGATAGCGACTACACGATCTCCGCCTTCACCGTAGATGGTGAATACCTAACAGATACGTCATTCCTTGGCCGCCCCGTGATCCCATTCGAGGAAATCGCGGCCATTTACCCCCCTAGCTCCCACGCCATGGTCGTCGCGCTGAGCTACGCCAAGCTGAATGCCGTCCGGGCAGAGAAATTCGCCGCCGCCAAAGCCGCCGGATATCGCCTCGCCAGTCATATCAGCCCGCGCGCATACGTATGGAACGGGTTGGAATTGGGCGAGAACAGCTTCGTGATGGAGGCGAACGTGGTGCAGCCGTTTGCCCGTATCGGCGCCAACACCACGCTATGGGCCGGCAACCATATCGGCCACCATTCCGTCATCGGCGACCACTGCTTCCTTGCGTCACACATCGTCGTCTCAGGGGGTGTGACCATCGGGGAGCGCTGTTTTATCGGGGTGAACGCCACCTTGCGCGACGGGATCACGGTGGCGCCACGCTGCATCATCGGGGCCGGCGCGTTGATCTTGGGCGATACAGAGCCGGAGCAGGTTTTTATGGGCGCTCGCACCGAAGCCTCTCGGGTGCCGTCTTCTCGCATCCGGCTCTAGGTCCGGCGTGGCGTGGCGCCGCCTAGGACGGGTCTATGCCCCATCCGGCGAGGCGGCCTGGCTGGCAAGTCATGCGTCCGTTCCGTTCGCCGAGCCGCTTGATGGCGAACGGGTGCGGGTGTGGTTTTCGCCCCGGGACGGGGCCAACCGCTCACATGTCGCCTGGCTTGTGATCGACCTGGAACGGCCGGGCCAAGTGCTCGATTTGGCGCCGGCGCCCGTTTTGGGCTGCGGCCCTCCTGGTGCGCACGACGACTGCGGCGCCATGATGTCCTGGCTGGCCGGCCCGCGCATCTATTACATCGGCTGGACCACCCGCAGCACGGTGCCGTTCCATGTTTGCATCGGGGTGATGGATGCAGGACGACGGCTCGCCGGCCCCGTGATGGACCGCACGCCCGACGATCCATGGTTCTGCTCGAACCCATGCGTGCTGCCGGACGGTGACGGCTGGCGAATGTGGTATCTGAGCGGACTTGGCTGGGAGGAGACTGGCGGCCGCTGGTCTCCTTCGTATCACATCTGCCACACCCATTCGGCCGACGGGCTGCGCTGGCAAAACAGGGGCCGTGTCGCAATTGGCTTGCAAGAGGACGAGTTTGCGCTCGCGCGCCCGAGCGTGCTGCGAATGCCAGATGGCTGGCTGATGTGGTTCTGCGCCCGTACCCGCCGCCGCCCCTACCGGCTCGCCGCTGCCCGGTCGCATGATGGACTGGCCTGGGAACGAGCCCCTGAGCTGGCCGGGCTAGCGCCCGCGGAGTTGGGTTGGGACAGCGAGATGATCGCTTACCCGCACGTCTTCGAACACGCGGGCACGCGCTTCATGCTCTACTGCGGCAACGGCTTCGGCCGCTCAGGTTTTGGCCTGGCGGTCTGGGAGTGAGCCGTCATTCCACCAGCCGCATGTTTGCCCTGATTTCAGCCGCAATTTCGTCGCCGGGTTCCTCGAGCAGCCGGGCCAGGATGGATGCGTAACTGCCCTGGTAATCGGATAAAAATCGCAGGGTCACGCCAGCCGCAGCGAACCTGACCGGGTCATATAGGGCGCGGCCCCCAGGCGCGTTTACGTATCGTCGCGCCCCCACGGCGGTCGTGATGGCGAGAATGCGGTCTTGCCCGGTCAGCTCGGCTGGTATCTGCAAACTGGAAGACCGGATGCTGCGCCAGGGTAGCCCGAGCCTGTGGGCACAAAGAGCGAGCAGGCTCTCGATGTAATCGACCGGATAGGTGTCGAGCGCCAGCAATGCCTGCTGCAGCCCGGTTGCATCCTCCGCCGCGCGCGTCAGCAGGGGAAAGCGGGCGAACTCCGCACTCAGCATAGCCGCCGCATTCGGCCGGAATGCCAGGTCCTTGATCGCAACGCTTTGCGGCGCCTTTGCCAGGGGCAAGGTGAGCCATTGCAGCTCGTTCTCACGGTCTGGCAGGCGGTTGCGATGCACCCAACCGCGCCGCGGGAACTGCACGCAGTCGTAGAGAACGAACAGATCCGCTCCCAACAGTAAACGGAAGTAGCCGGCATAGGGCACGAAGTAAGGCTGCATGATCGTCACCGTATCGACCTGCACGGGCTAGGCGCCTCCGCTCGCGCAGGACGCTCTGCGGCGGCCATTCAGCACCCTACGCGCCGCACGGCCCCGGGCACGGCGCGATGAATAACATCCCGTGGCAGCCACGGAAGCCGGGATCGCCCGTCCGCGGTCCGTCCAGCTCGTTCCAGCACGCCACAAACCGATCCAAGGCACCACCGCCATGGGCGCCGTGCGCCCACCGAGGTACAATCCATCAGCACCGCAGCCAGAAAGCCACTTCCAAATCAGCAACATACCAATTGAATTTCCCTATTTTAAAAACCACTGCAGTGTTGTTAAGGGGACGGGCCGTATGACGGCTACATGAGATATTAGCACCGGTTGGGAAATCCGGCCAGGTGATGTGCCGGGCACCGGGTGGCTTGCGGTTGAGACCGTGCCCGGGGATGTCGTGTCAATGTCCGTGTTCATACCCCTATTCAGCTTGCGAGAGGCAGCCCCGCATCGCATGCGGCTCGCGTTATCGACTTAATTCGATAATGCGGAGGAAACGGCCTTTGTCGCCCGGCGCTATCCAACCGCCCATCAAGGAACTTTCAATCGGGGCCTTTACGTGCCCGGTTTTCCGATGCCTGCTCAAGTTGCCGCTGTCTTCGATTGCCTCGATAATGTCAACGACGCGTTCATTATTCTGCGGTACCGTCCGACCGTCTCTAGGCTTGTGCGGCCTGTCACAGGGATGACCTGTGGCCGTGCCAGGCCGCCCAATCCTGCTTAGCTATCTATCCGTGCGCAAACCTTCAGAGGTTTGCTTAGCAAAAGGCTCAGACGCATCATGCAGGCGCAGAGTGGCGAGATCGACCCTGAGTTCCCTCGTCGATGGCCGACAGTGACGGAGCGAGAGCTTCGCCTACCAGCGTCTTTGCCTCGCGCAATCGTCGCCTTTGTCGGTCAGAATGAGAATGGCATCCTTCGCGCCCATAGCGACGACTTTATGGAGCTGGCTAAACCTTATGGGCTGACGGGCACCGTAATCGACTTGAATGATCCCGCATGGGCGGACCAGCTTCGCGCCCAACTTGAGCAAGGTTTGCTCTTTGCCTGGGGACATGCGGGTGTCGGGTCTCAACTTAAGATCGGCGAGCAATCGCTTTGGGACGCAGTCAAAGTCCCGTTCGTTGCCATGCATAGCGACT
Source organism: uncultured Acetobacteraceae bacterium (assembly GCA_964245505.1). GTDB lineage: Bacteria > Pseudomonadota > Alphaproteobacteria > Acetobacterales > Acetobacteraceae > DASWOJ01. Next base: position 5,787 of record CAXTOB010000095.1, on the reverse strand, counting down.
CACCATCCTGGATGCCCGCCAATCATCGCGTCGAATCGGATTATGTCGCCAATGGCTACGTTTTCCATGATTGGCTCAACGTGCAACGTCGGCTGATCCGCTCACCGCAAATCTCCGCATTATTGCCGCTCGGGGTCACGGGCAACCCTATGCGGGACATCATGAGCTGGTCTGACCGGCCAACACGGATGCTGTTCGTCAAGACCGGGCATGCCCCCGCGCTGCATCGCTCTGGATGGCTCAACCTCCCGCCTCGCTTCCGCGCCGTCATCGAGGACACCTCGGCCGCCGTGCTCGGCCAGGGTGTCTGCGACATCACCGAGACCTTGCTGAAGTGCCTTGACCATCACGGCCTTTATCTCGAGCAAAGACCGGAGGTGCTTTTCTCGCTGATGCAGCAGATAGACGTTTATGTGCGGGATTGCCGCTCGACGGCAATGGTGAAGGCCTTGCTGGACTTGCCGGTCGATATCATTGGCCGTGGATGGGACCACATGAGGTGCCTAGGCGGTAAAGCGCGCTTCCATGAGGCGGTCGAAGCAACAGCGCTCCCGCAGCTTTATGCCGAGACGCAATTCCTGCTGAACACGATGCCAAATTTCGCAACCCGCACGCACGAGCGTGTGCTGCATGGGTTTGCCACGAAGTGCTGCGTCGTCACAAACGAGAATGCCTTCATGCGGAAGACCTTTGGTCCGCTACCTAGCTATTTTGGCATCGATACTGAGGCGAACGAGCTTACAGACCGATTGGCCACAATCTATCATAGTCCAGAGCGATACGATGATCGCCTGCAGCCTGCGCTGGACTTCGTGACGACCAAGTTTGATGCCGCAGTCATGATGCGCGGCCTCATCGAACTGGCTCTCGAAGTGCGGGAGGCCGCTACCTACACACGCTTCAAGTATAAGCAAGTTTGAGAAAGGAGCGTGATCAAAGGGCCGGTGCGCTGAGACCTAGGCCCGAGGCTGTTCCCACGATCGCAGACCAAGCTTCGACTTGCAGCAGGATGCCCTCTGACGCGAGCGTCCGGTCGCGGGCTTCGGTTTCGCCCCAGGCTGCTTACGCTGAATTGCTGGGCCGCCATCAGTAAAAAAGCTATCATTTAGAGTCCGAGAACCACTCCCGCACCCTTGTTTCAACCGAAGGCGTTGTCGGTTATTGCCGCCTAAATAGAAAGTGTTTCGAGAATCGTGATCCGTCTTCCAGCATGAGACATTTTTATCTACGGCGGATCGTCATTTCGGCGTAGAACTAATACCAACCGCCCTCTGCTTTGACCGTTTTCCGATGAGCACCGTAGGGCATATAAGCGAAGCGCCATACGCCTCCCCGCAGCATTGGGCTGTAGCAGAGAGCGCTGAGGCTCGTATGCTCTGCAAATGCCGCCAACGCCAGAACGGTTAAAGCAAGTGGCGGCTGGTATAAGTAGGCTTGCGCAGCCTGTCACACAGATGGCCTGCCGCCGTGCCAGCCCGCACAAGCCTGCTTAGTCTTTCATCTGTGCGCAATCTCCAGAGGTTTGCTTCGAAAATGCACCGGCATAGACAAAGGTCCTCTGTCACTCCTCTATGCGCATCAACGTGTTGCCGGCCCGCCGCGGGCCATCACCAAACTGCCGTTCATAGTCGTCCAGCACAGCCCAGCCGCCGGATCAAAGTAGTGGCAGGCCGGCGCCGGCGACCGGCTTGAAGCTTGGTGCTTTCTGGGTGCTGAACGAGGTGAGAGCCTGCAAAGCGGCCGTGGCGCCGGCATACGCAATTGCTGCGCCGGACTGCCATATCTCCCAGGCCTAGCCGTCCTTGGTGCCGACCAGGGCGCCGTCCTAGTCGAGGGTGACGGCGTAGATTGACTCGCCAGCGCCGGCGGCCGCGCCTATCACGCCGCGGCTTCCTTTCGCGGCTGCACGTAACAGGCATCTGCGACCGCGCTCGAATGGGTGGGACTCCCATCCAACGCCGATCTGCACTTGGAGGTGGACAGTGCGATGCTCACAGCCGCAGCAGCAGGGCGTCGTAGCGGTATTGCGCCCCAAAGAACTCCAGCTGCATCCGGTGTATCCACACCTGCCATCCCGAGCCGGCCAGGTCCGCCAGGTCATCCGGGCCACGCCATACCCCGACGGGCGACTGCGGCTCCCGCAGGTCCGGCACGGCGTTTGGCAAGTAGAAGGCACCGGCATGAGCCGGGTCCGGCAGGTTACCCAGCAGCACCCGCTGCAGCACCGGGAAGCGCCGGTCCAGCGCCCCCAGCATCCGGGTTGCCGCCTCGTCGGTTAAATAGGGAAAACTTCCGTAGCACACCACCTTGGTAACCCCGGCGGGATCAGCGGTTTCGGCATAGACCGCCGCGTCCGCCACGACATAGCTGTGCGACGGTCCAGCGAAGTGCTCGCGCGCCTCGCCGATCAGGTCTTCGGAGACATCCACCCCACGCCGCCGGCGCACCGGTCGAATAGGGGCCGGGACAGCGCGCCGTTGCCGCAACCCAGGTCCAGCAGGCGGTCCCCAACCTCCAGCGCCAGCAAGTCTGCCGCGGCGCCGACGATCATGCCGACCTGCGCCTCCGTTGCGTGCCGCCCGTGCACGGTGCGGCGGACCTGGCCCCAGAAATCGTCCCGCGGGCGAGTGCCGGCATGGGTGTCGTAGCCGGTCCAAGTATCCATCATGCCAGCACCAGCTCGCGAGGGGTGGACGCAGCTTGGCGCGGTAAGACGGCGCAGACCGCAGCAATGTCCGCCGCCGGTAGATCCTGCCAGAACGGCAGGCCGATGCAGCGCCGGGCCAAATCCTCCGTCACCGGCAGGTCCTCGCGCGGGCAGGACTGGTAGGCCGGCTGGGCGTGGCAGCCGGGACCCCACCAGCGCAGGGTGTTGATCCCCGGCAGAGACGCCTCGCCGCCCGGCAGCAGCACGCTCAGGGTGGAGGAAACCCAGCCGTCGCCAAGGCCCGGCGATTTTTCTACCCCGTGCAGCCCACGCAGGTAGGCGCGAGTGGCGGCAGACCAGCGGGCGCGGGTGTCGCGCCAGGTGTCCAACCCGGCCAGGCCAACGGCAGCGGCATACTCGGACAGCTTCGCGTTGAAGCCCGGCGTCATTGCCTCTCGCGTGCCGAGGAGGCCGAAGTTTGCCAAGCGGCGCACCCGTTCCAGGAGCGCCGGGTCGCGGCAGATCAGGGCGCCGCCCTCACCGATGCCGAACACTTTGGTCGCGTGCAGGCTGATCGCTAGCGGGCAGGCGCCGGGCCGCATCGGGCCGCCGGCGCGCAGGGTGTCGAAGGCCGCAGCGGCGTCTATTACCACGGGCAAGCCGGTCGCCGCCTGTACCGCGTCCCAGGCCGGCAGGTCCAGCGGGGCGCCAAAGGGGCATACGACCAAGATAGCGCCGACGCCGCCGGCAAACGCCAGGCGCTGCATCTCGTCCGGGTCGGGCGCCCAGGTGCCGGGCTGCACGTCCACGAAGTGCGGCACCAGCCCGGCCGCACGGACCGCTCCGGCGCTGGCAGCAAAGGTCCAGGACGGCATCAAGCAACGGCTGCCCGGCGCGGCCCCAGCAGCCAGCAGCGCCAGGGTCAGCGCCGCAGTGGCATTGGCGAGCAGCGCGACTTCCTCGGCCTCCACCCCCCAATGCGCGGCAAGGCCGGCTTGGAAGCGACGTGTCAGCGGGCCGTGGTTGCTATACCAGGCGTTGCCGTCAATCTCCCGCAAATAGGGCAGCACCCGCGCGGCGGAGGGCAAGCGCGGCCGGGCGACCGGAGGCGCACTCATGCTGCGTCCAGCGCGGAGGCGACCATAATGCCCTGCATCCAGGCGCCGCGAGGCGGCAGGTGGTGCCAGCCGTCGCCGACAATGCCCGCCCCCAACGGCAGCAGGGCCAGGAAACGCTGGCTTTGCACATAGGGACTGCCATTGGCATTCTCCCCGATAATAGCGACGACGTTATTGGCCATCCTGGTCCCCTACGCGGTGCACGCAGGTTAAGCATCACGAGGTTAAGGACCGGTGAAGCGGCGACCGACTTGATGTGCCTGCCAACGGTGCAACCAGGCACCCGGCATCGCTGTTAGGACTTTCCTAACCGGAGGATGACACCATGCCCCACAGCAAGACCAAGTCTGACAACGACGACAGCCACGCCCGCTCCGCCAAGGCCCAAAAGGCCGACGAGGTGCAGGAGGCCGGCAGCGCCAAGGCCGGCGCCGGGCATCCCATCGTGAACGAGGGCGGGCCCGCAGAGAGCCCGGTCCACTCCAAGGGCCATGCGATGCCCGCGGCCTCCACTGCCGTTGACGGTGGGGCAGAGGATGGCACGAGCCACGCGACCGCAGGCAAGGCCGAGAAGGAAGCAGCGTTCGCCAAGGCGCAGGCCACTCAGGAAACCCACGGACGCGGCCATCGCAAAGCGGAGTAGTTTACCTGCTCCTTCTTCTTCTTGGAGAAGGCCAGGGTGAGGGGGCCGGCAAACACAGGGCTGGTTGATGCACAGGGGAGTGTCCGCTTTGTCGGCAACACCCTTCTCCGCAGCAAAGCCCCTCTCACCCCTGGTCCTCTTCCGGAGGAAGAAGGAGCAGCAAACAGTTTCGTAGTCGTTAGGCAGCTACCTTCATTTGCCCCTGCATCCCGGGCCAGTCCGAGTAGCCAGTGGCTCCACCGCCATACCAGTACTGCTTTGGCGCGTCGGCCAACGGTGCCCCAGTCCGTAGCCGCTCAACCAAATCGGGATTGGCGATGAACGGACGGCCAAAGCTGATGAGGTCGGCATTGCCTGCCGCGATCGTCTTGTCCGCCAGGTCCCGGGTATAATCGTTATTGGCGACATACGCGCCGCGAAAACGTCGCCGCAACGCAGGGTAATCAATGCCGTTGGGGTCCCGGCTCATCTGCGTGACACCCTCGATGTCGTGCACATACATCAGGCCGAACCCGTTCAGGGCATCCAGATAGGCGCTGTAGGTCGCCATCGGATCGCTATCCAACGGCGTGCCACCCGGGTTCGTCGTGCCCGGCGAGATGCGTATGCCCACACGCTTGCCGCCCCAAACCTCTGTCACTGCCCGTACAACATCCAACGGGAACCGCAGCCGGTTCTCCAGCGAGCCGCCATAGCGGTCGGTCCGCTTATTGGTGCTGTCCCGCACGAACTGCTCCAACAGGTAGTTGTTGGCCGAGTGCACCTCGACCCCGTCGAACCCGGCCTCCTGCGCGCAACGCGCCGCGTGGCGGTAATCCTCGACGATGGCGGGGACCTCATCGGTTTCCAACGCCCGCGGCGTCACATGGTCCTGCAGGCCCTTGTTGGTGAAGGCTTGGCCTGAAGGCTTGATCGCCGACGGCGCCACCGGCAGCGCACCATTCTGCAGGTCCGGATGCGAGATGCGACCGGTATGCCAAAGCTGCAGCACGATCTTGCCGCCCTCGGCATGGACGGCCCGCGTGACCGGCTGCCATGCCTCAACCTGCGCCGGCGTCCAGATGCCCGGCGTGAACGCATAGCCACGCGCCTGCGCGCTGATGTTCGTCGCTTCCGACACGATCAAGCCAGCCGATGCCCGCTGCGCGTAATAATCCGCGGCGAACGGGGGAGGCACGCCGTCATCGCTGGACCGGCTGCGTGTCAGCGGCGCCATCACGATGCGGTTGCGGAGCGGTATTTCGCCCAGCGTGAACGGTTCGAACAATGGGGAGGACGGCATGGTTGTCTCCGTAGTGGTGCTATCGGCTAGGTGGGTAGCGACCCGTCCTCATAACAGCCCGCGCCAGAAGCATCCCTCCCCTACAACGCCGTTACTC
>CAXTOB010000094.1:0-17244 GCA_964245505.1 uncultured Acetobacteraceae bacterium | reverse complement strand
CCTCCTGTCCGTCCCCGAGCCCTGGGCAGCCGCGGTCCAGGCGGCGGCGTCATCAGAGCCGGCGCCGGTCGTGCTGGTGCCCAAGATCGGCACGCCGCACATCCTGGGCGCGCCGGACCTGGTGGCTCGCCCAGGCGGGACGGCATTGGGCCTGGGGACCGTGGATTACGACGATCAGGGCGACATACGTTTCGCCGGCGTCGCCAGGCCAGGGGCACAGGTCCGCTTGTATGTGGACAACACGCCGGCCGGGGACGCGGTGGCCGACCCGCAGGGCCGCTGGAACATCAGCCCCCGCGCCGCCGTCGCCGCCGGGCTGCACCGCCTGCGCGTGGATCAGCTTACGGGCGCCGGACGGGTGCAGACGCGGGTCGAGGTGCCGTTCCAGCGCACCAGCCTACCCGCGTCCGACCTCGCCAACGGACGCGTCGTCGTGCAGCCGGGCCAAACGCTGTGGCGGCTGGCCCGCTCGGCGTATGGTTCCGGGGTGCGCTATACCGTGATCTACCTGGCGAATCGCGACCAGATACGTGATCCTCACCTGATCTACCCCGGCCAGGCCTTCGCGCTGCCCGACACGCCGGGCCGGCCCTGAGCAAACTGCTGGAGCCGTGTGCACAGATGACCAGCTAAGCGGGCCTGCACGGCTTAGTTCGGCCACTGGTCATCGGCGCGCCCGAGATAGCCGCATGCCGTCGGCATGACAGGCCGCGCAAATCTGCTTATCCCCGGCTTATCCCGTTCCAGCTTGCCCCGTCCTGGCGAAATCACCATACACAGATACAAATGATCCTCCTTGAAAACCTCCGCTCCGTGTTCTCCCCGCCGCACCCGGTCGGGCGCCCGTTCCTGATTGGCGGCGTGGTCGTGGCACTGGTGGGCCTGTTCATCAGCCCGTGGCTGTTCTGGCTGGGACTGCTGTTCACCCTGTTCTGCCTGTACTTCTTCCGCGATCCCGAGCGCGTCGCCCCGTTGCGGCCCGGCGCCGTCGTCGCCCCGGCGGATGGCCGCGTCGTGTCCGTGCTGCAGGCGGTGCCGCCGGCAGATCTGGGCCTGGGCAGCGCACCGCGCTGGCGTGTGGCGATCTTCCTGTCGGTGATGGATGTCCATGTGAATCGCGTCCCGGCCAATGGTGTCGTGAGCCGCATCGCCTACCGCGCCGGCAAGTTCGTCAACGCCAGCCTGGACAAGGCCAGCGACGGCAACGAGCGCAACGCCCTGGCGCTGACCTTGCCCGATGGCCGCAGCATGGCGGTGGTGCAGATCGCCGGGCTGATCGCGCGGCGGATCGTCTGCCAGGTGCGGGAAGGGCAGGCGGTGATCGGCGGCGCACGCTTCGGCATCATACGCTTCGGCAGCCGGACCGACCTGTATCTGCCGGAAGACGTGATGCCGCTGGTCGGCGTGGGCCAGACGATGATCGGCGGTGAGACCGTGATCGCCGAGCTGGAGGGCTGACATGAACATGGAACGCCGCCCGGTCCACCTGCTGCGCAGCCGTTTCCGCCCGCGCGCGCGTCCGCGGTTTGCCGGGCTGTCGTTCAACCGGATGGTGCCGAACATCCTGACGCTGTTCGGCCTGTGCGCCGGGCTGAGCGCCATGCGCTATGGGCTGGAAGGGCGGTTCGGCCCCGCGGCGGTCGCCATCGTGGTGGCGGCGTGCATAGACGGGCTGGACGGGCGGCTGGCGCGGCTGCTGAAGGCGACGTCGCGGTTCGGGGCGGAGTTCGACAGCCTGACGGACTTCTGCTGTTTCGGGGTGGCGCCGGCCTTCGTGCTGTATCTGTGGTCCCTGCAGGTTTGGGGAGGACTAGGCTTTACGCCCTGCGTGATGTTCGCGGTGTGCATGGCGCTGCGGCTGGCGCGGTTCAACGCGGCGATCGACTCCCCACCGCCCATCGCGCACGCCTACGCCTACAACTTTTTCACCGGGGTGCCGGCGCCATGCGGGGCCGGGCTGGTGCTGTTCCCGCTGTTCCTGGGGTTGGAAGGGCGGACGCTTGGACTGCCGGGGGTGGTGGCGTTCTCCCATAATCCGCTGTTCTGCTTCGTCGTGCTGGTTGGCACGGCGACGCTGCTGGTGAGCACGCTGCCGGTCTGGAGCTTCAAGAATTTCAAGATCCCAAAGCAGCTTGCCTTGCCGCTGCTGCTGGCAGTGGGGACGTTCATGGCGGTGCTGGTGGCGGACCCCTGGGCGGCGCTGGCTGGGGCAGGGGTGATCTACTTGGGGATGGTGGTGCTCAGCCGGCGGAGCTTCCACCGGCTGCGTGCGGCGGCGGAGCATTCGATGCTGGATACGTCTTCCCAAAGGACCGACTGACAGCTTCTATGGTCTGCTGGTCAGTCACCGGCTTGCTCAGCTTGGCCCCTATAGTGCCCCATCATTCCTGATTTAAGAAGTGTAGCCGCCAGCTTTGGCCCGAGCGTTGCAGTGCGTAAACACGCCACATCAGTGCTGCCGCTGCACTAAATCCTAATCCAGTCCCGCGTCGTCATTCGTAGTGCCGACCTCCCACACTCCGTTGATGTCGGTAAGTGATGCGATCAGGTGCGAGACGGGCCGCTTACCCTTCACCTGCATGCGAAGCGCCACGGTGCCCTTGCCGCCCTGCCGCTCCAGTTCGATCCCCTCGATGTCGGCCAGGTCCTGAGCGTTCTCCCGGCTGTCGGTCATGCGGCTTTCCCGGTCGATCCGTACGTGGTTGATGCCAAAGCCCAACTCCGTGCAGGCAACCAGGATGCCGCGCAACAGCCCGCGCCCATCCTCGTAGGTGATGCGGAGATCCGTCGCGACCCGCTGCGGCCGGGGCAACCTGCGGACCAGCTTGGGAAACACCAGCATGATGACGAAGTGCCCGACCGTCGTTGCTACGGCCAGGACCAGCAGGCCAGTGCCGCACGCCATGCCCAGCGCAGCCGTGAGCCAGATGGATGCCGCCGTGGTCAGCCCGCGCACGATATCCTGGCGCATGAAGATCACGCCGCCGCCGATGAAGCCGATCCCGGATACCACCTGGGCCGCGACACGCGATGGGTCGAGAACCACCAGGCCCGGCCGCAGCACGTTGTCAAACCCGTGCTTGGAGATGATCATGAACAGCGCGGCCGAGACGCCCACCAGCGTATAGGTCCGCAGCCCGGCACTTTTTTGTCTGATCTCCCGCTCCAGCCCGACCAGGGCGGAGAGCACGAAGGCCAGTGTCAGCTCGCCCAACTGAAGCCATCCCTGTCCGCTCAATCCCGCATACCTCCAGTCGAGCGACTATGCGTCCCTTCCCAGTGATATCACATGACGCTGGATGCAGTTCCCCATGGCCTGGGATGGCTTTTTCGGCACTGATACGCCGCCGCGTTGCCGGAGGGATCACGTCAAGATCGAGAATTTTCACCGGCTACGGAGGCGCTTTGGTGCTAACAGGAGCATTCTGAATACATACAAAAACTATCAATATGGCATGAGCCTTGGCCCACATGGCACTGTAGGCTAATGAAAATCACAAAGGCCATCAAATGAGAAAGCTTCTATCTGCCGCTATTGTGTTGACATGTGCATCGTCCCTGGGCCAGGCACAAACCATTATCAATATGGGTGGGCCGAATGGGCCGCCGTCGTTGCCTGGGCAGGCTGGAGAACGAAAGCAGGCTTTTACCGCTAACTTCCAGCTATCACTGCCGATGTCTGCAATAGACACATCCGAGGATATGACGAAATCTTTGCTATCGGCAAGTGCGTCAATGTACCAGGTCGTGAACCAGGAATGCGAGACGCTGACACATACGATAGCTGCAACCTGCCATTTGGTGAACCTGACAAGCAACAACAACTTTAATCGGAGAGACAGCAACGCAATAGTTGTAGTAAATGCAAATGCGACTTACGAGCTCACGTTGAAAGCTGCGCCCCCACCGCAATAGCAGGTTGCTCTGCAACCAATTCAAGCTGATCGTCAACGCCGCGCATTAAGCAGCGCACCCTCCGCCTGCAACCCCGCAATCTCCTCCTCCGAGTAACCCAATCCCGCCAGCACCGCCGCCCCATGCTCGTTGAACCGTGGCGGCGGTGTCCGCATCCCGCCCGGCGTGCGGCTCAGCTTAATCGGCGTCCCCAGTGCCCGGTATGAGCCCCCGCCCTCCACCGGCATCTCCGCCATCATTCCCCGAGCCGCGGTATGTGGCGCCTGCATCGCCTCATCCACCGCCAGCACCGGCCCGGCCGGCAGCCCGGCGCGCAGCAGCGCATCGCACAGCACCCGCCCATCCTGCGGCGCAAAGGCGGCGGCCAATTGCTCCACCAGCTCGGGCCGGTTGCGCACACGGTCGCCGTTGGTCACGAAACGCGGGTCGCCGGGCAGGTCCGGCCGGCCCAGGTGCTCGCATAGCTTGCGAAACTGGCCGTCATTGCCGATGGCGATGAAGATGTCGCCCGTCGCCGTCGCATACTTCTCATAGGGAGAAATGTTGGGATGCGGGTTGCCCAGCGGCATCGGCCGCTTGCCGTTCAGGAAGAAGTTGGCGGCCTGCGGATGCAGCAGCGCCATGCCGCAATCGTGCAGCGTCATGTCCAAGTACTGCCCCAGCCCGGACGACCGCCGCTCATACAGCGCCATCAGGATACCGATGGTGGAATACAGCCCCGTCGCCAGGTCCACCACCGGCGTGCCCATCCGCAGCGGCCCCGTCGAGGGATCGCCGTTGATGCTCATCAGCCCGGTCATCGCCTGCAGGATGGCGTCGTAGCCGGGCAGCCCGCCCAGTGGCCCCTCGGCACCGAAGCCCGACACCCGGCAATGCACCAGCCCGGGGAACCGCGGCGCCAAATCGGCGGCGTAGCCCAGACCCCAGCGCTCCATCGTGCCGGGCTTGAAGTTCTCGACCAGCACGTCCGCCGTGGCGATCAGCCGCAGCAGCACCTCGCGGCCCGCCGGCTTGGACAGGTCCAGCGCCAGGCCGCGCTTGTTGCGGTTCACGCCGAGGAAGTAGCTGGCGTCACGCTCGCCCGGCGCAGTCTCCTGGAACGGTGGCCCCCAGTCCCGCGTCTCATCGCCGGCGGGCGGCTCGACCTTGATGACCTCGGCGCCATGGTCGGCCAGGATCATGGTGCAGTAGGGGCCGCCCAGCACCCGCGTCAGGTCCACGACGCGCAGTTCCGCCAGCGCGCCGGGATGCGTTGCCAGGCCAGTGCCGTCCGTCATGCCGCCTCCCCATGCCACACCCGGGTGCAAAAGGCCGGGTAGGTTCCCAGCATCTCCGCACGGACGGGTCCGCGCAGCAAGGCGAGCCACTCCGGCGGCGGGTCCGGCGTCACCGGCGCGTCGTCGCCGTCATAGTCAAATCCGGTAGCCGCCCGCACCTCCGCCGCGCTTTGCCCGGGATGCAGCGACGCCAGGCTGAACCGCGCAGCGCCGGCGTCAAACGTGAACACGCAGCGCCCGGTCACCAGCGCCTGCGCCGTGCCCCGGCGGAAGTGCTGCGTCGGCGACGTGCCCGGCGCGCTGATGTGCGCCACCCGCGGCACCAGCACGCGCGGGCTATGCTCCTCCCGGAACAGGATTGTCCGCGGCACCATCATGTAAAGGAACGCCGAGCCGAAGCTGCCGGGAAACCGCACGGAGCGCCCGGGCCATTCGCCGGTGCCGACCAGGTTCAGGTTGGCCTGCCCGTCAATCTGCCCGCCCCCTAAGAAGAACAAGTCGATCCGGCCCTGTCCCGCCAGGTCGAACAGCTCACGCGATCCCTCGGTGAACGGGTTGCCGCTGGGACGGTGCAGCAGCGACAGGCGGACGGGGTGGCCTAGCAGGCGCACCAGCCAGCAGGCAGCGGCGGGGATCGGGCTTGCGGCGCCAACGGCGATATTCCGGGCAGCGGGCTGCGCTGGGTCCAGGATCAGGCGGGCGATGGCAGCGGCTAGCCGCTCCTCCGGCTGGATCACGCGGCGGCGGCCGGCAGGACGTGGCGGTGGAGGTAGGTGCGGAAGCCCTCGGCAGTGCGGGCGGCACGGGCATACTCGGCCAAGTGCGGGGCATCGGCGGGATACTCGTCCAACAGCGCGATGGGCCAGGCGCCATGTTCGGCAACCGCGATCTCGGTGATGTAGGCGCCGTTGATCGTGCCCGACGCCAGGCGCTCATCGTCCAGGAAGCTGCTAGGCACGATCCGCTCCACCGTTACCAGCGCCCGCCGGGAGGCATGGGCGATCGTCGCCAGTTCCCGCCGCCGCCCGACCCAAACGTTGCCGTGCGCATCGGCCATGACGGCGTGGAATGCTGCAACATCCGGCTGCAGCGCCGGCAGCAGCACGATCAGGTCCGGCGCATCGCTGAACGGGTTCTGCACAACGCGCCAATCCCGCCGGTGCGCCAGCAGGTCGCTGCCCAGCAGCCCGCGCAGGGGCATGTAGGGGACGCCCTTCTCGGCCGCCTGCAGCATGGTGTGGATGGCCGGGCATGTCGCGTCCAGCACCTCCAGCGTGCCGGCCCGGACGGCGGCGGCAAAGCGCGGAGCGACCCCGGATTCGCCGAGCGACGCCGCACTGGTCTGCACCTGCACGACGCAGCCGGCGCCGATCAGCACGTCCGTCGCATAGCCCGATACCGGCACGCCCAGCAGCCGCAGCCCCCGCGCGCCACGGCGCACGAGGGCATGGGCCAGCGCGCACGACGGCAGCGAGTTGTCAGGCGGCAGCGCCAGCAGCGCCCCGTCCGGGACCAACGCCGCGAGGCCGTCCGCGGTCATCGGATCAGCCCAGTGCTTCGGCCAACGCCTCGGCGCTGCGCCCGTTGGCAATGGTCGCCGCGCGGCCCTGCCAATGGGTGCCGCCGACGCGGGCGAAGGCATGGTCGGCATTGGGATAAACATAGGCGTGGGCGTGCGGATTCCCCTTCAGCGCCGTGACGACCTTCTCCCGGCCCTCCGGCGGGAAGAACTTGTCCAGCTCGGCGATGTGCACCAGCAGCGGCGAGCGGATGTTGCCGGCCTCGCCCAGCAGCGCATCCAGGCCGACACCGTAGTAGGACACGTTCACGTCAGCGTCCGAACGCATGGCCATCATCATCGCCAGCCGCCCGCCCAGGCAGTAGCCCATCGTGCCAGCCTTGCCGTTGCAGCCCGGCATCTTGCGGACCGCGGCCAGCGTCGCCTTCAGGTCCTCGACGCCCTTGTCCTGGTCGAAGGCGTTCATCAGCGCAAAGGCCTCCTTCCACTCGGCCTCGGACTTGTCAGTCAGGTCCACGCCGGGGCGAATGCGCCAGAACAGGTCGGGGGCCACGGCAATAAAGCCCTGGTCGGCGATCGCGCGCGCGGTTTCCCGCATGGATTCGTTGACGCCGAAGATCTCCTGGATCACCACGACGGCCCCATGCGGGCCATCGCCGCTCGGCATGGCGACGTAGGCGTTGAAAGTGCCGGCGCCGTCGGCGGCGGTGATCGTCATATCGGACATGGACTGCTCCCCCTGCAAAGCGCGGGGTGCTTAGCAGGAGAACGCCGAAGGAAGAAGTAGTCTTACTAACTCCCTCTCCCTCCGGGAGAGGGTTGGGGTGAGGGAAACCGCAAGCACGGACGCTGACCTATCGCGAGCAGTGTTCGAAAGGCGAGTGCAGCACCCGTTGCCTCCCTCACCCCCACCCACTACCGGCGGGGGAGGGGGCCGGGGCGGGCCGGTAGATGTTGTTGTCCGCCAACGGCGCGAACCCGTTGAACCGCTGGCTCGCATACGTCGTCACGTAGGCCCCAGCGGACGCGATCCGCACCTGCTCCCCGGAGCGCAGCGCCAGCGGCAGCCGGTAGTTGGACCGCTCATACAGGATGTCCGCCCCGTCGCAGGTCGGCCCCGCAATAGCAACCGGCCCAGTCTCGCCATCGTCATGCGGCGTTTGGAAGCGATACTTGATCGACTCGCCCTCCGTCTCCGCCAGCCCACCGAAGCGCCCGATATCGAGGTAAACCCAGCGCACCGGGTCATCCTTCGCCTTGTGGCACACCAGCACGACCTCCGTGCTGACCACCCCGGCGTCGCCCACCAGGAAGCGGCCCGGCTCCACCAAAATCTCCGGCAGGGCGTTGCCGAAGTGCGTCGTCATCGCGCGCATGATGGCGTCGGCGAAGCGGTCAATCCCCGGGATCTCGTCCCGGTAGCGCACGGGATAGCCACCACCAAGGTTGACCATGCGCAGGTTCACCCCCGCCGCGGCCAGGTCGCTAAACAGCATGGCAACGCGGCCGATCGCTGTCTCATAGCTGCCGGTCGTGGTCTGCTGGCTGCCGACATGGAATGACAGGCCATAGGGATCGAGGCCCATCTCGCCTGCACGGATCATCAGCTCCCGCGCCGTTTCGACCGTCGTGCCGAACTTGCGGGACAGCGGCCACTCCGCACCGTCGTTCTGCACCAGAAGGCGGCAGTAAACCCGGGCGCCTGGCGCGTGCTCGGCCAGCTTTTCCAATTCCTCGATCGAGTCGAAGGCGAACATCGTCACCCCAGCGGCATGGGCGCGCTGGATGGCGGATACCTTCTTGATGGTGTTGCCGAAGCTGATGGCGCCTGGCGCCGCACCGGCGTCCATGCAGAACCCGATCTCCTCGATGGAGGCTGCATCGAAGCTGCTGCCCAGGCTCACCAGCCGCTGCAGGATCGGGGTGGCCGGGTTGGCCTTCACGGCATAATACACCCGCGCCAGCGGCAATGCACTCAGCAGTGTACGGTAATTCTGCTCGACACGGTCCACGTCCAGCACAAGGCAGGGCGTAGCCGGAGCGTGGTCAGCCAAATAGGATGCGATCTTAGGGGTCATCGCGCCTAGTCTCCAGGGTCGGACGCCCCACGTGGTGCGTAGGGGCGTGCCTGCCCGGCAAGACCGAGCAAGGCGGGTTGACGAAACGGTCGAACGAACCAGCGAAAGAGGTGTGCCAGAACGCTTGACGTCGTTGCGTAACCCTAGGGGCCAGAGGCACGTGCGTTGCTGCGTGAGCGCCGAAATAGGACCCCAAGCCCCCCCGTGCAAGTGGCAATCCGGTCTGTCTCGCATTTTATGACACAAGGCTGCGGTTCTTCTATCTTTGTAAAGCGCAACCCGTGCCGGCAAGAGGTCGTTTCCGTCCGAAATGATTGATCCAATTAAGGAAAACAGCGTGGCCGACTCAGAACGGACCCACCCGAACATCGGCGAAGTCCAGGCCGCGGCCGACATGCAGCCGGTCCCCACCGAACCGAGCCCACGGCATGACGCCGCAGGGCCAGGCCCAGAATCGGTTCGCCTCGTCCTGGAGCCCGGCGCCCACGCCCTGGGCCGCCATGCCGAAAGCCCGGCCGACATCCCCTGGCTGGGCTGGAAGGCCGTGCTGCGCCGGACCCTGATCGAGATGCTGACCGACCGCGTCAGCCTCGTCGCCGCCGGTTGCGCCTTCTACGGCACGTTGGCGCTGTTCCCAGCCATGTCCATGTTCATCAGCATCTACGGCCTGCTGTTCGACCCGGTGACGGTCGAGCCGCAACTGGAAGTGCTGCGCGGCCTGGTGCCGCCCTCGGCCTTCACCCTGATCGCCGATCGCGTGCACATACTGGTGTCCCGCCCGCCGGGATCGCTGGGCCTGAGACTGCTGTTCAGCACCGGCATCACGTTCTGGAGCAGCGCCACCGGCGTGAAGTCCATCATCAGCGCGCTCAACATCGCCTACGAGGAAAAGGAGCGGCGCAGCGTCCTGCGGTTCCAGCTGATGTCATTCGCCATCACCCTGCTCGGCATGCTGAGCGCGGTGATCGGCCTGGCGCTGCTGGTCGGGCTGCCGGCGATCCTGACGGCGCTAGGGTTCGCCTGGCACCAGAAGGCGCTGATACGCTTTGCCAGCTTCATATTGCTGGTACTGGCGATCCTGACCGGGCTGTCCCTGCTCTATCGCTATGGGCCATGCCGCGAGCGTCCGCGCTGGCACTGGGTCACCCCGGGGTCCATCGCTGCGACCGTGCTATGGGTGACGGCGTCGGCGCTGTTCTCGATCTATGTCGGGCAGTTCGCCACCTACGACGCGACCTATGGCCCGCTAGGGACCGTTGTCGGCATCATGATGTGGTTCTGGGTCACGGTGTATGCCGTGCTGCTCGGCGCCGAACTGAACGCCGAGCTGGAGCTGCAAACCGTCGTGGACTCTACTGAAGGCCCGCCGCTGCCGCTTGGCCGCCGCGGCGCGTATGTGGCAGACCACGTAGCCGAGGACTGACCCCGGCGCCGTCGTCCGGCGCTTCCGCCACCTCGATGGGCTCCTCAGGCGTGACGCTGGACAGCGTCACCGTCCCCGTGCCGCGGTCAAGCAGCCCGACCCGGGCGGCGGCGCCACGGGACAGGTCAACGATCCGGTGGCCATGGTGCGGCCCACGGTCGGTCACGGTGACCACCACGCTCTTGCCGGTATCGGCCATCGTAACGCGCACCCGGCTGCCCAGGGGCAGGCTGGGGTGGGCGGCGGTCAGGGCATCCTGGTTGAAGACCTCACCGCTCGCGGTGCGGCGGCCGTTGTGCCACTCGCCATACCAACTCGCCTGACCCGTTTGCTGCCATGCCACGGGCTGGCCAAGCTTGATGAACTGCGCCTGTGCGGCACCCGTCATCATGGCCAGTCCAACGGCGGCTGCCGGCAGGAATCGAGTGGCGGAGTGGATCATCCAGGACCTCGGCATGTTGCTCGGGCAACATCAACACTAAACCGGGTTCCAAGATCAACCTGTAAATTCCGCACCGTTGCCAGTCATGCCCGGCCTACATACAGGTATATTCCTATTCAACACGCATCCAATGTAGATCGAGGCAAGATCATTCCGGGTTTGACTGTTAACTAATTCTAGTTGGATTGGGCTCTGACTACTTTATCACGCTGCCGTGAATGCTTGGATTTGCAAGTCAATCCAAGTTGCCATGAACAATGGTCGCAAATTGAAACGGCGCGCCCCAGGGCGCGCCGTTCACATATCCCGCCATGTTTCCGGCTGTTACCGAATTAGCCCCGTCAGCGGGCTGGATGGGTCGGCGCCCATGCGGCGCGGCATGCGTCCGGCCAGCCGCGACAGCCGCCCGGCCTCCACCGCCGCCCGCATGGCGCGGGCCATCAGCACCGGGTCGGACGCGTGCGCGATGGCGGAGTTCAGCAGCACGGCGTCGCAGCCCAGCTCCATGCCGATGGCGGCGTCGGATGCGGTACCGACGCCGGCATCCACCAGCACCGGCACATGCGCCTGCTCGATCAGCATGGACAGCATGGCCGGGTTCTGGATGCCAAGGCCGGACCCGATCGGCGCACCGAGCGGCATGATGGCGACCGCCCCGGCCTCCTCCAGCCGCTTGGCGGCGACCGGGTCATCGGCGCAATACACCATCACGTCGAAGCCGTCCGCCACCAGCACGTCCAGCGCCTCGTGCGTCGCGCGCATGTCGGGATACAGATGCGGCGGCGGGCCGAGCACCTCCAGCTTAACCAGGTTCCACCCGCCGGCCTCACGCGCCAGGCGCAGCGTGCGCACCGCCTCATTCGCGGTATGGCAGCCAGCGGTGTTGGGCAGGTAGGTGTAGCGCTTGGGGTCCACGTGGTCCTGCAGCATCGGCGCGCCCGTGTCGGACAGGTTCACCCGGCGCACCGCGACCGTCACCATCTCCGCGCCCGACGCCTCAATCGCGGCGGCGGTCTCCTCCAGGCTTTTATACTTTCCGGTGCCGACCACTAGGCGCGAGCGGAAGCTGCGACCGGCGACGGTCCAGGTGTCGCCTGCTTGAAATCCGTCCATGAACTAGCCTCCTCCGATGAAGTGGACGATCTCGAGCTGGTCGCCCGGCGCCAGCTCGGTCGTGTCGTAATGGGAGCGCGGCACGATGGCCTCGTTCCGCTCCACCGCAACCTTGCGGCGGTCAAGGCCCAGCGCGTCCAGCAGGACGGCAACGGTCTGGCCAGCGTCAACACGCCGCACCGCGCCGTTCACGGTAATTGTACGGTCGCTCATCTCCGGCATATGGACGGGTGGCGCCAGCGGAACAAGCGCGCCGCCCCCGGGACCGGCGTATGCCAGTCAGTCGAATTCGGTCGGCAGGTCAGGATTGCGGGCATGCACGAACATGCGCCGGAGCTGGCCCGGCAGCACGCGCCCGAGGGACAGGTCCTCCGGCAACCCATCCTCGGCGAACCAGCCGACCTCGGACGTTTCCGGCCCGGTCGCCGCAGTCCCGCCGGTGATGTCGCAGATGAAGAAGAACTTGCAGCAGGAGAACACGCCCGATGGATGCCCCTGCCGGGTCCGGTCCCAGACCGCCGCCAGCTTGCGGACGCTGACCTGCAGCCCGCTTTCCTCACGCATTTCCTTCACGACGTTCTCGGCCGCGGTCAGGTTCACGTCCGCCCAGCCGCCGGGCAGCGTCCAGCGCCCGGCGTCCGCGATCTCGCGCACCATCAGCATGCGGCCGGCCTCGTCGAAGGCCGCCCCGCGCACGTCCACCTTCGGGGTGGCGTATCCGGTCTCGCCGGCGAACAGCTCCTCGATGCGCTGGGCCGGCGATGCGGTGTGCGCCGCCATGATCCGGGACGCCAGGGTGCGCAGCATCTCGTAGCGTTCGCGGTCGTAGGGGTCGCGGACGAAGGCGAGGCCGGTCTGGGCGATGGCTTGCAGCTCGCGCGTCCAGGTCAGCCAGTCCGGTTCAGCCATCCGCGTTGCGCCCTTTGCTTCGACACGCCGCACCATGCGCGGGCGGGCGCCGCCGGTGCAATGGAGGTCTTGGCCGGGTTGCCAAGGCGCCTGGCCGCTCAGGCCGGACATCAACGGGCAGGAACTCAGTCGTTGATTCCGTTCCCAACGGTCAGGCATCCCGCCGTGCATCAGGGCCGTGCATCAGGAATGACCACAACAGGGGATCGGCCGTCCACAGGTCGGGTTGGGCACAGCGGAACCGCGATGACGGCGGCGGCGTAAACGACTGGGATCATCGCGGCGCGGCGCCGGACCAGCCAGCGTGCCGACGCAGCAACACCCGCCCGGACGCCGGGCCGGAACAGGGGCCAGGGCGAGTGCAGACTGCAACAAGGGCATCGCTGAAGGAGATGCGGTCCGACCGCCGGCTCGCATCCATGCTGGGCCTGGGGTTCAGCTCGGGCATCCCCTTCCTGCTCGTTTACGTCACGCAATCGGCCTGGCTGTCCGAGGCCAAGGTGCCGATCGAGCTGCTCGGCCTGATGAGCGAGATGACGCTCGCCTACAAGCTCAAGTTCGTCTGGGCGCCGTTCCTCGACCGCTACGATGCGCCGCTGCTGGGCCGCCTCCTGGGGCGCCGCCGCGGCTGGATCGTCACGTCGCAGATTGCGGTCGCGCTGACCCTGGCCGGCGTGGCGTTCGGCGACCCGGCGCATTGGCTCGCCTGGACCATCGTGTTCTCAATGAGCCTGGGCTTCGCCGGCGCCACCCAGGACGTAGTAATCGACGGATGGCGCATCACCGTGGCGCCGCCGGAGCGCCAGGCGCTGATGTCGTCCTGGGCCGAGATCGGCTGGCGGCTGGGCAACCTCGCGGCGGGCGCCGGAGCGCTTTACCTTTCCGATGCATTCGGCTGGCGGGCCGCGTACCTGTGCATGGCCGCGCTGATGGCGCCCGGCATGATCGCCGCACTGATGGCGCCCGAACCCCCGCTCGACCGCACCGCTCCGCCCGAGCAATCCGGCATCGTCGCTACCATCGCCGCACCGATCCGCGAGTTGATCGGCCGTCTCGGCCCCCTCGCAATCCCCGTTCTGCTGATGGTCGCAGGCTTCCGCATGCCCGGCTACGTGTCGAGCGCGATGGCAGTGCCGCTGTTCAAGGCGCTGCACTACTCCAACACTGACATTGCCACCGTGACCAAGCTGTTCGGCTTTGGCGTCGGCATCGCCGGCACCTTTGTCGCGAGCTACGTCGTGCCGCGCATCGGCTTGATGGCGAGCCTGCTGGTCGGGACCGTGTTCGGCTCCGCCTCGCACCTGACGCTCGCCTACCTCGCAGCCCACGGCGACCATGGCGGCGGAGAGTTCTGGCTGTTCGCCACGACGGTCAGCGTTGACAGCTTCGCCTACGCCTTCGCCTCCATCGTGCTGATCACCTACATGTCGTCGCTGACGTCCACCAAGCATGCCGCGAGCCAGTATGCGCTGCTGACATCGCTGTGCGCCCTGCCTGGCAGCCTGATTGCCGGCAGCTCGGGCTTCGTCATCGAACGCCTGGGCTTCGAGTGGTTCTTTATTGCGACCTCGCTGATCGGCGTGCCCGTTGCCTTGCTGTGCTGGGATGTCATGCGCCGACATAGGCAGACGGGGCTGCAGCCGGCGGTTTAAGCGGCGGTGCAGCCGGTCAGGGCTGACCAGGCAAGACGCCCCTGCGCCGCCAGCATCTAGCTATTGTCAGGAATTGAACTGATGAGAGCGGCCATCCCTGCCGCCATTGGACGCCGCCCCGCCGTCCATGCTACGCCCCGGCCCATCCGATGCGCCGCCCATCCCGGCACCCGTGGCGACGCCAGGCATCGAGGAACCCAAGTTGAGCCGCATCAAATTCGACCCCGACGCGATCCGGGCGCTGGCGACCATCCTAAGCGATACCGGCCTGACCGAGATCGAGATCGTCGAGGCCGATAGCCGCATCCGCGTCGCCCGTGCCGCCGCACCGGTCATGGCCCCTGTCACCTACGCCGCCCCACCGTCCGTGGCTCCGGCGCCATCTGCCGCTTCGGCTCCCGCTGCCCCGGCGCCGAGTGCTGCCGGCACCGTCGCCAGCCCGATGGTCGGCATCGCCTACCTGTCGGCAGAGCCCGGCGCGCCTGCCTATGTCACGGTCGGGCAGAGCGTGACCGCCGGGCAGACAGTCATGCTGATCGAGGCGATGAAGACGTTCAACCAGATCAAGGCCCCGCGCGCCGGCGTCGTCATCAGCATCCTTGTCACCAGCGGCCAGCCAGTGGAGTACGACCAGCCCCTGATGGTCATCGAGTAGCGCCAGGGCACCAACAATGTTCCACAAGATCCTGATCGCCAACCGGGGCGAGATTGCCCTGCGTATCCAGCGTGCCTGCCGCGAGCTGGGCATCCCGACGGTCGCGGTACACTCGACCGCCGATTCCGACGCCATGCACGTCCGTCTGGCCGACGAGAGCGTATGCATCGGACCCCCCTCGGCCCGGGACAGCTACCTGAACACCGCCGCCGTGCTGTCCGCCGCGGCTGTCACCGGCGCCGACGCCATCCACCCCGGCTATGGCTTCCTGTCGGAGAATGCGCGCTTCGCCGAGATGGTGGAGGCGCACGGCCTGACCTTCATCGGCCCGTCGTCCGACCACATCCGCATGATGGGCGACAAGATCAGCGCCAAGTCGGCCATGGCGTCGCTGGGCGTGCCGCTTGTCCCAGGCTCGGATGGCGAGGTCGGCGACCTGGACGACGCCCGGGCCGTGGCCGCGCGCATCGGCTACCCCCTCCTGGTCAAGGCCGCGGCCGGCGGCGGCGGCCGCGGCATGAAGGTCGCGCACTCGGCGGACGAGCTGGAAGAGGCCTGGACCGTCGCCCGCACCGAGGCCCGCACCGCCTTCGGCAACGACGCCGTCTATATAGAGAAGTATCTCGACCGCCCCCGCCACATCGAACTGCAGGTGCTGGCCGACGCCCACGGCAACGTCGTGCATTTCGGCGAGCGCGATTGCAGCCTGCAGCGCCGCCACCAGAAACTGCTGGAGGAGGCAGGCTCCCCCGCGCTGACCGCGGCAGAGCGCGACAGTCTGGGCTCGGTCGTGACGGCCGGGCTGCAAAAACTAGGCTACCGCAATGCCGGCACCTTGGAGTTCCTGTATCAGGACGGGCAGTTCGCCTTCATCGAAATGAACACCCGCCTGCAGGTGGAGCACCCGGTCACCGAGATGGTGTGCGGCGTGGACCTGGTGCGCGAGCAGATCAGGGTCGCCGCCGGGCAGGAGCTTGGCTACACCCAGGCGGACGTGCGGTTCCGCGGCCATGCCATCGAGTGCCGGGTGATCGCCGAGGACCCCGAGACCTTCATGCCGGCGCCGGGCCGGGTGGACGTGTTCCATGCGCCGGGCGGCCTGGGGGTGCGCGTGGACAGCGCGCTTTATGCCGGCTACGTCGTGCCGCCCTACTATGACAGCATGATCGCCAAGCTGATCGTCCATGCCCCGACCCGTCCCGAGGCCATCGCCCGGATGCGGCGCGCCCTCGACGAATTTGTGATCCAGGGCATCAAGACCAGCCTGCCGCTGCACCGCCGCATCATGGAGGCTCCGGAGTTTGTCTCCGGGGACTACACGATCCACTGGCTGGAGCGGTTCGTCGCGGCATCAAGTTCATGACCGGCGGGCCTGACGGCTTGGCAACGGCGGGCCGCCGCGCCACCTTTCGTATATGTCGCGCCGCACGATAGACGTCACGCCCGACCTGCTGCTGCGGGCCTACCGCGCCGGGCTGTTTCCCATGGCGGAGACCAGGCATGGGTCGCGGCTGTACTGGCTCGACCCGGAGTTGCGGGGCGTGCTGCCGCTGGACGGCTTCCACCTGCCCAGGCGCCTGCTGCGGACCGTGCTGTCGGACCAATACGAAGTGTCGTCCGACCAGGCCTTTCCGGCCGTCGTCGCCGGATGCGCTGCGGCAGCGCCGGGACGGCTGGACACTTGGATCAACGCGGACATCGAACGGCTGTTCGGCGTCCTGCACCGCATGGGCCATGCCCACTCCGTCGAGTGCCGACGGGATGGCGTGCTGGTCGGCGGGCTGTATGGCGTCTCGGTGGGTGGCGTGTTCTTTGGCGAGAGCATGTTCAGCACGGCGCGTGATGCGTCCAAGGTGGCGCTGGTCCACCTGGTGGCGCGAATGCGGATGGGCGGCTACACCCTTCTGGACACTCAGTTCGTGACCAATCACCTGGCTCAGTTCGGGGCAGACGAGATACCGCGGGACCGCTACAAGGCCCAGCTTGCCACCGCCATCGCGACGCCGGCGCAATGGCTGCCTGCCCCTGATCCGGCGGCCCTGAAGGAGGCGATCAGGATGCTCTACGCCCAATCCGCCGCGCGCGGTTCCGTTCCTGGTACGGCGTCGTCGGCCGCTGCGATGGCCGGAGACGTGCCGGCATGAGGATGCTGGCCACGTTGACCGCAGCCGCCGTGCTGTTTGCTGGTTCCTGGACCGCCGCCGTGGCTGCTGCCCAGCCCGCTCCCGCCCAGGCCGGCGCCGTCGATCCTACGCCTGCTC
>CAXTOB010000093.1:0-17271 GCA_964245505.1 uncultured Acetobacteraceae bacterium | reverse complement strand
GTCCTGCTCCCTCTCCCTTCGGGAGAGGGCCGGGGTGAGGGAAGCCATGCGGTGCCGTGCCCGTCTCCTTGGTGGCGTGGTACCCTGGCAATCAGGGCCGGCGCTTGCCTTTTCCCTCACCCCAGCCCTCTCCCGGAGAGAGAGGGAGCAGGAAGTGTGCTCCATGATTGAGGAGTTTGTCATCGTCTGGCAGCAGCGCGCGTTGCTGCTGGACGGGTTTCTCACGACGCTGCTGATCTCCGCCCTGGCCTCCGCCGCGGCGCTGGCGCTTGGGGCGATGCTATCCACCGGGCTGATGTCGCGGCGTCCGCCGGTGGCCTGGGCGGCGCGGGGGCTGGTGGACGCGATGCGTTGCGTGCCGTTCCTGCTGTTCGCCTACCTGATCTACTACGGCCTGCCGTCCCTGGGGCTGCAGCTGGATAACTGGACCTCCGGCCTGCTGGCGCTCGTGGTCTATCACATGGCCTATATGGCGGAGCTGCTGCGCGGTGCGTGGCTGGGCCTGCCGGCGGAGACCATCGAGGCTGGGCGGGCGTTCGGCTTCCATGGGTTTGGGCTGTTCCGCCGGGTCATCCTGCCGCCGGTGGTGTTCGCGGCCCTGCCGACGCTTGGCAACCAGGTGATCCAGGTGGTCAAGGACAGCGCCTTCCTGACCATCATCGCCGTGCAGGAGCTGACGCACGCGGCGACGGCCATTCAGGCGACATACTACGTCCCCTTCGCCTCGTTCATCGCCGCCGTCGGCCTGTATTGGCTGCTGTGCCTGGCGGTGGAGGGCGGGGTCGGCCTGGCGAGCCGGCGGGCGGCGGTCATGCGATGACGGAAATGGTTCTGCGCATCCGCGGGCTGGGCAAGGACTTCGGCGCCCACACCGTACTGGACGGCATCAACCTCGACGTGGCCCGCGGCGAGACGGTCTGCGTGCTTGGCCCGTCCGGCTCCGGCAAGTCCACGCTGCTCCGCTGCATCAATTGGCTGGAGCGTCCGGACCGCGGTCAGGTCCATCTCGGCGGCGTCCAGGTCGGCCTGCGGCCCGGCGGCAACGTCGCCATGTCCGACCGGGAGCTGGCGCAGCTCCGCACGCGCATGGGGATGGTGTTCCAGCACTTCGCCCTGTGGCCGCACATGACGGTGCTGCAGAACATCACCGAGGCCCCATGCCACGCCCAGCGCCGCCCGCGGACCGAGGTGCTGGCGGAGGCCGAGGCGCTGCTCGCCAAGGTCGGCCTGCAGGACAAGCGCGACGCCTACCCGGCCCGGCTGTCCGGCGGCCAGAAGCAGCGCGTCGGCATCGTGCGCGCCCTGATGATGCGGCCGGAGCTGCTGCTGTTCGACGAGCCGACGAGTGCGCTCGACCCCGAGTTGGTGGGGGAGGTCCTGGCCGTCATGCAGGGCCTGGCGCGGGAGGGCATGACGATGGTGGTGGTCACGCACGAGATGGCCTTCGCCCGTGACGCCGCGACCCGCGTCGTGTTCATGGACGGCGGCCGCATCGTCGAGACGGCGGACCCACATAGCTTTTTCACCGCCCCGCGGACTGAACGTGCACGGCAGTTCCTGCAGCGTTACGCCGGGCTATCGCACCAGGAGCGTCCAGCATGAGCGGCCCTATTTTCCACATGATCCCCGATGCGCCTAAGCCTGTGGCACCCTATAGCCACGTCGTCGAGCGTGGCGGCTGGCTGTTCGTCACCGGGCAGCTTGCGACCGATCCCGGCGACGATTCGCTGCCTCTGCCGGAGGGGATCGAGGCGCAGACGCATAAGGTGATGGACAACCTGCAGCGCGCCCTGCGCGGCGCCGGGGCAAGCCTGGCGGACGTGGTGTGCGTGCGGGTGTTCCTGACGCAGTTCGACCGCGACTATGCCGCGATGAACACGCTGTATGCGAGCTACTTCCCGGGGGACCGGCTGCCGGCGCGGACGACGGTGGGCGTTACGGGGCTGGCGCGGGGTGGGATCGTGGAGATTGATATGATTGCCCGGCGGGAGAGTGCATAGCAAGCCCGAGACAGCAAGGTTGCATCGCGGAACCGGGGCGTTGGCAGGCCGGCCCGGATTGAACCAGGACAGCAGATGACCGTGAGCCGGCCGCTGTGTCCAGTTTTTCAAGGAACGTGCCTGCGGCAGACATCTCACCCCTTGGAGGCTTGGCGGCCTCCATGCCAACATCCGGCCATGCGTATCGCCGTTATTGCCGATGCCCATGGCAACCTCCTCGCATTGCAAGCTGTGATTGCCGACCTACGCACGGCTTCGCCCGACCTCGTTGTCAACCTGGGCGATTTGGCTACTGGACCGTTCGACCCGGCGAGCTGTGCCGACGTGCAAATGGCGCTCGGTTGTCCCACCGTGGCCGGCAACCATGAACGCAACCTTCTGGAAGGCGACGACACGAGTCCTTCCGTTGCGTTTGCCAGGCCGTTCCTGTCAGCCGATCACCTGCACTGGATCGAAAGCCTTCCGAAAGTGCAGCGACTTGCGGATGGCGACGTGTTCGCCTGCCATGGCAGCCCGGCCGGCGGTGACCTCGACTACCTGCTGGAGGACGTCTCTTCGGGCCGTCCCGTCCTGGCGCCCGAAGATGCGATCCGTCCGCGGCTCCACGGCATCGGCTCCGCCACGCTCGTCCTGTGCGGCCACACACATGTCTCGCGGGCCGTGCAAATCGGCCCCGTGCTGGTTGTCAACCCGGGCAGTGTCGGCATGCCGGCCTACACCGAAGACGGCGCGGTCCCGCACATGATTGAGACCGGTGCGCCACATGCCCGCTATGCCGTGGTCACGCGTGGACGGGACGGCACTTGGTCGGCCGAACTACGCGCCATCGCCTACGACTGGAACCAGGCGGCCCAGCAGGCCTCTGCCAATGGCCGGCCCGGGGTCGCTGGCTGGACTGCGACGGGCCGGGCATGACAACCGAGGTCTTCTTGCTGCGGCATGGCGAAACTGAGTGGAACGCCGCCGGACGCTTTCAGGGACAACGTGATTCGTCGCTGACGGCGCACGGGCGTGAGCAGGCAGCCCAGCTTGGCCGCATCCTTGCCCGGGTACTCGCCGGTCGTTCGCCACCCCCGCTGCATGTCAGCCCGCTCGGCCGGACGCGGGACACTGCGGCCATAGTGCGCCAGTGCGTGCCAGGGCTTGGCGCCGCTGCCATCGAGTCCAGGTTGCAGGAAGTCTCCACTGGAACCTGGGACGGGCTGACCCGGGCGGAGATCGAGGCAGGCTGGCCCGGCAGACTGGACGGTGCCAGCCGTTACGACTGGTACTTCCGCGCACCTGACGGTGAAGGATACGAAGCTGCCCTCCAGCGTGTGCAGGCGTGGATGAACGAGCTGAACGGGCCAGTGGTCGCCGTGTCGCATGGCTTGCTCGGGCGGCTGGTGCGGGGCACATGGCTTGGTTTGCCGGCACACGGGATGCTGGGCCTGCCAGTGCCGCAGGACGTGGTGTGGCATCTCTCGTCGTCTGGAGTGCGCCCACTTGTCGAATAGACGGCGTTGCACGAGTGTTGACCTTCTTCAAGCATAGATCGTAGGGCTTGGTTTCCGTTCCATGCAGGGAACCGTCCTTACCTTCCGTCTCGTAGGCAGGTCGCTAAACGGTTGCCGCCCAACCCCCGGCAACCCTTCGGAACCGCGGCGTGCTGAACGCCCCCACCACGGGCACCTCCGCCGGCCAAGCCGCCCGCCAAGCCTCTCCCTGGATCATCGCGACCGCCAAACCCACCGGCGCAATCCCCGCAGCCCGCAGCAGCGCCAGCCCAGCCCGCGCGGAACTGCCGGTACTGATCACGTCGTCCACCAGCAGCACGCGCCGCCCCTGCAGTCGAGGCAGCAGCCGTGGGTCCAGCCACATGCGCCGGGCAGCGTTCGCTCCCGCCGCCGGGGACGTGATGGAGGCGAGCGGCGCCGACAGCGCGTCGTCATACCAGCGTTTGCGCGTCGTGGACGGCGCCACCCAGCCGGCGTGGCCCAGCGCCCGCGCCACGGCGGCGCCAACCGTGTGCCCCAGGGTCGGCAGGCCCACCACGACCTCGGCCCGCAACGCTGCCGCCGCCGCGGCGGTCCAAGCGGCAAGCTGGTCCAGCACCACGAACGACGCCTGGTTGGCGATCAGCCCGGCCACCGCCACATCCCCAAAATCCCGCAGCGGCAACATCAGCCGCCGCCCGTCCGGCATGGTGGCCGGGTATTCAACGGTCCAGGCGGCCTGCTCTGGCGCGGCGTCCACGAACTCCTGCCAGTATTCCATCTCAGCCCCTCATGGCCCGGCGTCCCTGCGGCTGGTATGGGAGCCGTCATGCCCGATGCCCACGCGCCCACTGCCTACGACCTCGCCATCCGGCCCGGCTTCCTGATCCGCCGGCTGCACCAAATCCACGTGGCGCTGTTCATCGAGGAGTGCGGCGCCTTCGACGTGACCCCCGTACAGTACAGCATCATGACCGCCGTGCAGGCGCATCCCGGGCTGGACCAGGCGCGGCTGGGCGAGGAAGTCGGCGTGGACCGCGCGACCCTGGCCAATGTGGTGGGCCGGCTGGAGCGGCGCGGGCTGCTGCACCGCCGGGCCAGCCCGGACGACCGGCGGCTGCGGCTGGTGGAGATGACGGCGGCTGGGGCGGACCTGCTGGAACGGATGGATGCGCCGGCCCGGCGTGCGCATACCCGCACGGTGGCGGCGCTGCCTCTCGCGGAGCGGCGTGCCTTCATTCATGCGTTGGCGCGGCTCGTGCAGGACGGCAACGCGCATGGCCGGGCGCCGCTGCGGTTGGGATAGGGCTGTGGTCGCTATGGAGTGGGAAAGTGAAACGCCCTCCCTGGGCTCTGACAGCGGTCGTTGATGGAGGCCTGCTGCCTTCTCCCTCTCCCGGAGGGAGAGGGAGAAGGCAAGCGTATCTTGGCGGGCGGCGTTACGCCGCCACACGCATCGGCTGCGGCACCAGCGGGCTGCTGACATCATGCCGCCGGCCCGCGCGGAGCGAGAAGGCCGGCGCGATCATCTCCGATGCCGTCACCTTCACGCCGCTGTTGTCCGCCAGCTCGAACTGTCCCGGCAGCACGTCCAGCACCGTCACGTCCGCTTCCCGGCCTACCTGCAGGCTGCCGATCTCCTCCTCCAGCCGCAGCATCTTGGCCGGGTTGCTGGTCACGGTCGCGAGAACCTGCGGCAGCGTCATGCCCATTGCCAGCAGCTTGGTCATCGCATTGGTCAGGTTAAACGGCGCCACACCGAAGAACGGGTTGGCCGCACGCTGCGCGCCATCCTTCGCCGCCTCCGGCACACGCACGTTGTAGCCGTGCATGTCCGCACCCAGCGTGTGCGGCATGATCCCCGCCGCCAGCACCTTGCGCGCCATGTCGAACGAGAAGTGGGAGCCATGGCCGACGTCCACCGTCACCCCACGCTCCAGCGCCGCCCAGACCACCGGGTGCACCTCGCCGGTTTCCGCCGAGATAAAGCCGCCGGGGTGCCGGGTGAACGGATGCGCCAGCACGTCGCCCGCCTCCATCAGCGGCACCAGCTCGCGCACGACCTCGTCGGGGTCGATGGTCACGCCGTCCTTGGCGGGCCAAAGCTGGCCCAGGTGGATATACAGCGGCAGCCCGGCGCCCCGGGCGATCTGCTTGCCGATCTTGATGACCTCCAGGCCCCAGCGCGACGCGCCGCCGATCTCCGCATGGGCCTTGATGCCGCGCACCAGGTCCGGGTTCTCCCGCGCGGCACGGACGGTGTGCTCCACGTTCAGTTGCCCCGGCCCGTACAGGTCGGGATACAGGTGCCCCTCCAGCCCTCCGACCAAATAGGCGGAGATGAAGCACAGCACCCGCGTCTTCGCCGGTTCGGCGATGAAGGCGCGGAAGCCGGGGATGGTCATGCAGCTCGGTCCGCCCTGGTCCACGACGGTGGTGACGCCGCTATCCACGCCGACCATGTCCGCATTCAGGCCAAACTTGCCGGTGACGTGCTGGTAAACGTGCCCGTGCGTGTCGATCAGCCCGGCCGTCACGACCTTGCCGGACACGTCTATCACCTCCCGCGCAACATCCGTCGGTAGCGCCGGCTCGATGGCGGCGATGCGGCCGTCCCGAATGCCGACGTCCGCCACGCCGTCGCGCCCGGTCGCGGGGTCCACCACACGGCCGCCGCGTAGGATCATGTCCAAACCTGAAGTCATGCGTGCCTCCTGCTGGCTTGACGATGCAAGCCATCAGTATGCTGACGGCTTTGGCCAGGCGCAAGAAATTCAGCTCGCGGCCAGGCGATGTTCGAGGGTCAGGCGACGTTCACCCAAACGCGGCCGTTCTCCACTCGCACCGGATAGGTCTGCAGGTCTGGGCACTCAGGGCCGCGGGTCTTGCGGCCGGTCGGCACATGAAACTGTCCTTGGTGGCGTGGGCAGTTGATCAGGTCGCCGTCCAGCCCGCCCTGGCTGAGCCAAGCGGCATGGTGCGGGCAGACGGCAGCCGTCGCATACGCGGCGCCACCGATGTCATACAGCAGCAGGGCTATACCGGCAGCCTCAATCTCCATGAGATGCTGCCGGGCAAGTTCAGTGGAGGAAGCGACTTCTACCCACCTGGACATCATCGTGCCTCATCTTACCTGCGGGCCGGCAGAGAGATTGATGCGGCCAAGGTGGTGCACGGCGCCGGTGAAGTTCACCTCCACCGGTGCGGCACGCCTGATCCGCGGCGCGCGCAGCGTAATGCCGCCCACGGCTGTAGTCCGCAGCGTGGTCCGGCGGGTGATCAGGGACGGGGCGCGCGGATGATCGGGACGATGGTCCATGGTAGCCTCCAGTTCAGGTGATGCCTGCGACAAGTCGTGGTCAATGACGCCCGGCATCGAAGCAGCAATAGTGCCGCCGATAATTGCGCTCCGAGGATAAGGGCGCCGTCCACGGCCAGATTGGACATGGTGGTGAAACTGGCGGCCGGACTGGCCAGGAACGTGACCGCCTTAGCCAGCTCCGCCGACGTGCCCATCCGTCCGGTCGGGCTCCGCGCCATCAAGTGCGCAAACAGCTTCGGGTTGCTATGCCCGGTCTTCGCTCACTCGTTGGCCAGGACAGAGGAGTCCCGAGGGACTTTCTGCAGCCTTCTATCCGAGGGTGGACGGCGTCGTCCCGCGCTCAACCGTAAACTGGATCCGGGACGCCCGAGCTACATCCGTGAACTTGTCCGATAGAACGGCTCGTGCTGCGACGGATCCGTGTAACCCGCATAGAATCGCCGGATGTGCGGCAGCAGTGCCTTCGAAAGCTGCCGGCGCTGCACCTCGTCGTCGGACAGCGCGCGGGCCAGGTCCGAGTGCAGCTCCTGCAGCGCCGCGGCCTGGTCCACCTTGGTAAAGCGCCCATCGGCGTAGATCGTCTCGCCCGCGCACATGACATGCCGCACGCCCCCCGTCTTGGCCCGCTGGATCACCGCGTCGAGGACCGGGGTCAGCTCATCGAGGTAGGGATAGCTCACTTGCCGCCAGTCCAGCAGCACCAGGTCCGCCGCGGTGCCCACCTCCAGCGTGCCGAGCCGGTCGCCGAACGCCGTGGTGCGGGCGCCGCCGACGGTTGCCATCGTCAGCACCTGGTCCATGCTGGGCACCTCGCTCTCATCGAGGCCCGGCACCCGGTGGGCGCGCAGCACGAGGCGCATCTCCTGCAGGATGTCGCGGTCGTCGTTGATGCCGGCTTCGTCGAGGCCGATCGCGACGTTGATGCCCTCGGCGGCGAACCGGTTGAGCGGCGCGACGCCGGAGCGCAGCCGGAAGTTGCTGCTGCAGTTATGGCAGATGCAGGTCCCGGTTTCGGCGGCGCGGGCGATGTCCTTTTCACTCAGCCACACGCCGTGGCCCAAGGTCATGCGCTCGTTCATCAGGCCGAACCGGTCGAGATACTCGACGGCGGTGCAGCCGCCGCGGCGCATCGCATATTCCTTCTGCAGCGCGGTCTCAACGAGATGCATGTGCAGCGGCGCCTGGTAGCGCTCGGACGCGTCCGCGAGCTTGCCCAGCGCCACGTCGCTGCACCAATGCAGGTTCGCCGGCGCCAGTTGGATACGCACCCGCTCCTTGGCGTTATGGGCCGAGTGCATCGAGGCGAACATATCCATCGCGCCATCGAGCGACAGCTTGAAGCGGTCAAACCAGGCCTGCATCGGGCCGCGCAGCTCCGGCGGCAGCGAGGCCACCAGCTCCGCGTCGTCCTGATAAACCAGCCGGTTCTGGTCCCGCACGGCATAGCAGTATGACACCCGCATGCCGATGTCCTCATAGGCACGCACGACATCCTCGGCCCGCGCCTGCACCTCGGCGGGCGTGCCGGGAAGCCAGCCGTGGATGTGCTGCACCGTGGTGATGCCGGACCCGACCATCTCGAATGCGGAGTACAGCGTGTCGAGGTAAAGGTTGAGGTTGCGCGCCACCATGCGGGTGACGAACCAAAGCTCCAGCGGCATGTCTGGCGAGCCGAGCTGCACCGGCGTCAGCCCGACATGGTGGTGGCCGTTGACAAAGGCCGGCAGCAGGATCTCTCCCCCGGTCCCGATCACCGGCACATCGGGGTAGCGGCGATGCAGGTCCTCGTAGGTGCCGAGGGCGGCGATGATCCCGTCCTCCTGCAGCACGGCGCCGTCCGGGATCGTCTTCACGTCGTAGGCGCCGGCGGTAGGCGCGAGGGCGGCTTTGCTGCGGATCAGCGTTTGAGCCACGGGTTTGGTCTCCGTCGTTGCTTCAAGCGGGGTTGCTTCAGGCCGGAATGGCTTCCTGCTCGGCGAAGGCGCGGTCCACCTCGTCTTGCAGCAAACCGGTGAGCTGGCGGCGCAGCGCCTCGGCCGCCGGGCTGAACGGGTCGCGCGGCCGCGGCATGTCGATGGGGACGACCGACTTGATCCGGCCGGGCCGCGAGGTGAACACCACCACGCGGTCGGCAAGCGCCACCGCCTCGTCGATATGGTGGGTGACGAACAGCACCGACGCCCCGGAACTGCGCCACACGTCCAGCAGGAACTCCTGCATCTTGGCACGGGTCTGTACGTCCAGCGCCGCGAACGGCTCATCCATCAGCAGCACCTTGGGCCGCATCGCCAAGGCGCGGGCAACCGCGACCCGCTGCCGCATGCCGCCCGAAAGCTCGTCAGGGCGCTTATCAATCGCCTGCAACAGCCCGACGCGCGACAACGCCTCCGCGGCGATGGCCCGGCGCTGCTCCGGCTTGTCGCCGCGGATGGAAAGTCCGAACGAGACGTTTTGCCCGACCGACAACCAGGGGAACAGCGATGTTTCCTGAAAGATCAGGCTCCGGTCGGGCGAGGGCGCCTCGATCCGGTCGCCAAACGACCACAACTCGCCTGCGGTCACGTCCTCCAGCCCGGCGATGAGATACAGCAGCGTGCTCTTGCCGCAGCCGGACGGACCCAACAGGACGACGAACTCGCCGGGTGCGATGTCGAGGTCGATGCCGCGCAGGGCCTCGTGCGCCCGCGGGGTGCCGGGAACCCACGTCTTGCCGATGCCGCGGCAGACCACGGCGCTGCGGGATGAGAAAGGCGCGGGCGCTGCCCTCGACCTGCTTGGGGCAGCAGCCCCGGACCCGCCCTCAAAGGCCACGCAAAGCCTCCGCGCTCTTGGGAATCCAGTAGAGGATACGGTGCTGCAGCAGCCTCAGCACGTAGTCGAAGGCGAAGCCCAGCGTTCCGATGAGGAAGATGGTGAAGAACACGAGGCCCGGATTGAACGTGTTGCGCGCCAGCATGATGACCTGGCCCAGCCCGTAGCCGACACCCGTGCTTTCGGCGATCAGCACCGCCATCCAGGCGGCGAACAGGTTCATCCGGAGCACCAGCAACATGCCCGGCAGGATCGCCGGCACGATCACCCGCCAGTAGATCTGCCGCTTCGATGCCCCCATCGTTCGCGCGACATTGATGAAGTTGCGGTTCACGCCGTCGATCGCGGCGATGGTGGACAGCGTCATGTGGAACAGCAGGGCGATGACCACCATGAAGATCGCCGGCTTGTCGCCGATGCCGAACATGAAGATCGCGACCGGCAGCCAGGCGATCGGCGATACCGGCGCCAGCAAGGTGATCATTGGCAGGGTCAGCCGCTCGAACAGCAGGAAGTAACGGATCAGGATGCCGACGCTGACCGACAGCACCGACGCGATAACCAGGCCCGAAACCACCCGGGTGATCGTGGCGAACGCCGTGTAGAACACCGCCAGCGCCGGCGGCGGTCCCGCATCGGCCTGCTGCCCCACCTGCCAGCGGTTGATGGTGTTGAAGAACTTGGCCTGGTCCGGGATGTTGCCCAGGAACACGTGCGGCGGCGGAAGCAGCCGGGGATCGGCCCAGCCGAGCGCCCAGCACGCCTCCCAGATCGCGGCGAAAAGGCCGATGCTGACGATCGCCCAGCCGATCCGCCCCATCCAGGCCGGCAGTGCCGGCCGGGGCAACGTGACCGGCCGGGCAGTGTCGAGCGCTGCGGACATGGCTAGGCCGACTTGTACTTCAGTTTGCCATAGATATCCGGGTTCTCGGCGATCACCGCCTCAAGAAACGTCCAGTTGATTGCGTCGCGGCCGGGCTTCTTCTTGATGTAGCCCATCTCCTGGATAGAGTTGACGCGGTCGAGGATGAACTGCGTCTGGCTGCGCGCATCCACCACCGAGGGCTGCTTGCCCATGGCGATCTTCGCGTTCTCCATCGACGTCTTGTAGTAGCGGCCGACCAGCGTATCGAGCGTCTTCTGCGGGTCTGTTTCGGCCATCAACTGCGCTGTCATCATGCCCTTGATCAGCGCCTTCAGCCCGGCCGGGTTCTTCTGGATCAGCTCATCGCTTACCGCCAACACGCAGTCAGTGTAGCCAGGGCCGTAGATGTCTATCCCGTTGGACAGCATCACCGAGCCCTTGACGTCGTTCAGCAGGGCGGAGCCGTATGGCTCGATCGTGCAGATCATGTCGAGCGCGCCGGAGCGGAATGCCTCCACCGCCTCGGGCGTGTTGCCCATATAACGGACGGTGATATCCTTGAAGTCCACGCCGTGCTTCTTGCACCAGTCGTATGGCAGGACCTCCAAGGTATCGAGCTGGAAGGTGCCGAGCGTCTTGCCCTTGAGTTTTGCGGGCGTATCGAGGCCGGGCTGGGCCACCAATACGCAGCCCTCAATGCCGCCGCCAGCGACAATTTTGACCGGGGCGCCGGCGTCATAGAGTGCCACGAAGCTGGTGTAGGGCATCAGCCCGGCGTCCACCTGGCCGGCGCCCAGGAACGTCACCTGCTCGGCGAAGGTCGGCGTCGGCACGAAGTCGAGGATCAGGCCGTCCTTCTGCGCCGTCTGCATCGCATTCGTCAGGTAGAAATTCAGGTTGCAGAAGCCCGAGCCAAAGGTGGAACGGATGTGGCTCTCGGCCGCCTGGGCGCCATGGCTGCAGCCCATCATGGTGATCGCGCCGAGCGCTGCGCCCTTGATGGCGGCGCGACGGCTAAGGGGACCATTCCAGGCAGAGGTGCAGGCGAGTGTGCTGGCCATCGCTGATATCCTTAACTAGATAGCCTGCGATATATGCAAAAAACGTGCCATATTGCCTCTAGGCTGATATGAGTTGCTGCTCCATCCACGCCGCAGCGGCCAGCACGTCGCGGTCCGACAGCCGCCGCCCGATGATCTGCAGGCCGACCGGCATGCCACCGTTCCCGGTGCCGCAAGGGATGCTGATCGCCGGCACCCGGGCGTGGTTGAACAACGGGGTAAATGCGGCATGGTCGCGGTGCGCGGCTGTCCGGCCGCCCACCGTCGGCGGGTCAAGGCGGTCGGCAGCCCAGGCGACGCAGGCGGTCGTCGGGCATAGCAGCAGGTCCCAATTGGCCAGAAAGCAGGCGATACTTGCCGCGATGCGCAAGCTGAACGCATGCGCCGCCGCGACCTCGGCCCCGTTGCGCCCCAGTCCACGCTCGATCTGCACCCCGATGGCCGGATCGAAGCGCCCCGGGTCCTGCCGCCACTCGGCACCGAACAGGTCGGCCAGTCCCGCGTCCTCGATCGCCAGGATACGCGCCTCCGCCGTGACAGGCGGCCAGTCGGGATCAGCCTCCCGCACGTCCAAACCAGCCCGGCGCAGCGTCGCAATCCCGGCATCCACCGCCGTGCGCACATCGTCATCGAGCGGCAGGCCAAGCCCGAGCTGCGGGCTGTAGGCGAGGCGAAGGGTGCGTATGTCGCGGCCCGAAGCGGACGGCGCCGGCACCGAGAGACCGTCCTCGGGATGCATCCCGGCGATGGTCTCGAACAGCAGGCGGACGTCGGCGACGGTGCGGCCCATTGGCCCAACGCAGGCGATGCCCGGCAGCGTCCCGGGAAAGCCCCAAGGGTCGGCGATCACGCCGGGACTTGGCTTGAAGCCGACCGCGCCGACATGCGCCGGCGGTCGCCGGCACGAGCCGCCGCCGTCGCCGCCCAACGCCACCGGCGCCATGTCCGCCGCCAGCGCCGCGGCGCAACCGCCCGAGGAGCCGCCTGGCGTGCGCGTGAGATCGCGCGGGTTCACCGTACGGCCATACAGGCGGTTGTCGGTGATTTCCTTGGCGCCGAACTCCGGCATGTTGCCGATGCCGATCACCACCGCCCCGGCGTGCCGCAGGCGCTCGACCGGCAGCGCGTCGCGACCGGGCCGGAAATCGCGGAACAGCGGCGAGCCCTGGGTGATGCGCCGCCCCGCGACCCAGATCGAGTCCTTCACCACAACCGGGACGCCGGCCATCGGCAACGCCTCACCTGCTTGCAGACGCGCCCGCACCGCATTGGCCTCGGCGCGCGGCGCGGCCTCATCATGGTCCACCAGGGCGTTCACCGACGGGTTCTCGCGCTGAATCTGCGCCAGGAAAGCGTCAACCACGTCCACGGGATCGGCCACGCCGTCCTGCACCGCCCGGGCAATGCCGGGCGAGTCCAGCCGCAGCAGCTCAGCGGGGGACGAAGAAGCTCTCCCCGGCCACGTAGGCGCGGCCCGGCGACAGGTCGGGCAACGGCCCATCCTCACGCCGGGAGTCGAAGGTCAGCTCGATCTGCAAGCCGCTCGGGTCGTAGGCGAACAACTGCCATAGCGGAGTGCCCGGCACGATGAACTCGCGGAACGCGATGCCGTGGGCCTGCAGCCGGGCGATGAAGCCGTGATAGCCGCGCGCGGTCAGCGAGACGTGGTCAATCGCTGCCGTGCCGAGCGGCGCCGTGCCGGTGGGTCCGAGTGCCGGGCCACCGGCATAGATATGGAAGATCGGGCCGGGACCGGGCAGGCCGAGCCAAGCACCGGGATAGCCGAAGTCGGGGCGCGGCATCTCCTGCATCCCCAGCACGTCGAGGTAGAAGGCGCGCGTCGCCGCGAGGTCACCCGTCTTGATGGCGATGTGCAGCAGGCCTTCAACCGTCACGGCGGTGTCCAATGCTGCGCTCATCGCGGGATGAACCGGTCGAGGCCCAGCGGATGCGCCGCCACCCGCCGGTTCGCCTCCAGCAGCCAGGGCGTCGCCTCATCGGCGCGCGCCGCCTGCGCCGCGTAGTCGCGCCGGAAGCCTGGCATCACGGCTGCCGCCTCGGCCCGCAGCGCCGCCTCGTCAATGGTTGTCATGCGTCCATCCTCCAGCACCATCTCGCCCTCGATCATCACGCTTCGCACGCCGCGGCCGGCTTCGGCATAAACCAACTGGCGCACCGCACTGTTGAGCGGGACGTAGGCGATGTCGTCGAGGTCGAGGAAAACCAGGTCCGCCTGATACCCCGGCGCAATCGCGCCGACCTCGCCGGCCAGGCCCACCGCCTTCGCACCGCCGGTGGTGGCTGCGGCGAGGGCGGCCGTCGCGTGCACGCCGGTCGGGCTCGGGTCCGCCCCGGCTGCCAGCAGGCACAGCAGCTTCATCGCCGAAAACATGCTCTGACAGTCCCCGCAACTACAGTTGTCGCAGCCCAATGCAACATTCACGCCGGCATCGATGATGCGGCGCATCGGCGCGACGCCGCTCTTGAGCTTGAGATTGCTTGCCGGGTTGTGCGCGAGTCCGGCCCCGGCGCGGCCCAGCATCCCGATCTCCTCATCGGTCAGCCACACCCCGTGCGCGATCGTCAGCCGCTCGTTGAGCAGCCCAACCTCGTCCAACCAGCACAGCATGGAGCCGCCCTGCGCACCGTAGATCGAGCGTGCCTTGGCCGCTTGCGCCATCGTTTCGTAAACGTGGGTAAGCACCGGCAGACGGTAACGCTCCGATAACGTGGCAACGCCTTCCAGCAAGGCGCGGCTCGACCGCTGCGGGCCAGATGGGCTGAGCGCCCAGCGTAGCCGCGGCGGCAATGGATCGATGCGGCGGATCTGCGCTTCCAGAAAGTCGAGCTGGGTGCGCGCATCGGCCGGAACGCCGCGGACCAGCGCCTGCACCGGCTCGGGCGCCTCGTGTGGAAGGAAGGGTGCGATGTCGAGTGCCGCGATGTCACGCACCGCGGCCGAGAACACCACCCGCAGCCCGCTCTCGGCATAGGCGGCCAGCACCGTGTCGAGCGTGGCCTCGTCCATCGGCACCAGCGAGTTCATGTCCTGCACCGTGGTGATGCCGTGGCGGATGCAGTCAACTGCCCCGATCAGCGTGCGCAGCCGAACCTCCCGCGCGCTGCGCGGTCCGAGGTAGGCCGGCTGCGAGTGCAGCGCCCACACGTCGAACGGCATGTCCTCCAGCAGGCCTTTCTGCAGCACGTCGTAGGAGTGGTAATGCGCGTTGACGAAACCCGGCAGCACGAGCCGTCCCGCCGCGTTGACCACCCGTGCCCCATCCGGGATCGGCTCGCCCGGTGCATTGATCCGGACGATGCGGCCATTCCGGACCAGGATGTCGCACGCGGGAGGCTGGTGCGGGTCACCACCAGGAAGCATGGCGCAACCGCCTCGGATGATGGTGTCGATCTCACTCTCCTCAGCCGACGATGTTGGCATCAACGATCGTTTCCAACCGCCGGCGCTGGCCCGGGTCTGATGGCGTGGCGCGCACATCACGCTCAACCGCTGGGCCGACATACTTGAGGTAGCCTGGCTGCCAAGCCGTGCACCATCCAATCGATCGTACGGTCGCACGGGATCATGCCTGGGGGGAAGAGGCGATATGGCGTCGATCGGTGCCTGAAGGACCTGCATCGCCACCCTGGACCATGCCGGATGGTACTGCGTCACCAGCCTCCTCAGCCATCAGTTAGAATTGCTGCCCGATGTCGGCGGCGGTTGAGTTCGGCATCATCCAGGTCGCGGACGGCAATCCGGCCGTTCACGCCATAACCAGAAAGAACGTGTTTGCCGGCTCGTCGGCCTCACGCCGCAAGCTGGAATGTGGAGAAATTCCGCGGCCGGCTGGTGGAGGTGTCCAAACGCACCAACAAGGCCCCTCCTGGCACACGGGCTGCATGGCCCACTCCGAATTTCAGGGAGGCTGCGATGACCCATAGCTTTGTCCCGACCCGGCGACGCGTCGTCGGTAGCTTGGGAGCCGGCGTCCTGCTGGCGTCCGGGCGGATGCTGCCAGCGCGCGCAGCGCCCAAGCCAGTCACGGTCGGCTTCATCTATGTCGGCCCACGGGACGACTACGGCTACAACCAAGCCCATGCCGAGGGGGCTGCCGCCATCAAATCCATGCCCGGCATCACCATCCTCGAGGAGGAACGCGTCGCCGAATCCGATGACGTCGTGAAGACCATGCAGAGCATGATAAAGCTCGACAACGCCTCGCTACTATTCCCGACCAGCTTCGGCTACTTCGATCCCTACATGCTGAGCGTGGCGGCGCAGGAGCCCGGCGTGCAGTTCCGGCACTGCGGCGGCCTGTGGGACAAGACCAAGCACCCGATGAACGCCGGGTCATACTTCGGTTACATCGGCATGGGCCAGTATCTCAACGGCATCGTCGCAGCCCACGCCACCAAGACCAAGAAGCTTGGCTTCGTCGCGGCCAAGCCGATCCCGCAAGTGCTGATCAACGTGAACAGCTTCACCCTCGGCGCACGGTCGGTTGACCCGTCTATCACCACCGCCGTCGTGTTCACCGGCGATTGGTCAATGCCCGTCAAGGAGGCAGAAGCCACCAACGCGTTGATCGATGGCGGTGCAGACGTCATCACCTGCCATGTGGACGGGCCAAAGGTGGTGGTGCAAACGGCGGAGGGCCGCGGCGCATACACCTGCGGCTACCACGCGAACCAGGCTCCCCTGGCGCCGAAGGGCTACCTTACGGGCGCCGAATGGAACTGGGCGGAGGTGTACAAGATGTATGCCACGAAAATGCAGGCCGGCGAGCCGCTGCCGAACTTCACCCGCGGCGGCCTGGCAGAGGGCTTCATCAAGATGTCGGCTTATGGCCCCGCGGTGAGTGCCGCCGCGCGGCAGCGGGCGGACGCGGTAAAGGCGGAGATCATGAAGGGCGGCTTCGCGGTGTTCAAGGGTCCGATGATGGACAACACCGGAAAGCAAGTCATCGCCGCCGGCGCCGCCTATCCGGAAACCGCCATCGAGATCGAGTCGATGAACTGGCTGGCGGAGGGCGTGAAAGGCTCACTCGCCTGAGCGCGGCAGGAGCATTGGCGGCTGCCGGGGCGCCCCAGGCCGCCGCCGACCGCAGCTACCGGCTGCGGCAGGCGCTGGAGGCGGGGCTGGTGCCGGTGCTCGCCATCCTGGCGGCGGCGGGCCTGTTCTGCCTGTTCCTGCTGGCGCTGGGCCGCTCGCCCGCGACGTTCTTCCAGTTGGTCTGGACCGGGGCGTTCGGAAGTTGGTTCTCATGGCGCAACACGCTCAGCCGCGCCGCGCCGCTGCTGCTGACGGCGCTGTGCGTGGCGGTGCCGGCGCAGCTTGGCCTGATCGTGATCGGCGGCGAGGGTGCGCTGGTGCTCGGCGGCCTGGGCGCCGCCTGGACCGGGGTCATGCTCGACGGCGTGCCGGCGCCGTTCGTGCAACTCGCTATGGCCGCGGCGGGCGCGGCTGCCGGCGCGGCATGGCTCGGCATCGTCGGCCTGCTGCGGGCGCGGCGCGGGATCAACGAGACGGTCACGAGCCTGGTCATGGCCTACATCGCCATCGCCATCTTCACCCAGCTTGTCGAGGGGCCGCTGCGCGACCCCGCCAGCCTGAACAAGCCCTCGACCTACGGCCTCAGCGACGACCAGATGCTCGGACCGATGCCATGGGTCGGCTGGCATCCCGGCCTGCCGATCGGCATCCTCTGCTGCATCGCCGGTTGGCTGTTCATCT
>CAXTOB010000092.1:5333-17301 GCA_964245505.1 uncultured Acetobacteraceae bacterium | reverse complement strand
CCACCGCCAGGGGCGCACTCCACAGAGGGGTCAATCTTCCACGCCGATCTACACCCGGCGCCAGGCGGCTTGCGAACCCCGCTCCGGCCCAGTTGCGCCAGACCGCCGATCACCTCCACCGCCGCCCGCCCGGCTTCTGTTGTGGTGTCGATCCCTTCCTGGAGGCTGCGGAGGCCCGCGCCGGCCGCGGCAACGTATTGGACCCGGCGCACCACTCCGGCCATGGAGCGGCCCAGGGTGCCCATCCGCGGCACGACCAGCACGTCGTCCACCTGCAGACCTGCGAGCAGCCGGAGCAGCTTGGGCTGCCCCTGCCGCCGCCCCACGGCCAGGTCTTCGATGACCTGCCCGCATTTCGCTTCCGCCAGCGCCTGCCGTTGCAGGGCCAGGCCGTCGATATCCGCCGCCCTTCCTCGGAGATATCCGATTAGCATTGGGGTGCTGATGCCGCAACGCAGGGCGCCGGCACGCCCTTGAGACCCCACAACTTCCCAGTCTGAAGGCACCGAACCTTATGCACGCGGCAGGAAAGGCCGGGCTTCCGAGAAGTCTGCCAGCGACAACCGGGCCACGGAGTCTCCGCATACCTACGCCGCAACCTTTTAGAGCTCATGCGCTGACGACCGCAGTGCTCCGCACGGCCCAGAAGAAATGGATCGTGCTTTCATATATGGCGCTTATTCGGTTCCGAGGTGGTGCCAGGCCCGTCACGCAACCAGGCCGGCGATGAGGATGCCGAGCAGGACTTTACCTGCGTCGTTTGCCGCATCGACGCGCATTGTATACGGCTTCCGCCCCGTCAACGACGACCGGCGGCCAGCAGCCGCGTGATTACCTCTCACAATTTTGCATAGTCTCATTACCGACGCGCTGTCGCAGCCGAGCAGGATTGTCAACGTAGCGGGCTTAAACGCTTGCCCACGATCTGCCACAGGGCCACGGCCTCCGGCGCGGCATGGAGCACCAGTGCACGCCGGAGCAACTGCTCCGCAGTGTCGGCGTTGCCGAGAGCCAGGCAATGCATGGCCGCGTCGACCAGGGCCTGGCCTTCACGCTCCGCCCGCTGTGCCGTCCCAAGCTCGGCCCTGCACCGGCGGCAGATTTCCTCGCCGTTAAGAGCAGCACGGCAGAGCGGACAGCGATCCACTGGTCACGTCTCCAAATAGAACAGCAGGTCCTGAAGCTGCTGGCGCCCTTCGTCCAGGGCCGTGTCGTCGCCGCTGCTTCGGGCATCCCGGATCGTCTCGATCAGGTCGATGATCTCCGCGCGATCCTCCGCGCCGGCGCCGTCCAGCTTGGCGCTCGCCTTCGACAGCAGAGCATCGAGGGCAGAACTGGCGGCCGTCTGCGCCTCCGCCCCATCCTCACCACCGTCGAACAACGAGCCGATCCGCTCGCGCGCCTCGTCCAGCTGTGCCTGATCGTAACGCGACATCGCCTTCTCGATGGTGATCCGCTGCTCAAGGCCGGTCCTCTTCTCGCGAGCCGAAACCTGCAGGATCCCATCGCGGTCAAGGGCGAGGTCAAGGATCACCGGGTTCCCCGCAGGGGCGTTGCTCAAGCCGTCGACTCGGAATTCCCCGATCCTGACGTTCTCCTCGGCATCCCTGTTCTCGCCCTGGTAGATACGCACCTCCACCGACGTCTGCCCGTCGAAGACCGTGTAGAACACCTCGCTTCGGCGCACCGGTATGGGTGTGTTCTTCGGGATGATGGGAACAAAGCAGTAGGGATACAGGCTGTCGTCCAGCTCCCCGAGCGCGCTGGTGCCGAACGTGTAGGGCGTGACATCGACGAGCACCGCGGAAACCTCGGTGCCGGCCATGGCTGCGCCCTGGATCGCCGCTCCCATGGCGACGCACAGGTCCGGATCGACCTCGCCGCGCGGCTCGCGACCGAATGCCTCGACCAGGCGGCAGCGGATCAGCGGCGTCCGCGTCGCGCCGCCGACCAGCAGGATCTCATCTACTTGCGAGGACGTCAGGTCTGCCGACCCCAGGGCGACATGGACCACCGCAAGCGTTTCCTCGATGAACGGCATGATCATCGCCTCGTATTCCTCGCGGCTCAGTTCGAGATCGAGGTTGATCGGCTTGCCGTCGTTCACGGCGAGATACTCCTCCTCGATGCGTGCGTAAGGGTGGTCGGAAAGGTGCCTCTTCGCCGCTTCGGCGCTGCGCAGGATGCGCGCCATCGCCTGCGGCTGGTCGGACACGCTTACCCCCTGCTTGAGCTTCAGATGCTCCAGCACGTGCGCGACGATCTTCTCGTCGAAATCATCGCCGCCGAGCTGGTTGTTGCCGTGGCTGGAGATCACCTCCACCACGCCGCCCTCGATCCTGACCACCGAGACATCAAAGGTGCCGCCCCCGAGATCGTAGACCAGGATGCGCTTGCCCTGATGCTGCGCGGCCTCGTAGACAAGTGCCGCCGCCGTCGGCTCGTTGACGATCCGCACCACCTCCAGCCCGGCGATCTCGCCGGCCTCGCGCGTCGCCTGCCGCTGCGCATCCGAGAAATACGCCGGCACCGTGATCACCGCACGGCGCACCGGGCCTCCCAGGCGAAGCTGCGCCATCTCCTTCAGACGCGACAGGATGATAGCCGAGATCTCCTGCGGCGAGTAGTCGCGCTCGCCGAGGCGCACCGGCGCATCGGTGCCCATCCGCCGCTTGATCGAGCGCACCGTGCGCTCGGGGTAGAGCATGAACTGGTTGCGCGCCTCCTCGCCAACCAGCAACTCGCCCGTCTCGGACAGGCCGACCACGGAGGGCAGCATCATCCGGCCGCGGTCGTCGGTCAGTACAACCGGCCGGCCCTCCTGGTAGACGGCGATCTCCGAGTTGGTGGTCCCGAGGTCGATGCCGACGATGGCGTCCGTCATGTGCGTTCTCCTGTTCCGGTGGCACTCTTGCTCACGATCACGTCCGCCGTCCGCAACACCTGGTCGTCCCAGAGGAAGCCGGCGCGGACCTCCTCGAGCACCGTGCCGTCCGCCGCGGAGCTGTCCGGCGACGTGGCGACCACGCGGGCGCGCCGCGGATCGAACGGCAGGCCGACCAACTGCATCGGCGCAACCCGGCGGTCGAGCAGCGCCTGGTCGAGGCGGCGCACCGTTATTCGAAGGCCTTCTTGCCAGGCTTCGCCGCCCGACGCAGGCCGGCGCAGCAGGCGGCCAGCCCAGCCGGACCGCGGCGCCGCGGCGAGCTTCAGCGCCGCAAGCAGGCGGTCGCGCAGGTCGATGACATCCAGCAAAAGCGGGCGCAGCGCGGCGTCCGCCTGGTCGCGCGCCGCGGACCGTGCGCGGTCGAGTTCCTGCTGCACGGTGGCCTGGCTTGCCTGCAGCATGTCGAACACGCCACGGAACTGGTCCAGCGCCTCCTTCACCAGGCGGGACTCGGTGCGGACCTCGCTGCGCAGACCCGCCACCTCGACGAAAAGCGAATACAGGTCGGAAGTCTCGGTCCGGGGCTCCGGCTCGTCGGTCTCCGCGGTGTCGAGGTAGGCCTGAAACCGGCTGAGCAGCGCCTGCTTGATGCTGTCGTCCACTTTGTCTCCTGTCAGAAAGGAAGCCCTGGGAATAGGCTGCCTGCTGAAGCCTATGCTCCAGACCCCTGCATCTGAAATCGCGGCCCAAGGATTTCTGCCTTCGGCGGGGTGCAAGGATAGGCCTTCTGGCCCCCTACTTTGCGGTC
Source organism: uncultured Acetobacteraceae bacterium (assembly GCA_964245505.1). GTDB lineage: Bacteria > Pseudomonadota > Alphaproteobacteria > Acetobacterales > Acetobacteraceae > DASWOJ01. The sequence goes on along the minus strand of CAXTOB010000092.1, from coordinate 13,606 downwards.
ACGGCCTGCATGATCCCCTCCGCAAGCAGCGCTGCCACCGTCCGCTTGGTCGCCCGTCCCGCGAGGGGCGACGCCGCGTGCAGCGCCGCCACGCCCAGGCGCGAAAGCGCGGCCTCGTTGGTGCGCAGCAATTGCATCTCCAGCCGCTTCCGCTCGTCTATGAGCGCCTCATAGGCCGCGCGATAATCCTGGAACCGCTCCGGTTCAAGATCCGGCGGAAACTCCCGCACCAAGGCAAGATAGCGGCGCCGGATCTCGGCATCGTCGGCCGTCTCGTCCACACCGAGGACGGTGAATGGATCGCGCATCAGACCCGGCCCTTCCGCGGCGCCGGACCACCCAGTGCCCGCGCCACCATGTCCTCGCAGAGCTGCAGCAGCATCGGTTCCGGCAGGATGGCGCCGATCTCGGAGGAGCGAAGGCCGTCCGCTGTCTCCTCGACCGCCGCAGCCCGGCCGATCTCCCGGACACGCCCCCGCAGTGTGTCGGCTGCCCCCTTGGGCATGTCCTTGAGGATCGACTGCAGCAGCTCCAACATTTGGGCGTCGTCGGTTTCGTATTCCAGGTCATCCACCATCCGGCCTCCTCGGAACGGCCGGGACAGATCCATGCCGAGGAACCGCGCAATCCGTTTGGCCGTGTGAAAGTCCTGCCGTTCGGACGCTGCCTCGGCCATGTCGTCCAGATCGTTCATTTCGGCCATGGTCAGTGCGTTGGCATTGCTCCGGGTGCGGGCAACAATCTCGTGGAACCGCCATTCCGGGTTGGCCGGCTCCCGCTGGCGTGCCTTCCGCGCGTAGGTTCCCAACAGATCGAACGCATCGAAACGCATGAACACGTCGGCCAGGGCCTGGAACTCCGCCGACGACCAGACGATCCCGGCCCCCTGCAGCAGCCACGCGTGCATCCCCAGCAGCAAGCCCGACACCGCGCGCTTGTTCTCGCCGGCCTCCACCTGGCCCAAGGCGGAGACAATCGCCATGACCGGCTCCTTCGTCGGCGGCGTCCGGCGCGCGGCCGCCAATTCCTTGCGCAGCCACACGGCATTGCCGCCCGCGCATCTCATCAGTTCGGCCTCGAGCACGGCACGGAACCAGCCGGCAACGCCGCCGCCCGCGAGCGTCACCCCCTCGCGCAACCAGGCATCCGCCTGTCCCTTGTCGCCGTCTTGCAACGCGACCAGGCCGCGGGCGATGCACAGCAGCCCGCTGGGGGCATCCGGACGGTCCCACTCGGACGCCTGCGACAGTTCCTTGGCGGCCAAGTCGGGACGCTTCGCGCGCATCTGCTTACGGGCATGGGCCAACTGCAACTCGATCATCTGCCGGCGCACCCCGGGATTGATCGGATCGATCTGCAGGAGCCGCCGGGCAAACCCGGCCGCCTTCTTGTAGGCCCGGCGCGCCACCGCCGACTGGGTCGCCTGCATCAGAACTTGGCCCTCGTTGGGAAAGCGCTGCACCGCCTCCTCTACCAGCCGGTGCCATTCCTTTTCCCACGACTCCTTGCGATAATACGCAATGCGCGCCAGCACCGTGGGAAGGTGGTCGGGATCGACGTCGCCGCTGCGTTCCAAATAGAAGATCTCGGCGTCGCCTTCGCCGTCGCCCTCGACCTCCGGATGCAGGGTCGCGAGGTGCGCGAGGTGGCGGTATATGACGCCCGACGACAGTCTCGACATGCGATCCTCGGCCGCGCCGGCCGGTTGGGCGGTAAGATACCAGGACCGTTCAGCGGCTTCCCAGTTGCCACGTGCCTCGGCTGCCAGCGCCTGGACACGATGCCGCTCCAGCGGCGGCAGCGGCCCGAAGCTCTGCTCGAACTGCGGCACGCGGTCGGGGACTTGCGGCAGGAGATTCAGGCAGGCGCTTCTGACTTCGGCCTGCGGCAGGTCGGCCTGCTTCAGCAGCCAGGCGAACAAAGCTGCTGGGCCACCGCGTGCGGCCGCCGACAGGCGACCCATGGACTGCACGGAAGCCGCTTGCAGGCCACCGGTCTCGGCCGAAAAGGCCTGCTGCGCCGGCGTCAGCCGATGCCATGCATCGGCGTCGAGCCCTGCGCGCACCGCCGCCTCCACCGCCTGCCGGAACGGGAAGAACGGCGAGCCCGGCCCGATGGTCTCCAGCAGCCGCCGGGTCCGCTCGGGATCCGGCGGTAGGGTGGTCAGACACTTGAGCAGCAAGCGGATCGGTCGGAAGGTGGAGCGGAGTGAGATACGCTCCAGGTGCCGGTCCATCTCCTCCGCCGATAAGCCATCGACCCAGGCCGCCAATGCCTCGCGCGACGCCGCGGCCAGTTCCCGCCAGCGCACTGCTTCGGCCGGTTCGGGGCGTGCCGGCGCAGGAAGCTGTGGAACCGCCACCAGCAGGGCGGCCGTCAGCTCCTCAAGGGCCGCGCGCTCCCCAGCCGGAAAACCGCCGCTGCCGACACAGTGCAGCAGATAGGCCGCCGCCTTGGGCTGCTGCCCTTCGCGGATTAGGCATTCCGTATAGAGAGTCGGATCGCGCAGCGTGCCGGCTGGGGATAGGGTATTCTCGAGGACCATCGCGGCCTCCTTGAACATACCTTTGGCAGCCAGGGCATGGGCTCGACCACAATAAGCGTCGGCCAGGGAGTCCTTCCATTCCAGCCGTGGATCCTGCCGGACCAACTGTTTGAAGAGTTCGACCGCTTCCTTGAACCGTCCTTGCTGCAGCGCCTCGGCGGCGCGTGCCGGCAGGGTGGCCATCGAAGCTGGAGGTGGCGCGCTGCGCCGCTGGGGCTTCGTCACGGGTGGGGTCTCCATACGGCTTGCAAACGCGTCGTGCTCATTGGGTGTTCAGCAACATCACGCCGGCTTGTGCGGCAGTGTGGATCAGGTCGCGGGCCGAAGCAGTCGCATGGAAAGGCCTTGGTGCAAAATTGCCGCCACGGACCAGGGCAACGCAACGATGGGACGCATAGGGCCGATCCCTTGTTCTTTGGATGGTCGATGCTCTGCAAGGCCGAAAGGCGCACCGCCATAAGGTTCCATTGGGCTTTGGGGTGGTCAGGCCGAAACTGGAACGTAGGGCATCTGGTGCACGAGCAAAAGTGGGAGTAGGCGGTCTGCTGTCAGGCGTCACCGCGCTTGAATGCCCGTCGGCCGTTCGATGGTCTCGTGGATGCAAACCAGATGTCCAGCCCAGGGCTGCGAGGCATAGGCCACCAGCATCTCGTCACCGGCCTCGATACCGTGGGTCTCGTGGCGTAGGGTTCTGCAACCGGCAGTAGTTGCGCTCGGCCCTGGACTCCTGGGCGCCCGAAGAGGCAGAACGGGAAACAGAAAACACGGCGTAACTGGTCCACGGAAACCGTGGGGGATCACCATGGACGCGATTGGTGCGATGGACGGGATTACTCTGTCGCCGAGGATCGCCGCGCGACTGGTGGAGAACGGCAACGGGCTCCGCATGCACATTCTGGAAGCGGGCTTCGAGGCACCCGGAGCGGCCCTGCCTGCTGCTGCATGGCTTCCCGGAGCTGGCCTATAGCTGGCGCAAGGTGATGCCGGCGTTGGCCGAGGTGGGCTACCACGACGTCGCACCCGACCAGCGCGGCTATGGCCGCACCACCGGCTGGAACCCGGATTATGACGGCGACCTCGGCAGCTTTCGCTTGCTGAACCTGGTGCGCGACGTGCTGGGGCTACTCGACACCATCGGGCACGCCCGGTTTTCGGCGGTGGTCGGCCATGACTTCGGCGCCTCAGTGGCGGCCTGGTGTGCGCTGCTGCGCCCCGACATATTCCACGCCGTGGCATTGATGAGCGCACCGCTCGCCGTTCCGCCGCGGCTGCGCCGGCCGCCGCAGCCCGACATCCATGCGGCGCTGGCAGCGCTGCCACGGCCGCACAAGCATTACCAATGGTATTACTCGACCTGCGGCGCCGACACTGACATGCGCCACGCGGCCCAGGGCCTGCACGACTTCTTGCGTGGCTATTACCATCACAAGAGCGCCGACTGGCCCGGCAATCGGCCGCACCCGCTTACCAGTTGGACAGCGGAGGAACTGGCGAAGCTGCCGACCTACTACATCATGGACCTGGGTGCCGACATGGCCGCCACAGTGGCGGCCGAAATGCCGAACGCCGCCCAGGTCGCTGCCTGCCGCTGGCTGCCGGAGGCGGAACTGGCGGTTTATGCCGCGGAATACACTCGCACGGGCTTCCAGGGCGGGCTGCAATGGTATCACTGCCGCACCTCCGGCCGCTTCGACGCAGAGCTGGAGGTGTTCGCCGGCCGCAGCATCGACCTGCCGTCCTGCTTCATCTCCGGTGCCGCCGACTGGGGCATCCATCAGGTGCCGGTGGCGCTGGAGCGCATGCAGGCCACGGCCTGCACCCGTATGGCGCCTGTTGCTCTGATCCAGGGCGCCGGCCATTGGGTGCAGCAGGAACAGCCTGACGCGGTCGTACGCTGTTTGCTTGGCTTCCTAGGCAGGCCAGTGCAGCCGTAACCACCTGTTCATTTGCTGATCAGACCAGATCGGCATGTCACCACGCGTCACGATTGACGATCTGCACTCGGTAAATCGGCTTGGCGCGTTCCGTCGCTTCCTGCTCGAAGTTTGCTTCCGTCTTCTCGGGATCATAGCTGCGCCATAGCCAGCTGAGCGACTCTGGAAGGTCCATGCCGCCCTGCGCGCTGGAGTGCGTCGCCGTGCCGAAGCGGAAGTGGAAATCATAACCGCGGGTCTTCAACGCGTTGGCGAGCTGGATGTTGTTCAGCGGCCAACTGCCGGCCACGTAAAGATCGTGCCGCCCGTTGCTGTCCACCTCGATGTCGTTCATTCCGTCCGACATCCAGACGCGCATGTTGCGCTTTGGGTCGCGCCGTACCCGGTTGGACAGGATGTAGCCGCCCTCGAGATGCTCGTCCGGCAGCCATTGTAGCCCGGTGAAGCTGCCGATGGTCGAATGCACACGGCTGAACCGCTCAGGGTGGAACCAGGCCAGCGCGAAGGAGCAGATGCCCCCAGAGGACTGCCCGATCGCGCCACGCGAATACGCGTCCTGCCGCAGCTTGACGGTCCTCTCGACCCCGGGCAGCACCTCCTCCTGCAGGTAGCGGCCGTAGCGGTCCGAAACGGTATCGTATTGCAGGCTGCGCATGACGTTGCCCTGGTCTTCGCCGGCGAAGCGCAGCGGTCGCTTCTCGCCACCGGTCCCCGGCGCAATGAGCAAGTGCACCATCGGCGGGATCCGCTTCTGATGGACCAAGTTGTCGGTGACAGTCTGCATACGGAAGTTGATCAGGTCTTGGGCACCTACGCAGTTCTGCCCGTCTTGCCAGACCATCAAAGGCGCGCCGCGGACCGTGTCGATCCCGGCGTTGGCGTAAATCCAGTAATCCGCCTGCGCGCCGCCGTAGATCTGGCTGGTGATGGTCTGCTTTTCGGACAGGGTGCCGCGGGCCACCCCCTCAATGGGGTAGCTGTCCGGCGTGTAGCCGGCCACCGCGTTGGCGCCGACATCACGCCCTCCGGAGAACAAAGCGAAGCGGTGCGTGTCGCCGATGCGAAGTGCTTCGAGGCGATACCAGTAATCCGTCCCGCCCACGCGCGTCATCGGCACTGAAGCCTGGTTGTCGATCGAGATTGTGGCCGGCTTGTCCGACTTCAGCGCGAACAGCGCGTCCTGGCCCCAGACGGCAGCAACGTTGCTGGATGCTACGGTGCCGACCGTCGTCGTGCCCGGGGTGGGCACCGTGTCGGATGGGGGCACTGCCGCGGCTCCGCCCGCCTGCAGGCCAGGCAGATGTCGGACCATCAGGTCCGCAAGCCCAGGCGAGTTGGCGCGCGCGGCCTCGATCAGCTGGCGCAGGGAGTCCATGGTGGGGGCGTCGGACGGCACCGCCGCTTGAGCAGGCTGCGTGGACATCCTGCCTGCTGCTGTCAGCAGGGCGCCCGTTGCGGACGCCGCGAGGATGCTCCGTCGCGAGGTGGCTTCCATTCCGTTTCCTCATCCCATCTGGCGATGCCGGTCTTGGTGGCCGGATGTACACAGAGTACTGCCGGAACTCGCGACAAGGCAAATGCCAGTGGCGATAGCTGAGCCGCACTGCTCAGGACACTTTCGTGGTCTGGAAGCTGTGCTGGTCGAAGATTCCAGCGATCTTGGCTCCGCGTGTCGCGTGTCCTAGATCGCAATACGCCAATCAGCAGGATTTCAGTCACTTACGTGATCCGTAGATCGCCATAAATCCCCTAGATTGCAAGAAAAGTCTCCTGGTTCGTTGTAAGCGGCAACGGCGAGGGTGCATGGCGCGAGGTCCGCCTGTCCCGACCCACGCACTCCGCTTGCAGCGGCAGGCTGCGAACAGAGGAGGCACCCCGGCGTATGTGGTCCCGCGGTTGCGATGCTTCCGGCGATCCCGACCAGCCGGTGGCCGCCGGACTGGCGTGCCGCTAGGCGTAACAGGTCTTGCTCGCTGGCTCTCCCGCTTGCGGACCGATGCACGGCCTGGTGCAGGCGCTCGACCGTTCGTCGTATGGTGAACCGGGGCACTTTTATGGTGAACCAGGGCACTTCCTATGGTGATCCAGGGCACTTTCGCGGCCTGGAAGCTGTGCCGGCCGGAGATTCCAGCGATCTTCGCCCCGCGTGTCGCGTGTTCGAAACCCTGAGAAGTTGATTCAAACGATTCCAGTTGCTTGTGTAATCTCACATCCGTAATAAAGTTGTCGAGTTTGGGATGAAAGTTGCCTTGTTCGCAATCCACCGAGGATGTGAATGTGATGGCCGCACCAGCCTGCTCAGCCCGCCAAACCTTGCACTCGGCATCCGACGAGCACTGGGCGGAGGCCGTCCGGCGGGAAGGCATCATCAGACCGCTTGCCGAGGGGCAGGTGGCGGGACGAGGTGCGGTGCGTGCTGCGTCTCGGCAGTTGGGCTTGAGCGTACCACGGACGTATCGCTTTCTCCGAGAGTTCCGGACCCGGCCTATCACGGACGCCTTGCTGCCTCGCAGATTGGGACCAGCCAGCGGATTTCGCCGGCTGCTTGTCATCGCTGGTGCATCGGCTCTCCGCCGACGAACAGAACGGTCTGCGGGCGTCTGCAGCTGAATGAGGACTAAGGCTGGCGCACGCGATCGAGGTTGCCATGCTGAAAGACCAGGTCGAGCGCCGTCGTGTTGCGGCCGCAGGTGACTTTGCCCGGCAGAAGGCCGTATGGATCCGGCAGGCCGCAAAGCGGTATGTGAGGGAGGCGCGCCGGAGGATCGCCACAAGTGCAGCCCGGAGAGCGGCTGCGGTCCCGCAACGTCGCGGGCCGTCCCAAGGCCCCACGAGCTTTTCCAGCCCGATCTGACGGGCGAGCCGGACCACCCTGTATCGCGAACCTCCGCACTTTTGTCGCGAACAGGCAGTCGGATTATTCCGAACTGGCACACTTTCCGGGGGCCAGCCCGCCGGTTGACCAAAATTCTTGCGAACAAGCAGTTCGCGACAATGCCGGCGATCTCGGCCCCGCGACATCAATCCTTTCCTCCCCACTCAGGCGCGATAAATGCAGTTATCGCGCGTAGCGCAATTCTTTGGGCGTTCAGCATGGCGATCGGGGCGGGGTCTTGGCGTGGGCCACCGCGCGTTGCGGTTCGTTGAGTAGTAGAAGGCGTGCCGTGCTTGCTGCGCCGTCTGCGCCGGCCTTTGGCACGACAGTTCCGATTAAGGGCCGGCCCTAATTTACTGCCAAAGTAGCTCGGCTGGCCACGCTTACCCGACCAGGCGTGCAGGCAGCCGATAGGGGCATTCCAGGCGAGGCAATGCGCCGGTCTGGTCTGTGGGTGGATCTTCCCGAGGGGATCCGCCCATTGCTCGGCCGCCATGTCACCGATCGTCAGATGAGGCTCTACATGACCTTGCGACACACAGACGGCCCGGCGGTTGCCGCGGCCAAGACGTCGATCAGCACTGCCATCGCCTACCGCTACGAGCAGAGCCACCAGCTTCCATCATCGCCGAAGCAGCCGCGTGGCCCTCGCCGGCCTGATCCACTGGCCGACTTCTTCGATGCCGAGGTCGTGCCGATGCTGAAAACGGCGCCTGGCTTGCGCACCGTTACGGTGTTTGAAGAGATGCAGCGGCGCCATCCCACCCTGTCCGCTGGGGCGCGCCGCACCTTGAGCGCCGCATCCGGTCCTGGTGTGCCGTGCCTGGCGCGGACCAGGAGGTGATCTTCCGCCAGGTCCAGGAACCCGGCCGCATGGGATGGTCGAGGGCTTTCGGGCGGGGGGGCGCCAGCCCGGTTG
>CAXTOB010000092.1:0-5323 GCA_964245505.1 uncultured Acetobacteraceae bacterium | reverse complement strand
TTTTCTCGGCCGTGGGGGGTGGGGTGGGGGCGGGTCGGCCCCAAGCCCGTTTCCAGTGCCTCCCACGCGGATTCTGCGCGGCGCCGTATCAGGCGAACTCCGCCTTGGCATAGAAGGCCGTCAGTTCCGGGTCGTTATCCACGGTCACGGCACCGTCCTGAATGGTGACGTGGTTCCCGTCGAAGTTGATGTAGCTGAGCGAGAACGGCTGCTCGGCATATTCCTTGTTCTGCCGCTTTAGGATTACCGTGGCGACCTGCTCGCCCAGGCGCAGGCTGCGGGTGTTGTCGGTCCGCCAATGGACACCGCCCATGCTGCGGCCCATCGCCACGTTGCAGGCAAGCTTGTTGAGTTCGCCGCCGACCGTCATCAGGATGCCGTCGGTGCCCGTGTAAAGCGGTAGGTCGCCACCGGGCGGGTGGTTGGCCGGCTGCCACAACCCAGCGCGCGAGACCGGGTCCAGTTGCGGGGCGTTCTGCATCAGCGGCTTGATCTTCTGGTCCTCGTCGAACCAGGCTTTCAGGATCGTCACACAGGCGCCCGCGACAGAGGCGTGCCCGGCGCCGTAGGATGGGTGGGTCGGGCTGCCGGCCGAGAAGGCGATCGGCAAGAAATGGGTGCCGTACCGTTCCACGCTGTGCCGCGCGGCGGCGGTCTCGAACACCCAGGCCGGCAGGCCGTAGTCGCGTAGTGTGCCGTTGTAGCCAAGCTTCTGCATCTGCATCAGCCCGCCATAGACCTCGGGGCGGAGCCTGCGGTTGACGAGCCACTTTTGCCGCCAGACCACCTTGAGGGCGCGCGACGCCACCTCGGACACCAAGCTGAGCAGGTTCGGGCCGCCCAGAGTCGCGAAGCCGGCTTGGCGCTTGTAGGCTTTATAGGGATTGCCGTCGTCCGCTGGTGCCCCCCAGTTCAGCAGCTGCAGCGCCGCGTTGAAATAAGCCTGGTGCAGCGCGTCCCGGTTCACGAAGCGGGCGAGGTCGCGCATGTTGCGGATGCGGAAGCGCGAAAGCGGCGCGTCTGGCGCCGGCGGGTCCTCGTAGGCCGCCGGGTCCTTCATGTAGTCGTTGTCCTGGCTGTAGGCGTCGCCGTTCTCATCGAGGCCTGTGTTCTGCGCCAGCAGCCAGTGCCGGTGGTCGGTCAGGTAGTCGCGGCCGGCGCGGTATGGAACCTGAGTCTGCTTGATCAACTGCGCACCATAGTTGATGTCGTGCAGGAAGAACTGGCTGACGAGCGGCCCCTTGTCCTCGTCCTTCAGGCCGCAGCGGAACAGGGTTTGCGGGCTGAGATCCAGCACTCCGTCGGAGCAGGGCAGGTCGGTGTCGAGCCGGATCCGCCCGGGTTGGGTGGCTGGGTCGTCGTTGTCGAGGGCGAACTGCATGGCAGTGCGGATGTCGCCGAGCGCCTCGGCGAAGTCGGGCGTGCCTGGGAGCAGGTCGAACGGCACGTCGCGCAGCCGCGCCATCCAGAGCAGCTCGGTGATCTCCGCCGCAGTCGAGTGCGACAGCACGCCGGGAGGCGGCGGCATGTTCACGTCGGCCGGGTTCGGTCCGAGCCGATCCGTCGCCCGCCCGGATTGCGGGCTGATGAGCTTCGCAACTGCGGCGATGGGTGAGGGGAGCGGCGTTTGATGAGGCGGGAATGCGAGCGGGCCCGAGTCGACGCCTTCAAAATCGTTGCCATGGGCAGGGTCGGTGCCATCGCAAATGCGGCGGAATGTCTCGTATTGAGTGGCGTCTACCTCCCCGAATTCGTTGTGGGCAAGCGACTTGTGAAAGTTCCCGATGAATGGGACTCCGTTGAAGCTGATGTCCTCGTCACCGTTCGGCTGCGGGCCGGCCGGCACCGGCGTTAATTTTGCCATTGCGTCCATGATCGTCTCCTTCCTGCAACCGTGCCGGGCAACAGCGCCCGGAGCGGAGCAAAGGTGCGGCTAACATGTTCCAGCCAACCAACGCGTGACGGAGCGCACAGATGAAATTGCAAGGCGTCGTGCTGCACCTTGCCGCGGAACACCCAGGAGGCGTAGCCGCTGTGGCCAGGATCATCGGCACCAACACCGCCGCGCCCACCAGCAGGAACACCTGGGTGTCGCGCGGCGTGGCGGCGTCCCGGATCGTGAGGCTGGGCGGCACGATCAGCGGGAACAGGCTGATGCCCAGCCCCGCGAAGCCCAGCACGAACCACCCCAGCGCGCACAGGAACGGCGCCAGCTCCCTTCCGCGGGCGCGGTTCAGAATTCGGCCTTTTTGGGTTACACAAGACGCGCGGAAACCGACGGCTGCGGGGGGGGGCGGATTTAGGTGGGAAGGGTGTCCCGTGCGGGAGGCGGCGAGCCGCCCCAGGTCAAGCTCGCTGGGGCTGAAGCGATCCCAAGCCCAGTGTGAATCAGCGCGGGCACGGGACCCAGGAGTAATTGGATTTGTCAGCGTCTTGTCGCGCTGATCAGCGTCGAAACCCACCGCTGATTCACACTCTCAACCGCTCATCAAGCGCTTGACGGCGGGTAGGAAGTCCACGCTGACGGCCACCGCCAATCCTAATCCCAAAACTGTAGTTGCACCGCCGTGTCAGAACTACACGTCGAACAAGGGCCTTATCGGACCCAGCCCTCCGTCTTCATGATCTCTGCCCCGCGGGCGCTGTTGAGGAAGTCGAGGAACCGCTTGGCTTCCGGATCGGCGTCGGGCGCCAGCACGACATTGACGTCGCGCCAGATCCGGCGCTGTTCAGAAAGCTCCACAAGGTCTGCCTTGTCGGAATGTGTGATGGGCCAATCCGGCCAGGTGATCCAGGCGTCCGCGTCCTTCTCGACGAACATCCTGAAGCTCGGGCCGCTTCCCTTGCCGAAACCGACGATGTTCCGGCGGAAGCGCCTCACGTCGTCGAGGCTGCCGGTGCGGCCGGCCACGTCCTCCCAGGTGCCGGTGCCGGAGGTGTTGGCGACGCCGGCCCCCTCGGTGACGATGATGCGCACCCCGTCCCGCAGAAGGTCCTCGAACCCGCGGATGCCCTTCGGGTTGCCCTTCTTGACCGCGATCACCGCGGGTCGGAGATAGATCGGGGTCACATTGTCCCACGAAAAGGCGGTGTAGGTTTCCAGTAAGGCAGCCATGTCCTCCTCGGCCGTGCCCCACAGGATGTCGGCATCCGCCTGCGCCTTTCGCGACCAAGTCGGCTCCGGCCCGCCTGTCACCTCGACCTTGATGCCGGTATCCAGGGTGAACGCCTCGGCTACCTTCTTGAAGGCGGTGTCAGGGCCGCCAGCACCATAGAGACGGACCACGCCGTCGCGGGCGTTGTGCTTGATGGAGGGATCAGGAACCTCATGCGCGGCAGCCGGAAGCGCCAGCATGGCGCCCAGGACTGCAGCGAGGGTGGAACGGACAATTGGCTGCATGAACGTGGTCTCCTCATGGTTGTTATGTTGGATAGCCAGGCACGCGAGGTCCGCAGCATGCCGCATCAGGAGCGCCTTGCGCCGGGTGCGTCGTCGTCAGCCTGGTTGCGCTTAGGTCTTTCGGGGGGAATGGACACCGTCGCCGGCGTCCCAAGGCCAGACCGTTGCAACCAGCCAGCGTCATGCTGGGATAAGGGCGCCGGAGGGGGGCCGCAACGCCGCTACGGCAACCGATCGCGGCGGGCGATCAAACTCAGCGCCAGCCGCTGTTGGCACTGCTCACGGGCGCGGTACACTTATGCTGGGAGACAGCAGGCAAGAGGCACCCATGACCAACCCGATGCAGGAAAAGCCTGACGGCTTCGTCTCCCTGGCTCGCGAGGCCGTCGGCATCCTGGCCCACCATGGCGAGACGCATGTCCACTCGCACAGCCTTGCCGCATAACTGCCGTGCCGTCCAAGAAGCATCAGAGGGAACAACGTCCATGCAATTGCGCGACATGACGGCCGCATCCGGCGGGCGGCGTGCCTTTCTCGGCAAGGCGGCCCTGGGCGGGCTAAGTCTCGCGGGGCTGGGCCTTGCGAGCCGACCGGCCTGGGCCGAGACCACGACGCTGCCCCTGCCGGGCGGCCCCGGCGAGCGTGCGATCACGACGGCCTTCCCGCACAAGGGGCCGATGATCCTGCAGCGCACCCGCCCGCCGCTGCTTGAGACGCCGTTCGAGGTGTTCGACCGCGGGGTGTTCACGCCCAATGACCAGTTCTACGTGCGCTGGCACTGGGCCGTCATCCCGGAGCAGGTGGACGTGACCAGCTTCCGCCTGGCCGTCACCGGCCATGTCAACGCGCCGCAGTCGCTGACCTTGCAGGACATCCTGGCCCTGCCGCGGGTGGAGCTGGCCGCGGTCAACCAGTGCTCGGGTAACTCGCGCGGCTACTTCGCGCCGCGGGTGCCCGGCGGCGAGTGGTCGAACGGCGCCATGGGCAACGCGAAGTGGATGGGCGTGCGTCTGCGCGACGTGCTGGACCGCGCCGGGGTGAAGCCCGGCGCGCAGCGGGTGCGCTTCGCCGGAATGGACGACCCGGTGGTGGACACCGCGCCGAAGTTCATGAAGTCGCTCGACATAGACCATGCCCGGGACGGCGAGGTCATGCTGGCCTACGCCATGAACGGCGAGCAGCTTCCCATCTTGCACGGGGCGCCGCTGCGGCTGGTGGTGCCGGGCTGGTATTCGACCTACTGGGTCAAGATGGTGAACAGCATTGAGGTGCTGGACGGTCCCGACGAGAACTTCTGGACCAAGGTGGCCTACACCATCCCCGACACGCCCGGCGCCGACATGAAGCCGGGTCAGGCAGGGGTGAAGATGGTGCCGATCAACCGCATGGTGCCGCGTTCCTTCGTCACCAACCTGGCCGATGGCGCCCAGGTGAAGGCCGGCCCCACCCTGGTCCGTGGCATTGCCCTGGGCGGGGCCGTCGGCGTGCGCGGGGTGGACCTCTCCCTGAACGGCGGCGCGACTTGGTCGCCCGCGGTGCTGGGTGCCGATGAGGGGCGCTACAGCTTCCGGGCTTGGACGGCGACACTGGACCTGCCGGCAGGCGCCAGCACCGTGCTGGCCCGCGCGACCAACACGGACGGGCTGGCGCAGCCGGCCACGCCGAACTGGAACCCCAGCGGCTTCATGCGCAACGTGATTGAGACGACCCGCCTCCTGGCGGCCTGACCCCATCCCCCTCCGGAGGCGTGCCGCCATGCTCAGTATCAACACCGTCGCTTATGGCTCCGTCGTCCTTGGCGGGCTGACCTTGTTCGCCATCGGCCATCCCAAGGCCGAAGCCCCGCTGTCGCCCACGACGCCAGGCCTCGCCGTGGCGGCAGCGGCACCGGCCGCAGGCCTGCAGCCCGCTTCGGCCTTGGGA
>CAXTOB010000091.1:0-17419 GCA_964245505.1 uncultured Acetobacteraceae bacterium | reverse complement strand
CGAGAGTGTTTTCGCGTTTCTCGAGAGTCTGTTGCTGCTGACGGCGCCGATGGATGCGCTGCCGCTGGTGCGGAAAATCACAGAGCAGGCGTACAAGGCTGGCGGAAAGCTGGTGACGACGTTTTTTGCGGACGATCCCAGTACCCTGGCGCGGTACCAGTATGGGCCGGACGAGAGTTTCGACTATGCGCCGGTGTGGCTGCAGGACGCGATTGCGACGGCGTTTCGCGGGGGAGCGGCGCGGATGGCGATTGCGGGCGGAAATCCGGCGCTGCTGAGCAAGCAGGATCCGGCGAAGGTTTCGCGGGCGAACGTGGCGTTATCGAAGGCGTACAAGCCGGCGATGGAGTTGATCACGCGGCACGAGATCAACTGGTCGATTCTGGCGGCGGCGACGCCGGACTGGGCGAAGCTGGTGTTTCCGGGCGAGGATGCGGCGACGGCGGTGCCGAAGCTATGGGAGGCGATCTTCAAGGCGTCGCGTATCGACGGGGACGACCCGGTGCGGCAGTGGCGGGAGCACGGGGCGGAGCTGAAGCGGCGCGTGGCGATGCTGAACGATAAGAATCACCATGCGCTGCGGTTCCGCTCGGCGGATGGGGAGACGGACCTGACGGTGGGGTTGGCGGACCAGCACCTGTGGCAGGGAGGTGGGACGACGGCGAACAATGGGGTGCCGTGCTTCCCGAACATTCCGACGGAGGAGTGCTTTACGACGCCGCACAAGGATCGTGTGGACGGCAAGGTGAAGGCGTCGAAGCCGCTGTCGCACCAGGGTACGCTGATCGAGAACATCCAGGTGCGGTTTGAGAAGGGCAAGATCGTGGAGGTGCATGCGACGGCGGGGCAGGATGTGCTGGAGCGGCTGATCAAGACGGATGAGGGAGCGCGGAGCCTGGGTGAGGTGGCGCTGGTGCCGCACTCGTCGCCGATTTCGCAGAGCGGGCTGCTGTTCTGGAACACGTTGTTTGACGAGAACGCGGCAAGCCACATTGCGTTGGGGCAGAGCTACTCCACGTGCCTGAAGGACGGGACGACGATGAAGGACGAGGAGCTGGCGAAGCTGGGGGCGAACTCAAGCCTGATCCATGTGGACTGGATGATTGGGTCGGGGCAGGTGGATGTGGAGGGTGTTTTTGCGGATGGGCGGAGTGAGCCGCTGATGCGGGCGGGGGAGTGGGTTTAGGCGGGTCCTTTCTGGCGGTGTGACAGGACCGGGCGTGTCCGACCGGATAGACTGCGTCCCGATCCCGGGTAGATGCCCTCTTCTGCCGTCAGCGGACGCTGACGGCAGAAGAGGGCCAGGCAACCTGTCCGGATTTTGCGTCCGGGGATCAAAGCCTCCGCGTTCCCGTTAGCAGCCCTGGGGTTTTGAGGACGTAGTGCATCGGCCTCCCGTCTATGGGGTCGAGACATCCTCGGAACGGCAAAGATTTTGAGCGGACGGCTGTAAGGCGGCAGGTTCGCCGGTCCCTCCGATATGCTCAAGTGCTGTAAGCGGCACGTATGCCGGAACCCCGGCGAGGAGAAAGACTGATGGCAGGAGAGTTGACCGGCAAGGTCGCAGTCGTGACCGGGGCCGCGTCCGGCATCGGCTTGGCCAGCACGGAGGCGATGGTGGCCGCGGGTGCGCGGGTGGTGATGGTGGACCGCGACGAGGCCGGGTTGGAAGCGCTCCACAACAAGCATGGCGACGCCGTGAGTGCGCTGGTCATTGACCTACTCGACCCAAAGGACTGCGCCACGCTACTGCCGAGGGTCCTGGAGCAAGCCGGCCAGCTCGACATCCTGCATGCGAATGCGGGCCTATATGTCGGCGGCGACCTGATCGACGCGGATACTTCGGCAATCGACCGGATGCTGAACCTGAACGTCAACGTCGTGATGAAGAACGTCCACGACGTGCTGCCCCACATGATCGGGCGCGGGACGGGCGACATCATCGTCACGAGTTCCCTGGCGGCCCACTTTCCGACGCCGTGGGAGCCGGTCTATGCGTCGTCGAAGTGGGCGATCAACTGCTTCGTCCAGACGGTGCGGCGCCAGGTGTTCAAGCACGGCATCCGGGTGGGCTCGATCTCGCCGGGTCCGGTGATTACGGCACTGCTCGCGGACTGGCCGCCGGAAAAGCTGCAGCACGCCAGGGAGTCTGGAAGCCTGTTGGAGGCCAGTGAAGTGGCGAACGTCGTGACGTTCATGCTGACGCGGCCACGCGGCATGACGATCCGCGACGTGGTCATGCTGCCCACCAACTTCGATCTTTGATCGGCACCGCCCATCCGAAACGCGTTGCTGTCTTGCAGACGGTGATTTCGGGACAGTGCGACCGGGATCTCTGGGCCGGCCTTGCGTCAGGCTCATGAGCGGCTAGCCCGTCCAGGTTTTGCCGCGGATGCCTGCGTGCCAAAAGGCGGCATTGCCAAGACAATGCAGCCAAGCCGGTCATAGGTCCAAAAGCAACAAAGCAGAACGCAGCGCCGTTGCCGGACAACATGAGTTGTCTAGACAAGTTTGGCCTGTTATCCATCTTCCGCCGTAGGTGCCGTGGTAGTTCATTCGCCCAAGGCGCCGGCCCATGCAGCCGGATGCCGGAGGGTCCACCCGCATGTCCGTTACCACCGAAGCCCCGCGTTCCGCGCCCGCTCTGCCTTCGTCCCAGGCCCGCCGCACCTTGCTGGGCGCCTGCCTCGCTCATGCCCTGCACGACGGCTACACGGATACGATCTACGTCCTGCTGCCTATTTGGCAGGCGGAGTTCGCGCTCAGCTTCGGAGCGCTCGCTGCCCTGCGCGGCCTTTACGCCGGAACGATGGCCGTTCTCCAAATCCCGGCTGGGCGGCTCGCCGGACGTTTCGGCGGGCGCGCCGTACTCGTCGCCGGCACGCTCCTTTCTGCCCTAGGCTATGGGCTTGCGGGTTTCTCGGGCGGTCTGCTCGGCCTATGCTCCGCGCTGGCCCTATCGGGCGCTGGGGCGGCCACCCAGCACCCGCTTGCCTCGGCCGCGGTGTCTCACGCCTACGGCGCCGAGGCGCGTGGTCCCCTCGGAATTTACAACTTCGCCGGGGACCTCGGGAAGGCGGCGTTGCCGGCGCTTGTGGCGCTCCTGGTCGCCGCGATGCCGTGGCGCCCGGCGCTTTGGCTCGTGGCGGCCCTGGGCGTTGCCGGGGCGGTCGCGATCTGGACCCTGGTGCCCGGCTTCGGCGAGACCGGACGGCCGGCACCGAATGCAACGAAGGGCGAGGGCCGCGGCGGCTTTTGGCTGCTGCTCGCCATCGGCGTCCTCGACAGCGGCGTGCGCATGGGATTCCTCACCTTCCTGCCGTTTCTGTTGCGGGCGAAGGGGGCGGAGCTGCCGATGGTCGGCTTTGCGCTCAGCCTCGTCTTCCTTGGTGGCGCAGCCGGCAAGTTCGCCTGCGGCTGGCTTGGCGCCCGTGTGGGCCTGCTGGTGACTGTGCTCGCGACGGAAGTTGGGACGGCAATCGCCATCCTGGCCGTGATCGCGCTGCCGCTCGCGCCGGCGCTGATCCTGCTGCCGTTGCTCGGCATCATGCTGAACGGCACCTCGTCCGTGCTCTATGGAACGGTTCCGGAGCTGGCGCCGCCGGGGCAGGAGGCGCGCGCCTTCGCGTTGTTCTACACGGGCACCATTGGCTCTGGCGCTATCTCGCCGGTGCTTTACGGCATCGTCGGCGATTTTGCCGGGCCGGCCTGGGGGGCTGCGTCCGCGGCGGGGGTGGCGCTGCTTGTCTGCCCCTTCGCGTTGCTGCTTGCCCCGCGGCTGCGCGCATCATGAGTGCGTCCAAATGCTCTAACACCAAACGCCTTTCGCTCTAACCGTTTTCCTCATTGCGAGAAGCACAGCGACGCGGCAATCCAGAGCGGCAAGCACGATGCTGGCGGCCTTGGATTGCCGCGCCGCAAGCGCTGCTCGCAATGCCGGCTCGGCGACGTCTGGGTCAGTGCGAAGGGCCGTTGGTATAACCAGCGTTCGGCCTTGCCGCATGAGGGTTGAAGGGTGCTGAAATTGTAACCCGAGCCAGGTGCAAGCTCCGTGGCCGTCCACGTCGCACTGCATGAGACCGATACCTCCCCCTTCGGGGCATGCGCGCCCTCCTTCCGGCGGGAGTGCCGGATGCCAGCCGAACCCGCACTCAGTCCGGAAGGGTTCCGGCCCGTCTCATTGATGGCCGTCACTGACGGAGCCTTCCGGCGTCGCACGCACCATGCCGATGAATGCGCGTAGCCCCGCAGGCACCTGGCGGCGTCCAGGATAGTACAAGAAGAATCGCGGCAGGACCGGGCACCAGTCCTCAAGAACCCGCACCAGCTCCCCCCGAGCAACATGCCCGGCCGCCAGGCTTTCATAGACCAACGCCAGTCCGACCCCGTCGAGCGCCGCCCGCACCATCATCGCGCTGTCGTCAACGACCAACGGGCCGGCCACCTTCACCTCCATCCGGCTTCCGTTTTTTGCAAGTTCCCATAGATAACGCGAGCCATTGGGAAAGCGTCGCTCGATGCAGGCATGGCCATGCAGGTCCTGCGGGACCCGAGGCGTTTCCCGTCCGGCGAAGTAGGCCGGGGCGCCGACGACTGCGAACCGGCGCGGCGGACCCACGGGAACGGCGACCATGTCCTGCGCCAGTTGGTGGCCGGCCCGGATGCCGGCGTCAAACCCCTGGGCGACGATGTCCATCATGGCGTCATCGGTGGCGACCTCCAGCCTAATGCCGGGATATGCCGCCAGGAAGCGACCCATCACCGGCCTGATGACCAGCTCAGCGGCGTTGCGCGGGACGTTCAAGCGCAGCAGTCCCGTGGGCTGGCCCCGGAAAGCGTTGACCCCCTCTAGGGCATCGGCGATGTCGCCCAGGGCGGGGCCGATCCGCCGGGCAAGGTGCTCGCCTGCCTCGGTCACACGTATGCTCCGGTTCGTGCGGTTGAACAGCCGCACATCGAGCATGCCTTCGAGCCCGCGTATGACGTGGCTCAGGGCCGATGGGCTGACGCCGCGCTCAGCCGCGGCCTTCCGGAAGCTGCCGTGGCGCACGACGGCCAGGAAGGCTTCCAAGGCGGGGAAACCTGGTTGGGGCATGGATGAGCCCTTCCTCATCATTCCGGTGAGGAGGATGCCGATGTTCTCAGCGATGGCAAGCCGGCCCAACTCCCTGGAGCTTGTCGCGGCGCTCGCCATTGCCGGCGAGACGCGCAGCACCCCGGTGCGGGAGTGCCGCGCAGGGCTGCAAGTCCAAGGAGAACACAAACGATGGCTGGGACATTGAGGGTCGGCATCATCGGCGCGAGCGCCGGGCGCGGCTGGGCGAAGATATCGCACGTGCCGGCGGTCCAGGGCATGGCCGGGCTGGAACTTGCGGCAGTGGCCACCAACGACCAGAAATCGGCCGACGCCGCGGCGGCCGCGTTCGGCGTCAAGGGCTACGCCGACGCCCAGGCCATGCTGCGCGACCCGGCGGTTGACCTCATAGCGGTTGCCGTCAAGGTTCCCGACCACCACGCCCTGGTCCTGGGCGCCATCGCAGCTGGCAAGCACTTGTACTGCGAATGGCCACTGGGCCGCGACCTTGCCGAAGCGGAGGAACTGGCGGACGCCGCCAACTCCGCAGGCCTGCATGCGGCGGTCGGGTTGCAAACCCGGGCCAACCCCGCGGCGCTCCGTGCGCGCGACCTCATCGCGTCCGGCGCAGTCGGGCAGGTGCTCAGCGCCCGCATCCTGTCCACCACGATGGCATTCGGCCCAAAGGTCGAGGCCGCAATGGCGTTCGGTGAGCAGGAGGGGAACGGCGCCACCCTGGTGACGATCCAGGGTGCCCATACGCTCGACCTCGCCATCGCCACCCTCGGCGGTCTTGAGACCGCGGCCGCGCTCGCCACGACACAGTTCCCGCAAATCCAGCTCGAAGGCGGCGCAGTCCAGCGGCGTTCGACCGCCGACCACATCCTGGTCCAAGCGCGCGTCGCAGGCGGTGCCGCCCTGTCGGTCGAGGTGGCAGGCGGTCGTCCGCCCGAGGCGACACCGTTCCTATTCGAGGTGACGGGAGAGCGGGGCGTCATCACGCTGGAGGGCGGTGCGGCGCGCGGCTTCCAATCAGGCCGCTTGCGCCTGCGGCTCAACGGCGCGGAGCAGAAGGTGGATGAGGGCGAGGTGGCTGCCATGCCTGACACGGCCGCCAACGTCGCCGGAACATACGCTGCCTTGCGGGACGACATCCTGAACGGGACCGCCACCGCGCCGGGCTTTGATCATGCCGTCCGGCTGACGCGGCTGATTGGTGACCTGATGGCGTCGTCACGCAGTGGCGCCCAGGTATCGTCATGCAGTGGCGGCCAGGTATCGTCACGCAGTGGCGGCCAGGTATCGTCATGCAGTGGCAGCCGGGCATCGTCTGCCGGCTGGCCAGGGCAGCAGTAAGCCAGGGTAGCAGTGAGGCTGTGGCGTAGTCCGGCCCCCCGTCAGGCAGACCGGGCCAGGCAGCCAGAACCTCCCAGGGCACTGAATGGGCGCAGTCACGTCCGGGAGCGCAGGCATGACGCTTTCGTGCGTCCGCAATCCCGCTCCCGCCCCAGTCGTTTGCCCCCGCACGCGCATCGTCGCGCGGGCAACCCTAAGGGGAAACAGTATGAGCGGAAGCGCCCTGGCTTCGCAGATCAAGGAACACATGCCGGTCGTCGGCAGCGACGGCGGCCATGTCGGCACGGTGGACCATGTGGAGGAAGACCGGATCAAGCTGACCAAGCAGGACGACCCAGGCGGCCGTGCGCTGCACCACCACTACCTGCCAGTCAGCACCGTAGCCGCGGTGGAAGGGGGCGAAGTGCGCCTCAACATGGACGCGCATCGTGCGAGGGAAATGGCGACCATGATCGGCGCTTCCGAGCCAACGCGAGGCATGGGGAGCGCCAGCGCCGGCTGACTTCAACGGCCCAAGCGAGGGGAGGGCGGCTACTCCTCACCCTCCCGCAATTGCGGATTGTCGAACACCGGGTTGCGGTGCCGGTGCAGGGCTAGGTTCAGCGCCTCCGCCAGGTCCCGCTTCTCCGCCTCGCCCAACTCCGCCCCAACTTCCATACGCATCCCGCGATTGGCCAGCCATAGCGCCGGCACTCGGCCCTGGCGCTCCTCCAGGCTGGCGCGCAGCCAAGCAGGCTGCAGCATCCGCTCCGTCCGGCGTCCGGCGTGGTCGGTCCGCACGATCCGCAGGCCGTCGTCCGACAGCAGCAGCATCTCGCTTGCCCGCGTCGCCCGGGCATTGCGGCGCATCAGCAGCACCGCCAACGTGATCTCCGCCGCGTCGAACCCCACCGCCGGCCAGGCGCCGATGAGCCACAGCCCGAGCGACACGCAGCAACTCACGAACACGATGAATCCCACCAGCCAGCGGAACCCAGTCGGACCGAGACTGCGGTGCGGGATGATCACAGCCTCGAAGGCAACCGGGGTGGGGGCAGCAGTCTCCATATCCCAGCATGTAGCACCCGCGCCCGGCTTGTCAGCCCAGCCGGTGCAGGCATTATCGCCGGCATGGCCGAACCCGCAAAGCGCATCCGCAAGACGCCTCCAATGACCCTGGCCCAGGTCCGCGGCTTCATCGCTGCCCTTGGCGCCGCCTACCCCGACGCCCAGACGGAGCTGGACTCGGAATCGCCCTACCATCTCCTGTGCGCCGTCGTGATGTCCGCGCAGACGACCGACGCCGCCGTGAACCGCGTCGGCCGCACCCTGTTTGCCGCGGCACCGACGCCCGCCGCGATGGTGGCGCTGGGCGCCGAGGGCGTGGCCGGGCACATACGCAGCATCGGCCTCTGGCAGGCCAAGTCGAAGAACGTGGTGGAACTGTCCCGCCTGCTGATCGAGCGGCACGGCGGCGAGGTGCCCGGCGACCGCGAGGCGTTGGAGGCGCTGCCCGGCGTCGGCCGCAAGACCGCCAACGTCGTACTGAACGTCGCCTTCGGACAGAGCACGATGGCGGTGGACACCCACGTCTTCCGGCTAGGCAACCGCACCGGCATCGCGCCGGGCAAGACGGTGCGGGCGGTGGAGGATGGGTTGGTCAAGCGCATCCCCCACGACGTGCTGCGTCCGGCGCACCATTGGCTGATCCTGCACGGCCGCCGGGTCTGCAAGGCGCGGCGGCCGGAGTGCTGGCGCTGCGTCGGGCGGGAGTGGTGCCGGATGCCGGCCAAAATCTCCGGCCCCGGCAGCAGCCAGGGCCTGCCGGACGAGCCCATGCCAGAGGATGCCGCGGGAACGTGAACACCCGCGCCTTGCGCCCGAATCGGCGCGGCAGCTAACCAACACCGATGCTGCACCTCGCAAAGCTCGCTGTCGGGATACGCGACGTGGCCCATCTGCGCGACGTCCAGGCGGCCCGCGCCGCCGCCCGTCCGCCGCTGCGCCACCAGACCCGCATGTTTCCCCGGCGCACCGCGGAGATCACGGACGGGGGCAGCATCTACTGGGTCATCCGGGGTGCGATGGTCGTCCGCCAGCGCGTGCTGGACGTGCAGGAGGACCGGTGGGACGACGCCACGCGCTGCGCCGGGCTGGTGCTGGACCCCGAGCTGATCCCGGTCGAGGGCAGGCCGGTGAAGGCGTTCCAGGGCTGGCGCTACCTCCTTGCGGCCGAGGCGCCGGCGGATATCGGCCCGGACGGCCCGGCCCTGGGCGCCGACGGCCTGCCGGATGGGTTACGCCGGGAACTGCGGACGCTGTGCCTGTTGTAAAGCTGCAACGGGTTAAGCTGATATAAACATCGTGCTTGCAACAATCTGCGGCCAGGAGTTAGAGAAGTCAGGCGTGTAGCGCCGACTCCTCTAGCATTCCATCAACAGTGGCCAAGGAACTTGCTCGATGAACGTTTCCAGACTGCTGGCCGCTGCCGGCGTTCTGCTTCTTGTAGGCTCGGCTGACGCTGCCGCTGCGGCCCGTCGTGGCAATCATCACCCTGGCCATCGCCCGCGGGTGAACACGGCGGTTTATACGACCCCGCTCCGTCCGCCGTTCCGCGTGTTGCGGATGGCTGGACATTCCCCAGCACGCAAGCAGACCGAAAGCACTGTCCGCCTTGCTCAGGCTGCACATCATCACTCGCTGATGACCGGCAGCTAGCGGCGCCACGCGAGCAGCATGGTAGTCCCCGGCGAGGGCGGGAGGGACCTACCCCGGCTACCCGCTCCATTACGTCACGCCATACCGGCGACCCAGCTCCCATGGAAGCCGAACGGAACCCGGCGCGGCATCTTGACGCTGGCCACAGGACCCTGGCTGGGGTACTGCGCATCGAGCACCAGCAGCCAACTCTCGCCCGGCCCGGGCCGCCAGACCAGCGTGAGCAGCCAGCCATCGCCCTCCGGACAGCCTTCGGCGCGCGGCACGAAGACCGCCTCGGACGCTCGCTCGCCGTCTCCGAGCATGAACGCGTTCGTGCTGTGCCGGTCCAGGTCGTGATGCGCCACGGCTTCGGCCCCCGATGAGCCGCTAGGCTGGGTGATGCGGAACCCGTGCCGGTAGGGCAGTCCGGCCTGCCGCTCGTCGATGCGGGGGAACTCACCGGGCGCATCGTCCAGTACTTGCCTCCGCACCGGG
Organism: uncultured Acetobacteraceae bacterium; assembly: GCA_964245505.1. Lineage (GTDB taxonomy): Bacteria > Pseudomonadota > Alphaproteobacteria > Acetobacterales > Acetobacteraceae > DASWOJ01. The sequence continues at coordinate 7,815 of CAXTOB010000091.1, read as the reverse complement.
GAACGCCCGGCCGGGTCCACCCGCCAGCGTGACAGCCTTGAGGGCAGGGCGCCCGGCGGCGTGCTGCCGTCGGCACGGGGGAACAGCGGCGCTTCATCATACTCGACCACGTCCATCACGACGTCGGCCCCTTCGTCGAAGGCGTTCATGACGTGAAAAGCGAAGCAGGGCTCGAACTCCGACCAGGCCAGGCTGGCGCTCCCGCGGTCCCGGCGCATCACGCCGACGAAGCTGCGCCGTGCCGGGTCCCAGGCGAAGGGAGGACGGCCTGATCTCGCCCGGTCCAGGTCGCCGGTCAGCGGCAGCACCGGGAATGCGACGTGGGACGCGGTGACGGCGAAGTCGTGCACCATGCTGCAATAGGGACTCTCGAACACCTCCGTCCGCGATACCTGGCCGTCCGGCTCGATCACGCCCCACGCCATCGCCGGGCTGAATGGCCCGGTGGCGGAGTAGCTGAAGAACACGAGCTGGCCGGTCTGCGGGTCGTGCTTGGGATGCGCGGTGAACCGCCCGCGCAGGCGTCCGCCGAAGTCGTCGTAGCCCAACGTCGAAAGGTCATGCGGCTGGAGCCGGGTTGGCAGATGCGCCTCTTCCAACGCCAGCAGCTTGCCGGCATGCGGCAGGACGTGCGTGTTGGCGACTCCGGTGTCCGTCGCCCGCGCCGCCTCCGTCAACGGCTGGCCGAATCCGGCGAACAGGGGACGCCCGGCTGCCTGCTCCGCCAGGAACCGGGGCGTACGCACCCAGCGATTCCGGTAGCCGGCGCGGTTTCCTTCGATTTCTATGGCATGCACCATGCCGTCGCCGGTGAACCAGTGATACCGCCCCGCCGGCGGCAACTGCGGGTTTGGACCGTTGCGGTAGAATGTTCCCCGCAAGCCATCCGGCAACCGGCCCAGCACCGGCAAGTCGGTGCAAATCAGCTCGTCATGCACGGGCGCGTAGTTGCCGGTGAGGAAAGGTTGATCGGACAAGATGCGCCTCCTTGGTCCCGCAAGCCGGGCTGGGTGAGGCCAGGTCCGCCTGCCGCCAAGCATAAGAGGCGGGAATCGACACCCTGCAAGCCGCGGCCGAAGGCGGAGCGGACCCCTTCTGCATTAACGCCCCGCCAGCTTAGATGCCCAAGCATGGCCGCATCGGTCGGCGCACAAACGCCGGCTGGTCCGATCCACGGCTGGCCAGCTTGGTCCACCCCTCATGTGCGGCATCCGAAGGCTTGCGCCGACGCTGCGCCCGACCCCGGACGCATCGGCACGCCGCAGCAATCAACCGCAACGCCCGCGTCATGTGCCGGAACCGGTGATTCCACCGCTCAACACCACACACGCCAGAAAGAAGCAGATAAGGAGCAGTGCCCAGCCCCTGCTACGCACCCAAGCCTTGTCCGATCCACCGGCAAGGGGCACTTTGCGGACCGTACCAGATCAGGGCCGTCCCGCGACATGCGCCACCTCCTCCGCTTCTTGGCCCCCGTGCTCGCCGTAGCCGCCGCAGGCTGTGCCAACTCCGGCCCGCCGCAAGGCATCACCCCCTACCAGCCCAGCCCCGGCATGGCCGCCGTGCTGCAGGAGCGCCTGAACATGGGTGCCGTGGACCCGGCCAGCGTCACCGTCGCCCGTGCGCGGGAGGTGCCGAACCTGATCGCCGCCATGCAGGCCATGCCCAACGTGCTCGGCCTGCCGGCCGACAGCCCAGAGGTCCCGGTGGTCCGTCTGCTTGCGTCTCCAGGCGCGGACGGCACGCTGCCGGCCCGGTTGTATCAGCCTCAGAACCCCACCAACGGGCCGATGCTCATCTACTTCACCGCGGACACCTGGGTGACCGGCGGCCTGGACGACTATGACGAAAGCCTCCGGCAGCTTGCGTCCCGCACCGGATGGGTCGTGGTCGGCATCGGCCTGCGCCACGCGCCGGATGCGACGTTCCCGGGCATCCATGACGACGCCTTCGTCGCCTATCAGTGGGCGGGGACCCATGCAAAGGAGTGGGGTGCCGACCCAACCCGCATTGCCCTAGGCGGTCAGGGCGCGGGCGCCAACCTGGCGCTGTCCACCGCCCTGCTGGCACGGGACCGCAGTGCGCCAATGCCGAACCACCTGCTGCTGATTACCCCAGTGGCCGGCACCGGCCTGTCCAGCACGAGCATGAGCGAGAACGCCCGCAGCCGGCCGCTGAGCCGGCGCACCGTCAGTTGGGCGCAGCAGCAGTATGTAACGAGCAGCCGGCAGTTGCAGGACCCCAGGCTGGACCTGGTATCCCGTCCCGACCTGGCCGGCACGCCGCCCACCACGATCGTGCTGGCGGAGATCGACCCGTTGCGCTCGGGCGGGGAGGATCTGGCTGCCCGGCTGCAGGCCGCCGGGGTCCGGACCAGCGTCCGGATGTTCCCCGGCACCACGCACGACTTCTTCGGCCTGGGCGAGCGCGTCGTGGAAGCCGCCGCCGCCGAGGACTATGCCGCCGCCAACCTGAAAACAGCCTTGAATCCGCCGCCGCCGCCGCCGGTGCGCCCTCACCGGCCGGCGCGGCGGCGTGCTGTCCGCCGGGAGCATTGGCTGCCCAAGTAAAATCGGGGAACGCCTGAGCGGACACGAAGCCGTGTGCCGCTGCTACCCTCCCGCACCCGCCGCGTAGCCATCCCATATCAGAAGGCATCAAGACTGAGACGCAGGGAGTAGTGCTGGGATGTCGCAAGTACCGAAGCGTGCGCGGGCAACAGCGATTGCAATACGGCGCCGCCGGCCGCAGCCGCAGCCAGACTGGATGTGGATCGTGCTTGCAGTGCTGCTGGCGTTAGGCCTGATACTGGCCAGGCCTGTACTCGCTCAGACGTCCGTTCCGCCATCTCCGCCGGAGCGGACTGCCCCGACAATTCCGCCGGGCGCTGGCGGCGACACCCAGACAGTTCGCCCGTTGCCTGACACCTCCGCCAAGTCGCCAGTGGTGGCGCCGCCCGTCAGTGGCGACGCGGCAGTGATTCGGCCTCCCGCTGCAGGGACGATGCCGGTGATCCCGCCGCCCGGAGCACCGGGAGGAGCTAGGGACGTGCAGCCGAAGTGAGGCTCAGGACTGGTGGAGCTTGACCGTATAACGGCAACGCGGGGTGGCATAGGTCCCAGAGATCAAGCCACCCTGTACGTGCGCTGCGAGTGTCACGATATAAGGCTTCTTATCTGCTGCTAACGTGCTCCGGGTTGCTGTCACCATGCCTTCCGGCGTGATCGTCCCGGTCAAGGTCTGAGTGCCCTCGTTCGGGGTGAACAACGCGGCGTCACCTCTCAACACCAGGCTGGCCCGGCCGGGTGAACAGTTTGGCGCGGCCTGGTCCGGCATCATGTCGCCAAACCACTGGCCATCGGTGGATGCCGGCGGACTGGCACAGCCGGCCAGAAGCAGTAGGAGAGTGAGACGGCGCATGAAGCCGATCATGCTCCCCCGTCCGCCATGGGGCAAACTTGCCCGGGTTTCGTAGGTTTGGTCAGCGCAGTCGTAAGGTGCCACCCTCATCGCCGCAATCCCACCCTCATCGCCCCAATCAAGGAGAGCTGGCATGAATGGCACCAAAACGGGCGCGATCGCCCGTGCGCTGCAGGGGTTCGATGAGGGTGGGTTCGAGACACGCCTGCATGGTCTTGTAGCAGTCCAGAGCACCTCCCAAGACCCAACCCATGCCGCTGCGCTGCAAGGCTACCTTGAGGATGGAATCCGTCCCTGGCTGGTCCGCATGGGATTCGAGGTCGAGGTGCATCCAAACCCGCTGCCGGGCCACGGCCCGATCCTGTTGGCGGTCCGGCGGGAGGCGGAGGGTCCGACCGTCCTCACCTACGGCCACGGCGACACCGTGCTCGGCATGGGTGGCCAATGGGATGCAGACCGCGACCCCTGGACCCTGCAGCGTGAGGGCGACCGCTGGTACGGCCGCGGCGCCGCCGACAACAAGGGTCAGCACGCCATCAACCTGACGGCGCTGGAGGCCGTGCTCGCCGAGCGTGGCGGCCGGCTCGGCTTTACCCTCAAGCTGCTGCTGGAAACGGCGGAGGAGGTGGGGTCGCCGGGCCTGCGCGAGTTCGTGGCCATGCACCGCGACGCCCTGGCGGCCGACGTGCTGCTGGCCAGCGACGGACCGCGCGTCCAGGCGGGGACACCAACGCTCTCGACCGGCACGCGCGGCAGCTACCACTTCGACCTGCTGGTGGATGTGCGGCCCAGCGGCGTGCATTCCGGCAACTGGGGCGGCATGACCCGCGACCCCGCCATCATCCTGGCCCATGCCATCGCCGCTATCGCCGACCGGCACGGCCGCATCCTGGTGCCGGGTTGGCTGCCCCCCGCCATCCCGCCCGCGGTGCGCGGCGCCATCGCCGGGCTGGACCTGACCGCGGAGGGCGGCGCCGCCACCATAGACCCGGATTGGGGCGAACCCGGCCTGACCGCTGCCGAGAAGGTGTATGCCTGGACCAGCTTCATCGTGCTGGCGATGACCTCCGGCAAGCCTGAGTCGCCGGTAAATGCCGTAGCACCGAACGCCCGGGCGCACTGCCAGATACGCTACACCGTGGATGTGGACCCTTATGGCTTCGTCCCGGCGCTGCGTGCGCACCTGGACGCGGCAGGCTTCCCCGAGGTGCAGGTCGTGCCCTACGGCATCCGCATGGCTGCGAGCCGCACCAGCCCGGATGACCCTTGGGTCAGGTGGGTGGCAGGCAGCATGGCCGGCAGCCTCGGCCGCCCGGTCCAGTTGATCCCGAACAGCGGCGGCGGCCTGCCGGGGGATGTGTTCGTGGACCTGCTGGGCACGCCCCTGGCCTGGGTGCCGCACAGCTACAACGGCTGCCGCCAGCATGGCCCCAACGAGCATCTGCTGATCGCCCCGGCGCGTGAGGGCATCGCCGCCTTCGCTGGGCTATGGTGGGATCTGGGAGAAGCCGGGGTTCCCCCGAAGGCGCCGGGTGGTGGGCGCGACAGGGATTGAACCTGTGACCCTTCGCGTGTGAAGCGAATGCTCTACCGCTGAGCTACGCGCCCCCGGGCGGGAGGAGGGGTTTCTAGGGTTTTGCCGCTGGCGGTGTCAACCCGGCCTGAGTGGGAGCGAGGATCGCGCTGCCAGTTCGGGATGGCCAGGAGCGGCTCGCATCCAAATCTGGCAGCCCGCAGTCCTGGCTTCGAACCTGTCCGCAGTCGCTTGCTGGCTCTGCTCCGCCGGCGTTGCGGCCAGAGCTAAGCCTGCAACCTAGAGCACGTTCGGATCAAACGGCTTCGTTTGACCGAATAAATGCTCGCCAAAACAATAGCTAGTGCGCTGTCAGCACTGTTGTGAGGCGTCCAGACCCTGCCGAGTGCGGATCAGGACAAGCAGCCTGCGCCTATCACGTCAGCAGTGACGACCCACTAGAGTGGGCTTGGTGCTTCTATCTGCACCAAACCCGCTCTAACGGCGCCGCCGCGCCGCAAACATGCCGAGCAGGCCGCTGCCCATGACCGCGAGCGAGATCGGTTCCGGCACCGTCGTGGTCGCCGCCAGCGGCACCTCGCTGACGCCGCGATACACGGTGGCGTAGGTCGGCGCCGCGATGGTCGTGAACGCCTCGCTGCCCGGCAGGGTCGTGGCGGACACCTGGTCGGTGATGGCAACCACGCTGTTGGCGTCGGCGCCCTGGTCCGTCAGCGCGCTGCTGGTGGCGGTGACGGCGAACAGGCTGACGGTGCCGTCGGCGTTGACGATGCCGGACAGGTTGCGCAGCCCGGTTGTGGCCGGGTCCAGGCTCGGGTCAAGCCCGGCAACGGCATACTGGGTCCCAAGGTTCAGCCCGTTGGTCAGGATGTAATCCTCCTGCCAGGTGCCGTTCACCAGGCTCCACTTCTCCAGCCCGGCCTGGCTGGTCACGGTGCCGGCCAGCCCCTCGTCTGCGACATACAGCGTCGTGGAACTGGCGAAGAAGATGCCGAACGGGTAGGAGTCAGCGGTGGGGTCCGACGCCAGCTTGGTGTTGAAGCCCGGCAGGATCGTGATCGCGTTGTTGCTGCCGGTGGGCAGCGTGCCGGCGGTGCCGACCTGATACACCGTGTCGATGCCGTTGCCGCCGGACCCCTTGGTCACATACAGCGTGTTGTCGTTGATCGTGATGCCGCGGAAGTTGGGGTCCTTGCTCGCCTTGTCGGCGGCATAGCCGTTCTGCGTCACGTTATAAACGCCGGCGCTGGTGGTGTTCGGGTTGCCGGGCGTCACGATCTGCACGCCGGTGTTGGACAGCTGGTCCGCCAGCACCGCGGCCGTCGCCTTGCTGGTGCCGTTGCCGGCGTTGCCGACCGTGTAGGTCACGCCGTTCGAGCCGGTGATGGCGTTGCGGCCGTTGTTGCCGCTGTAGGAATCCACTGGCTGGGTCGTGACCGCGCCAGTGCCGGAAATGGTCGCGATGCTGCGCTGGTAGGTTGACTGCACCGGGTTGGTCGAGTCCGGGTGGCCCGGCGTGTTGCTGTTGGACACATCCAGCGCGCCCGTCGGCGCGTTGTAGCCCATCAGCGTCACGCTCTGCCCATCGGCGGACAGCGACAGCCCGCCCTCGCTCTTGCTCGAAAAGCTCGTAACGATGCCGCTCAGGACCTGCGAGCTGACGAGGGCGCCGCTTTGCGTCACCTGGGAAATGGTGATCGGGGTCGTGATGCCGAAGCTGGGGTCCACCGCCTCGTTCTGGAACACGTTGGGATAGCTGGCATCAGCAACCGCAGTGGCGCCGCTCCCACCGGGCAGCACGGTCTGGCCTACGACAATGGTGCTGGCAGGCACGTTATAGACGGAACTCGAAATCAGCAGGTTGCCCACGGTATAGGCAGGGTCCGCATGGGCGAGCACCGGAACCGCGAGAAGGGCCGTCGTGGCCAGGGCAATGCGTGCTGGGAGCGGCATAGCAACATTCCGATCGAGAGTGATGCCGCTCAGCTACTTCGGATTCAAAACCGTCACGAGCCTTCCACGGCTACCGTTAGATGACAATGCACGACCGAACCGATCCGTTCTTGACACTACATAAGGCCGGGCTGGGCGGCGACGGCTGCGGTTGCGCTGTGCAGGCGGTGCAAGACCGCTGGCACATCGGGCAGCACCTCATATAGCGCCGCCGTCGCCGGATCGGCGAAGCCCTGCCGCACCGCCGCATCCAGCAGCGCCAAGTAGGGCTGCGCCCAGCCGCCGACGTCGCAGACCAGGATCGGCTTGTCGTGCAGGCCAAGCTGCCGCCAGGTGGTGATCTCGATGGTTTCGTCGAAGGTGCCGAGGCCGCCGGGCATGGTGACGAAGGCGTCGGATGCCTCGAACATCTGGCGCTTGCGGTCGTGCATGTTGTCCGTGAGGATCATCCGCTGCACGCCGTCATGCGCGACCTCCCGCCGTTGCAGGAACTCCGGAATGATGCCCAGCACCTCGCCGCCGCCGCCCAGCGCCCCATCCGCCACCGCGCCCATCAGCCCGACATTGCCGCCGCCGTACACCAGGCGCAGGCCCGCCGCCGCCAGCCCCGCGCCGAGCGCCACGGCGGCAATCCGATGCGCCGGGTCCGTCCCCAGGCGGGAGCCGCAGAACACGGCAACGGAGCGGACATTGGCTGGCATGGCGGTGGCGGCCTTTTGGATCAAGCCGAACAACTGCCGGGAAAGCCGCGCTGTGTCATGCGTTTTCGATTGGCAAGCGTGTGGCGCAAGTGAGACGATCGGCACGTGTCACTGATAGGACGAATCCATGCGAGCGATGGTGGTAGGCGGCTTGGTGTTGACGATGGGTTTGGGTGGCATGGCGCGGGCGGCCGACCAGACGGCGAT
>CAXTOB010000090.1:0-17441 GCA_964245505.1 uncultured Acetobacteraceae bacterium | reverse complement strand
GGGCCGCGCGCTCGGCCGGGCGGAGCGGGCGGGACAGGTAGGGGCGCCGGTCCACGGAGCGCAGGGCGAGCACCGAATACAGCCGGTCCGCCGCTGTGCCTGGCGTTACGGGCATGCGGGCGATGATGCTGTAGGGGTCGCTGCCACCCTCCACGGACCAGTCGAGGTGGCGGCCCTGGACGCTGGCGGCGATGCGTAGGTTTTCCAGCAGCATGCCGCCGGACAGCAGGGTCGGCTCGCCGTCGCGGTATTCGTAGGGGTTGGTCCCTGCCTCGGTTGCCAGGTGGATGCGCACGGTGTCGGCGTCCAGCGTCTCGAACCGCCAGGGCTGGGTGTTGTCGCCGCTGGGCGCCCAGCGCGCGGCCTCCAGGATTTGCTCCAGCGGCGTCGGTGCCGCTGCGGGCGCCGGGGCAGGGGGCGGCGCCGGCCTGGGCTTGGCGAGCATCTTGCGGGCGAGTGCCAGGCGGACGCGCTGGGACGGCGTGTCGTTGCCCTGGGGCAGGCGGGTCACGGCCAAGCGTCCGCGCATGGGGTCGAAGTGGTGGTGATAGGGCGCAGGCCGCAGGCCCGGACGCTGCAGCAGCAGTTGCAGCGCCATGGTGCCGACCACGCCGGCGCAAAGCTGGCACGACGCCCCGGTGGACGGGCCGCGCTTTTCCGCCAGGTTGATGCGCGAGGGATCCACGAGGTAGGCCCGGTGCAGGCCCTGCGGGGCAACGCCCATGAAGAAGCGGAGATACTGCTCGTTCTCCGTCTGGCCTTCGAAGCGGAAATATTCCTCGAACGTCATGCCGCCGGCCACGAAGGCGAGGTAGCCGGTGCCGAGGCCGATCGGCGCCGCGGTCACTGCCGGGATGCCCAACTGCTCCGCCCGGGCGAAGACCCGGCGGCGTATGCCGAGCGCGAAGAAGTCGAACCCGTCCACGAACAGGTCGGCGCCGTCCAGGAAGTCGTCTATGTTGGTGTCGGTCACGCCTTCGGGGAAGCGAGCGATTTCCAGCTCGGGGTTGATGGCCAGCGCCATCTCGATCATCACGTCGAGCTTGGGACGGCCGATGCTGGCCATCGTCGCCCCGGCCTGCCGGTTGAAGTTGGCGATGTCGTAAGTGTCGAAGTCGGCGAGCCTGAAGCGGCCGATGCCCAGCCGCACGAGGGTCAGCAAGTGCCAGCCGCCGACGCCGCCCATGCCGGCGATCGCGATGCAACGGCCCCGCAGCGACGCCTGCTCCGCTTCTGTGACCCAGCCTATGTTGCGGTCGAAGGCCTGGGCGTAGCTGAAGGGTGCTGGCATGGGTCGGCCCGGCTCTGTTAACCCGCTCCTTCTACCGCTAACTGGCGGACCTGGGCTAGCGGGTGCCTCTCAGGCGGCCTGGCGTTCGGCCCAGCCAAAGGGGACCACCTCGGCCAGGGGAGCGAAGGCGCCGTTCGCCGTCACGTAGCGCCAGATTTCCGGCTGCTCCTGCGCCATACGGCGGAGCATGGCGCCCAGGCCGCAGAATGCGGGCTGGCGCAGGCCATGATACTCGACCAGCGGCCCCATGTACTCGAAGTGGATGGCCGAGGCGCGCAGCAGGCGCAGCAGGGTGCGCTCCATCACGGCGCACCAATGGGTGACGCCCTCCTGTTGGCTGAGCTGCACCAGACCGCGCACCAGCGCCAGGCGGGACAGGCTGGTTGCGGCCGTGCTCAGTCCCCGGCGCTCCTTGGATAGTGCGAAGCGGGAGATCTCCGCCGTGTCCGGGAACGGCAGGGCGGCAAACTGCTCGGCTGCGCAGACGGCTTGCATTGGGAAGCTGTCCGACTGCTTGGCGGCCTGCGGGAGGATCAGCCGGGCCGTGCCGATGACGGTGTCGCAGGCGGCCAGGCGCAGCATCACGTGGCTGGAGTGACCATCGTAGGCATCGGTTTCGATGCCGTCCTGGCCGGGTTCGTAGCCGCGTTCCAGGCAGTAAACTTGGTGGCGCAGGCGGAGGACCTCACGGATCTCGGTCGGCGTCTCGGCCACCTGCACGACCAGCTCTGAGGAGGCGGCTGCGATAGCGGTGGTCAGGGTTGCTTGGCTCATGGAACCTCAACATTGACTGGAGCGGCTTAGCTCACGTTTATGTGAGGTAAGCTAACAACAGCAAAAGGTGCAAGAAGGAAAGCATCTGCGCAGCGCTAGAATTTGTTGCTAAAGTGTAAATGAACGAACGATTGCCGGATAAATTAAGCATCCAAGGCCAGGGTTGGCCAGCCATATTGTGGGGCCATAGGATTTGAGTGGGCTAAGTCTTGTGTTAATCCGTGTTGACTGAGGCTGTTCAATGTACCAGGCTGACTTAACAGGGTGCGGTGCAGGGGTTTCATCTGGCCAGCCTTGGGCGGCTTGGGCTGGGCAACCGATCCATCACGGTGTGACCTGACCAACGTGACATAGCGTCCTCTAAATGCCCGGGCGTCACGTTCTTTTACACTTTACGTGTGTCGGCGATGGGGGTTGGTTGCGGCTCCACGGCTGTTCATCGTAACCGAACGCTTGTTCACGCAATTGTAATGTGGGCTGCCGATGCAAGTCGTGTCTGGCTGCTTGACAATTCATTATATTTGGCGAAGCGGGCAACGCTTTCTCCTGGCGTGTCGCAGTTTCCTTGCAAAACCACAACTATTTGTGACGTTCTGCTAGTGTAATGTCAGGAATCCTTACGTTCGGATTGGCAATATGATCCGTCCCCGGTTCATGCGCCCTTGCGAGGAGGCTCCAGCGGGTCTGGCACGGTCTTTGCTACTACATTGGCAGTGCAACTTGTGCGCGCACTCATCTGATGGAGACACCAATGACCGGCTTCCGTTACCTCCTAGCTGCCACGACTGGACTGGCTCTTCTCGCCACCGCCGGAACCGCCGTTGCGGCACCGTTCACGTTCAACCCAGCCGGCTCAAGCCCAGCACTCTCCAGTGCAGGGTCGCAGTTCACTGCTGACGACATCATCTTCAGCCAGTATTCGAGCATCAACATCTCCTCGACCGGAGCGTTCACGGAGACCGGCGTCCTCCGCGTCGCGAACTTCCAGTCCAACGGCTCTGCCCTGATCCCGAACGGCTACAATGGGACAGGCACGGCCACGCCCTACAGCCTGTATTTCACGTTCACGGGCACGGGCCAGGCGAACGGCGCAACTGCCGGGGCGAGCGGCACGTTCTCCACGCTGACCGCTAACCTGTATGGCGACCTCGGCAATAACGATGGCGCGCTCACGGCGACGACGGGCGGCGCTACGTTCGCTGGCGGCACCGCTGGCGACGTGCTCCTCGCGACGGGCACCCTGCAGTCCGGGACCGTGGGCCTATCCCAGAACCCGAACCCCACGGGCTCCTCGCCTGTGCTTCCGTCCGCCTTCGCGCTGGTGAACTTCACCGACACGCAGCCGGGCGCCGGCAGCTTCTTCGTCGTTCCGTCCACGCTGGCGTTCAACCTGAACTCCTCGTTCACGAACAGCGATAGCGTTACGACGCTGGTGCCCACCGCTACCGGGATCGACCTTGTGATCAACGGCGGCGCCGGCAACGGCACGATCACTTCCATTGCCAACCCAGTGCCGGAGCCGGCTTCGATGGCGTTGCTCGGCGTTGGCTTGGCCGCTGTCGGCCTGGTCCGCCGCCGCCGCGCCTAACTGCTTCTGCCTGGCGTTGCCAGGCACGAGTTGAACAAGGGGCGGCATCGGTTGGTGCCGCCCTGCTTCGTTTTAGGACTGGCATCGCCCAGCTTCGGACACCGAGTGCCTACGTGTTGCGGGCGAGCTGATCACAGTGCTGCAGCGGGAATAACAAGGCCGTTCAGAGATCGTCCTTGAACTGGGAACGGACCCGAAACTACGAACGGACCCGGCGCCGGGCGAGGGCGCGAGGCGTCCATCCCGCACTTGCTGAACCAATCGCGCCAGTATCGAACCGCATCCGACGTGATGCTCGACGCCTCGGTCGCCGGTGCTGGTCCTGCCCGGTGCTGTCGGCAGGATCGCACGCCCCGGCTGCCTTGCTCCGCGTGAGCGCGCGAGGACGCTCGCAACTCGGCTTCCTGCTGTGCCGTCGTAGCCAGTGATGAGCGGCCTACCCTTGCCGCTGCCCAGCAAACACCAAAGATAACGTGATCTTGCCATCCGTGCGACGGGCTACGTAAGCCCGTCTAGTCTGGATGATGGTCCGCTCCGTCGCGTTCGTTTCACACTGGAGCAAGGCGCTGCAGCCGCGAATGCAGCAATGCCACCCCTGAGGCTATTTTAGGGTAGCCAATCATGCGGCAAACGGATCAGGCGCAAGCCCGCCAAGTCGGAAGAACATCCGCAGATCGTCCAGGTCGGCCCGAAGCCGCGGCGACAGCCGTTCGCGCGCCGCCACGAACACCGCCCTCCGGGCCTCGGACAACGGCATGCTTTCCGTTTTGATCACGTTGAACAGAGTGAGCGGGCGGGCGGAATAGGCTTTGCATTGCGGCAGGTAGCGCCGGCGCAGCGATTCGAAGTCCTGTTTGGTAAATGCGGCCAGCATGGAATTGCGAAAATCGTCGTTGAACACTTTAGGCTGGTTGTCGGCACTGTTCGCGGCCATAAACTCTACTGTACGCCGTCGCTTCAGCCGCAGCAGGTCTCCCAGGTAAACCTTACCCGCTTCCGGCAGCACGGACGCGATTTGCGCGAAGCACTTGGTGAGGTGGTCTAGGCTGGGCAGGTGGTGCAGCGCCATCGTGCTGGTCACGGTTTCGAACTCGCCGGGGACGATGCCGGACAAATCCGTGATGTCCATTTCCCGGAAGCTGACATTCGCCAAACCGAGTTCCCTGGCCCGTGCCCGCGCGGCGTCCAGCATGCCAGCCGACAGGTCAACGCCGACGAATTCGGTGTCGGGGTGATATCGCGCGGTCAGCAGGAGCTGCGTCGCCGGGCCGCAGGCAAGGTCCAGCACGCGGCGGGTTCCCTCGATCGTTTGGGTGATGTGAGCCGCATGGAACAGGTGGACGACATACATCCCGCCATTCTCATCTCCAGCTTCGACGTAACCGGCGACTTGATCATCCCGGTCCATGACCAAATCCGGTTCCGGTTGACGCTCGAAGTCAGCTCCGAATAAATGTTCGCTCAAGACGTGAGGGACGAATTTCATTTTGGACATTATCTAACCCCGCGCTAATGGCCGACGTCGAGTACTCAGCCTGTCCTTCGCCGTCCTTACCTTGCATTGGTGCTGTGTGCCAGGTCCGTGGAACTTGCGGCGCGAGATGCCGGAGCCATCGCACCACGGGCGCGCACATGCGGCGGCGCCTGGTCACGAACCATCGCTCTGCATGCCTGCAGCGCCTAACAAGCTGGCGAGGCTACGGCGCAGCCGCTGGAGCGCCAAAGGCTGTTAGGGCGCGTCATGAAGTAACTGCGCCGCAAGAAAGAAAAGTAATGCACAACATTAAAACCTTGGAATTTATGGCAGACAACCATTTCTGTGGCGATCTTCTTGGCGTCACAAACCCTCTCGCACCACGTCCCGCGTAAAGTAGCTCAGGATCAGGTCCGCGCCCGCCCGCTTGAACGACCCAAGCGTTTCCCGCACCACCCGGGCCTCATCCAGCGCGCCCGCCTGGGCCGCGAACTTGATCATCGCATACTCGCCGCTGACTTGGTAAACGCCGAGGGGGAGAAGGGTCTGCTCCCTGATGCAGGCCAGCACGTCCAGGTAGGGCAGGCCGGGCTTGACCATCAGCATGTCGGCGCCCTCCGCCTCGTCGGCGATGCTTTCACGCAGGGCCTCGCGCGCGTTGCCGGGGTCCATCTGATACGCCTTGCGGTCCCCCTGCAGGTCGCAGCCGGAGGCCGCCCGGAACGGGCCGTAGAACGCCGAGGCGAACTTGGTCGAGTAGGACAGCACCGGCAGGTCCCCGTGCCCGGCTGCGTCCAGCGCCCGGCGGATCGTCCCGACCTGGCCGTCCATCATGGCGCTTGGCGCGATCACGTCCGCGCCGGCGTCGGCCGCCACTACCGCTTGCCGGCCCAGGGCGTCCAGCGTCTGGTCGTTCAGCACGTTGCCGTCGGGGCCGACCGAGCCGCAATGGCCGTGGTCGGTATATTCGCAGAAGCAGTTATCGGTCATCACCACCAGCTCCGGCGCGGCATCCTTCGCCGTGCGGGTCATGCGCGCCAGCAGGCCGCCGCTGCGCAGGGTGTCGCTGCCGGTGGCGTCCTTGTGCCGGCTGATGCCGAACAGCATTACGGCGCGCACGCCGTCGCGGGCGATGGCCTCGATCTCGCGCGCCAGGCGACGCTCGGGGATGCGGGACACGCCGGGCATCGCGGGGATGGGCAGCGGGGCGTCCAGCTCCTCCTCGATGAAGATCGGCAGGATCAGGTCGTGCGCGGTGACGTGGGTTTCGCGCACGAGGTCGCGGAGGGCGCCGGTGCGGCGTAGGCGGCGTAGGCGTGTGGTAGGGAACATCGGGCGGGGATTCCTGGTTGGGTGCAGGTCCGGCGGCCCCGGTTCTGTCACGGGACCGTGCGGTGCCGGGCCGGGCTGTGCCGCGTTAAGCTCGGCAGACGTATAACGCAAAGGCCGTCCAGATGAAGAACACGCTTGCCGCTTTGGCTTCCTTCGGCCCGGTGATTGCCGCGACCGTGGCGGGGGGGCGGCATGGGCCGCAACGGCCGGTCAACGGCATTTGGTATGCGTCGCTGCACAAACCATCCTACACGCCGCCTGGCCCGGCGTTCGGGGCGGCATGGACGGTGCTGGACGGGCTGCTGGCCACCGCCGGCTACCGGCTGATGAAGGCGCCGAGCAGTCCGGCGCGCAGCCTGGCGCTGGCGGGATGGGGGCTGAGCACGGCGGGGCTGGCCGGATATCCTTGGGTGTTCTTTGGCCGCAAGAAGCTCGACGCCAGCCTGGCCGTGACCGGCGCGATGCTGCTGGCCGCTGGCGGCACCGTGGCGGCGGCGCGGGAGGTGGACCGTCCGGCGGCGGCTATGGGGGTGCCGCTGGTGCTGTGGCTGGGCTTTGCGACGCTGCTCAGTGAGGAGATCTGGCGGCGGAACTAGGCGCCGGTTCCGGGGGGGCGGCGGTGCTGTAAGCAATCCGCGCTGCCATCGTTAGGTCCTGGCGCCGATGCAACATCTTGGGGCTGCTTTCCTTCCCACGCCGGGCAACTCCTCGCAGGTCTTCTGCCATAGCCTGCCGACCAAAGTTCTTACCAGGCCTGCTCAGGCGTCTGCTTCTCCTTAAGCTTAGATGCGCTTTCTGGAGAAGGGCTAGGGTCGGCATCGGTTGCGCCTTCCTCGGGTTCAAGCCACCCGGCATCACGCACGGTCGGCAGGGCGTCTTATACCAACGGCCCCTTCGCACTGACCTTTTCATTACCGAGCCGTCATTGCGAGCAGCACTTGCGGCGCGGCACTCCAGGGCCGACAGCTCGGTCCTTTCCACCTTGGATTGCCGCGTTGCTGCGCTCCTCGCGATGACGGAGATGGTCAGAGCGAAGGGCGGTTGGGATTAGTCCCGGCCGAGTGCGCGTGCGAACATGGGCGGCGGGGAAGCGGCTGCGCCCTCCAACGTGCGGATATGGTAGGGGGCAAACTCGGCTTCTATCTCCGGCAACATCAGAACGCCGACGCAGGGCTGGGCGCCGGGCAGGAGAGGCTTGCCGGCGGCCAGGGCACGTAAGGCCGCTAATGCGGGCAGGGTGGGGATCACCGGGCCGTCCCCAGCCTCTGCTATCAAGGTCCAGCGACGGTGCAGCGGCTGTCCGGCGGTGTCCAGGCACGCGCCCGCCCCACCCCTCGGGCCGCCACGACCACACGCAGGTCAGTGGTGACGAGGAGGCCGCGCACCAGCCGCTCCCCGAAGGCGCCGGTGCCGCCGACCACGACCACGGCCGGGGTCAGGACGGTGCGTCGTGCAGCACCCGCCGGGCCAGGCCGGGCGGCGGCACCATGCAGGACGCGGTGCGCCCGAACAGCCAATAACGGTTGCAGGCGATACGGTCGTAGGCCCAGTCCCGCAGTCCGCGCGGCACCGCGGTGAGACCCCATGCCGCTCCCCAGCGGGGCAAGGTCCGAAGCACCGCCAGCGCCGCATCCGACTTGAAGTATGCGGTGCCGTTTAGGATGACGGCGTTGCTTTCCGGCACGGCCGGGTCAATGCCCGGCTGAACCGCCAAGGCATGGCCGTAGGCCGACTGCACCGGCACGAAGCGGAACCGTCCGCCGTCCCGTGCCGCAACCAACCTCACCCAGCGGGAGCACAGGACGCAGACGCCGTCGAACAGGATGGTGCCGTCCGGCACGTCCTTGACCGGCGCTGGCGTCCAGATGCGGGGCATCACGTCCTCCATAGGGTTGCGGAGGCAGAATAAGCCACGCGGAAAATCTTGCCATCCCTGCCGAAGCGGCTGCCGCAAAACGGAGGCGGCGACATGCCGTGGCAGCTCGCTTTGGCGCGGCCGTGCCGGAACCCACTATCCCTTGACGGCGTAAGCATGTGAAGTTTAGGGGAACAGTGCTTACCGATGCATGGGTGCGCGCCAATTGAGTATTCCGCTCACGGCTCCACAGCCGAGGTTTCGCCGCCCCCGGCGCGAAGGGGGATCGCCAAGCATTCCTGCTTGTCGGTCCTGCCGCCATCCCGGTAGCCTTAAAACCGGCGCGATTCGGCTGCATCACCTCCCAGGTGCGGCCCTCGCGCAACGGCCCGGCTTGTCTCCAACCACGGGAGTCCCTGCATGTCAGCCCTAGCCGAACGTCATGATACTCCGGCGCCCAACCCACTCGACGTAGTCGAGCAAGTGGTGGCCGCCAATGACTGGGCCTTCGACCGGCGCAGCGACCACGAGATGGCGGCGGAAGCGCCGGGCAAGTGGTGCGACTACGGCCTGTATTTCTCCTGGTCGAGCGAGATCAGCGCCATGCACTTCACCTGCGCCATCGACATGAAGGTGCCGGAGCGGCAGCGGGCTGCGTTGTATGAGCTGCTGGCCCTGGCCAATGAGCGCCTGTGGATCGGCCATTTCGGCATGGATTCCGACGATGGGATGCCGCTGTTCCGCCACTCCGTCCTGTTGCGCGGCGCCACCGCCGCATCGGCGGAAAGCCTGGAGGACATGGTGGATATCGCCATAACCGAGTGCGAACGGTTCTACCCGGCGTTTCAATTCGTCCTGTGGGGCGGCAAGACCCCGGCCGACGCCCTGCAGGCCGCCATGCTGGAGTGCGTGGGCGAGGCGTGACCGAACCAGCCGCGCCCTTGCCGCCCGTCCTGTTGCTGGGCGGCGGCAAGATGGGCGGCGCCATGCTGGCGGGCTGGCGGGAGCGTGGGCTGGCGCCGTCGGTCGTGGTGGATCCAGCGCTTCCGCCCTTGTCCGGGCCGGGGGTGCAGGTGGTCAGCGGCGTTGCTGAGTTGCCGTCAGACTTCCGGCCTGCGGCGGTCGTATTGGCGGTGAAGCCGCAGCAGGCGGACGGGGTGGTGCCGGGCCTGGCACTCCTCATTCGTGGTGCTGTTGTCCTGTCCATCATGGCTGGAACGACCACGCGGCGGATTGGCGGGATGCTCGGCACCCAGGCTGCGGTGGTACGGGCGATGCCGAACACGCCGGCGGCGATACGCCGGGGCATTACCGTCGCCTTCCGCGGTCCCGGGGTGGACGACACGCAGGCGGCGCTATGCGACGCCTTGCTGGCTGCCATCGGCGAGGTTGCGTGGGTTGAGGATGAGGGGATGCTTGACGCCGTGACTGCCGTGTCCGGCAGCGGCCCGGCCTATGTCTTCCTGTTGGCGGAATTGCTGCAGCGTGCGGCGGAGGAGCAGGGCATTCCCCCCGCCCTGGCCCGTCAGATGGCCCGCGCCACCGTTGCCGGCTCCGGTGCGCTGCTTGCGGCCAGTCCGGACAATGCCGCTGCGCTGCGTGTTGCCGTGACTAGCCCTGGGGGAACCACGCAGGCGGCGCTTGCAGTGCTGATGGCGGATGGGGCCTGGCCGGCATTGGTCTCGACCGCGGTGGACGCTGCGACCCGGCGGTCCCGCGAGTTGGCGGGGTGAGGCCGGCGGCTGCTGGACCGGCCCCGTCGTTGCGACGCGTTCGGCGGCAGCGTCGAGCAAACGGCCGCACCGCCTTGGACGGCCGGGGATTGCTGAAGTGGGGAGGCTCGCAATGACACCCTCGTGCGGCTTGCGGTGGCGCAGGGCGGCTGGTGCGTCCTTGCCAACCCCCTCGCGCCAGCCCATGTCGCCCGCATGAGCATTACCGAAACCGACCGCACCCTGATTGCCGCCGTGTTCGAGCAGGCGGCCCTGCGTGGATGGCCGGACGTCAGCATCGCAGATGCAGCCCGTGGTGCTGGCGTGCCGCTCGGCGAGGCCCGCGCCCGGATGCCTGGCCGCGGCGCGGTGCTGATGCGCTTTGGGTTGATGGCCGATCAGGCTGCGCTCGTTGGCGTCAGCATGAGCGAAACTCCGCGGGAGCGGCTGTTCGATATCGTGATGGCGCGCTTCGACGCGCTGCAGCAGCACCGGGCCGGTGTCCTGTCGCTGCTGGCGGCGCTGCGGACCGACCCTGGTACTTCCCTGCTGCTGTATGGCGCGACGCTGCGCAGCATGAAGTGGCTGCTGGACGGCGCCGGCATCCCTGCTACCGGGATCGTCGGCAGCTTACGCGTCCACGGCCTGCTGGCGCTGTGGCTATATGCC
The DNA here is from genome assembly GCA_964245505.1 of uncultured Acetobacteraceae bacterium. Classification (GTDB taxonomy): domain Bacteria; phylum Pseudomonadota; class Alphaproteobacteria; order Acetobacterales; family Acetobacteraceae; genus DASWOJ01. The sequence goes on along the minus strand of CAXTOB010000090.1, from coordinate 6,746 downwards.
CTGCGTGCGTGGGAAGGGGACGAGAGCGCCGACTTGTCCGCCACCATGGCGGCGGTTGACCGTGGTTTGGACCGCGCGGTCCAGGCAGAGAACATGCTGCCTGGCCAGCACATCGGCAGCAGCGGCGGCCCCATGTCTCCGGCCGAGGCAGCAGCGGAGGTGTTCGAGGAGGCTGGCATGACCGGCGATGCGGCGGCTGAGAGCGCGGCGCCGGAAGGTCCGGACCTGCCCCCGGCACCATCGTCCGAGTATCCGGAATCACCGCTTACATAGTAGTACGACCTCGCCTCCTAGTGTTTCCGCTTGCTGTCGTACCGTGGTATGGCATCCAGCAGAAATAAGCAGGGGTGAACAAATGTCCGACGATCCCGCCGCCAAGATGCAGAACAACATGACCCAGGCCGCCTCTGGCGCCGCTCAAATGGGTAAGACTGCGATGGACGCTGGCGTGGCCAAGATGGCCGAGTTTACTAAGATGTTTACCGACATGAAGGTGCCGGGCATTGCGGGTATGCCCGACATGGACGCCTTCTTGTCAGCCCATCGCCGCAACATGGAAGTGCTGACGGCAGCCAACCGCGTGGCGCTGGAAGGGGCGCAGGCCGTCGCCCGCCGCCACATGGAGATCATGCAGCAGACCATGAGCGAGATGACCGAGACCATGCGCGACCTGTCCAGTCCGGACAGCCCGAGCACCAAGGCGGCCAAGCAGACGGAACTGATCAAGGCCAGCTACGAGCGTGCCGTTGCCCATATGAAGGAACTGGCCGACCTCATCCAGCGCGCTAATGGCGAAGCGCTCGGCATGCTGAACCAACGCTTTGCCGAGGCGATGGACGAAGTGAAGATGCTGGCTTCCAAGGCCGGGAAGACCTCAGCGGGCTAGCTCGCCGCATGGCGGTTTCCCTGCCGTCGTTGTCAGCGGCGGCGGGGTGACCGGGAGTACGGTTGCGGGTGATAGGGACCGCCGGAGTATGACGGTGACCGGGGTAAGTCCTCTTAATCATCGGCTGTTCCCGCCGCATGACGCAGAGGATTTCTGTTTCCACGTGGGCCGTGCTGCTTCTGACGAAGTGATGCCGCCTGCCATGGCCAGGCAGGTGCCGGAATTCGAGGGTGTATGCGGTGCCGGTGTTGGGGCCGGGCATTGCGTGCTCGATACTCTCGACCACACGGCGCTGCGTGGCATACATCTGGACACGCCGAACCGATACTTCGCAAACTGGTTGAGCGGGGACTGGATACAGCAGGTCCACGGCGTTTGCCGGAAGATCGCGGAACTGGTGCTGCACGGGGCCTACCAGACGCTGGACCTGGCGCCGTTGTCCGTTACTTGGCTGGCCGAGCGCGGGCCGCTGCTGGAGCGGAACATTACTTGATGCGGATGCTCGACGCTGCCGCGACTGCTGCCGCCCTGCCGTTCGACCGGCTGGTGCCGGCGCTGCAGGCAGCCTTTGCCGGCGAGGCTGAGGTGCCGGACCGGCATCATCATCCCCTGCCGGGTGGCGCCACGCTGCTGCTGATGCCAGCGTGGCAGCGGGAATGGTTGGGCGTGAAGATCGTCACCGTCCACCCCGGCAATGCGGCGCGCGGGATGCCGGCGGTCCACTCGACCTACCTGTTGACCGAGGCTGCGACGGGCCGCCCGGCGCTACTGCTGGACGGGGACACGCTGACGGCACGGCGGACTGCCGCGGCCTCGGCGCTGGCGGCGTCGTTCCTGGCCCGGCCTGACGCGTCGCGCTTGCTGCTGGTGGGCGCCGGACGGGTCGCAAGCCTGTTGCCGGCCGCGCGCCGGAGCGTCCGCGGGATCCGGGAGGTGCGGGTTTGGAACCCTACGGCGGCCCGCGCCGACGCGCTGGTGACGGCGCTGTGTGCGGATGGGTTCGACGCCGCGCATACGGACGACTTGCCGGCGGCTGCGGCCTGGGCCGACATCATCAGTTGCGCGACCCTGAGTACGGCGCCGCTGATCCAGGGCGCCTGGCTGCGCCCCGGCACGCACTTGGACCTGGTCGGCGCCTTCACTCCGGCGATGCGCGAGGCGGACGAGGACGCAATCCGTCGCGCCCGGGTGTTCGTGGACACCCTGACGGCGCTGCATGAAGCGGGGGAGTTGGCGGGATTGGGGGAAGGGGACGTGCGCGGCACCCTGGCGATGTGATGCCAGGCCGGGGCAGGGCGTATCGGGGACGAGGTGACAGTGTTTAAATCGGTCGGGACGGCCCTGGAAGACCTTGCTGCCGCGATGCTGGTGAGCGAGCACATGGCTCATGGGGATCCGGAGGCGTGATGACGAATAATACCAACCGCCAAAAGTTCTGACCTGCCGATCCCAACTGGCTCCGGTCATTGCGAGCCGGCTTCGGCGCGGCAGTTCCCGACGGCAAGACCTGTGCGTGCAGTCCTGGATTGCCACGCCGCAAGCGCGGCTCGCAATGACGATACCCCTTGTCAGCGGTCAGAACTTTCGGCGGTTGGTATAAGCACAGAGTTCATGCCGTGATGAAAACAGCTCCGGGGTCCGCAAGGGACCTGGCTGAACGGACAGGATTGACGGAAAAGCAAGTTCGCGGCGCCATAGACGGCCTGCGAAAAGCGGATGGCTATGAAACAATTCTCAACCGGGATGGAGCCTTCTCGGTAGCCGTCCCAAGCATCGGGGGATCGCAATAGGCCTTTGGTCGCCGGACCTGCCACTACACTGGCAGCCGCATCCGCGCCCGTAGCCCACCCATTGGGCTGCCCTCCAGCACGATGTCTCCACCATGCGCGCGCACGATGTCCCGCGCGATCGTCAGGCCCAGCCCGGTCCCGCCGCCGGCGCCGCTTTCGAAGGGGCGGAACACGCTTTCCCGCCGGTCTGGCGTGATGCCCGGGCCATCGTCGTCCACCAGCACCAGGACCGCGCGCTCATGCGGCTCTACCGACACCAGCACGCGCCGGGCATGGCGGCGGGCGTTGTCCACCAAATTGGTCAGCGCCCGGCGGGCGGCATCAGGGCGCAAGTTGAGGGTCAGGCCTACCGGGCTTTGCACCTCGACATCGGCGCCGGCGCGGCGGGCGGCGCTGGCCACGTCACCGAGCAGCGCCGATAGATCAACGGCCCGCGCCTGCTCCGCCCCTTCACCGCGGGCGAAGGACAGGTAGCCGCCGACCATCCGCTCCATCTCCTCAACGTCGGCCGTCATGTCGGCGACGTCCTGCTGCAACTCGGGATGCTGCGGCAGCACGGCAAGCGCCAGGCGTAGCCGGGTCAGCGGGGTGCGCAGGTCGTGCGACACGCCGGCCAGCATCTCCGTCCGCTGCGCCAGGAAACGGACGATCCGCTCCTGCATACGGTTGAAGGCGGTGGCGGCTTGGCGGACCTCGACGGCGCCTTCGGGCTTGATGGGGCCGTGGTCGCGGCCCATGCCGAACGCCTCGGCGGCGGCGGCCAGGCGGCTGATGGCGCGGACCTGGATGCGCAGGAAGAGTGCGGCGACGCCGAACAGCAGCACGGCCGTGCCGGCGATCCACAGCACGAACAGGTAGATGCTGGTGGCGTACAGGCGTTTGCGCGGCGCCTCGATTTCCAGCACTCCGTCGTCTAGTGCGACGCTGACCAGGACGTTGCGGGGGTCGGAGGTCCAGTCCATCCGAAACGGCCGGTGCAGCTTGTTGGTGAGCGCGCTGGCCAGGTCGTCGTCCATCGGGCCGAACTGGTTGACGTGGGTGTCGGGGGGCAGGGTCGCACCGGGCACCAGGCGCATCGGCACCTCGAACTGCAGCCAGGCCGTGCGGAGTACCCAGTCCTGCTGGTCGGGGAAGCGATCCAGCAGCTCGATGGTCTGCGCGACCTCGCCGGCGATGCCGCCTGACAGGCGGCGCGAGATGATGTCTAGGTGGCTGCCATAGAAGAAGGTGAAGGCGACGGCCTGCAAGAGGACGAGCGGGACGAGCACGATCAGCAGGCTGCGGCCCAGCAGGCCACGCGGCAGCAGGGTCTTGATGGGGGCGGTTAGCCTCATGGAGAATGCGGTGCCCGGCTGCTCCCTCTCCCTCCGGGAGAGGGTTGGGGTGAGGGAGGCCGCGTGCACGGATATCCCCCCCGGGCAGAGCTTGCGCTGCTGGGCTTTTCCCTCACCCCGACCCTCTCCCGGAGGGAGAGGGAGATGAAAGCATCCTTCATACTCCTGGCTTCAGTATGTAGCCGCGTCCGCGTACGGTGTGCAGGAACCGTGGCTCTCGTGGGTCGGCTTCGATCTTGCGGCGTAGGCGGGTCACCTGCACATCTATGGCGCGCTCGCCGGTTTCGTCCATGCCGAGGGTTTCGGCGATCCATTCGCGGGACAGCACCTCGCCGGGGCGCCGGCCCAGGGCTTGCAGCAGCGCGGACTCGCCGCCAGTCAGGTGGATGACGCCTTCGGTCCCGCTCAGCTCGGCCCGCTCGACGTCGAACTGCAGCGGACCTAAGCGGACCGGGCCGGCCGGGATCGCAGGCGCCGGCGGGGCTACCCGGCGCAGCATGGCGCGTAGGCGCAGCACCAGCTCGTATGGCTCGAACGGCTTGCCCAGGTAGTCGTCGGCGCCGGCCTCGAACCCGGCGATCCGGTCCTCCGGCGCGCCGCGGGCGGTCAGCAGCAGCACCGGCAGGTCCGACCGGCCGGCTCTCAGGGTTTGGGTTAGGGCCAGGCCGGTTTCGCCGGGCATCATCACGTCCAGCACCAGCAGGTCCGGCTGCATGGAGCGCATCTGCTCCCGCGCCTCGGCCGCATGGCTGGCCGTGGTGACGCGGAAGCCCTGCTCGGCCAAGTAGCGGGAGAGCAGGGCGCGCAGCCTGGCGTCGTCGTCCACCACGAGGACGTGGGCGCCATCCCTGACGGTTTCGCTCACCGTATCCCTCCAGCCCGGACCGGGGGGCGGGCGCCGGGATGCAGCGGCGCTTCCGCCTTGTCCAGGTAGGCGCGGCCGGCGTTGTCCATGATGCCGCGCATCACGCGGCGGAAGCCCTCGACGGCCGGGCCGCCCGCCTCGCGGAAGGCGTGGACCAGGCGTTCCCGTTGGCGCTCGAACAGCCGCCGTTCCAGCGCCTGCCCGGCCTCGGTGAGCGTCAGCAGCCGCTGCCGCCGGTCGTTGCGGCCCGGCGACTGCAGCACGTAGCCCTGCTCCACCAATGCTGTCAGCACGCGGGCGAGGCTTTGCTTGGTGATGCGCAGGATGGCCAGCAGGTCGCCGACCGTCATGCCGGGATTGCGGCCGATATAGTGCAGGGCACGGTGGTGGGCGCGGCCCAGGCCCAACTCCTCCAGGATCACGTCGGCGGCGCCGGTGAAGTCGCGGTAGGCGAAGAACATCAGTTCCTGTGCCAGCCGGAGTTGTTCCTCCCGCAGGAACAGCAGGCTGGAGCCGGCCGGCGCCGGGCCGTGGCGGGGGTCGGCGCCGTTCAGGTCCGCGCGTTCGGGCATGGCAGGCATTCCTCCTGGTTACGGCAGGTTTGTTGACTTATTAGACCTTCCATTATAACGTCAGGCCTATTGAAGCAACAATATTGCGTGGAGGCGGGTTATGGCGCTGGTTCCCTTCGATGACCGCGACGGCACGATCTGGATGGATGGGGTAATGGTCCCGTGGCGGGATGCCAAGCTGCATGTATTGTCGCATGGGCTGCATTATGCCAGCGGCGTGTTCGAAGGCGAGCGGTCCTATGCCGGGAACATCTTCAAGCTGCGTGAGCATACCGACCGCCTGATCGCGTCCGGGCGTATCCTGGGGTTCGAGATCCCTTATAGCGCCGATGAGATCGATGCCGCCTGCATGCAGGTCCTGGCCGCCAACAACCTGACCGATGCCTATGTCCGCCCGATTGCCTGGCGTGGGACGGAGCAGTTGTCGGTGTCGGCGCAGCAAACCCGGATCCACCTGACGATCGCTACGTGGGCCTGGCCCAACCTGTTTGGCGACGACCGGATGAAGGGGGTGCGGCTGGGCATGGCCAAGTGGAAGCGCCCGCACCCGGAAACCGCGCCGACCGCCAGCAAGGCCGCCGGGCTGTATATGATCGGCACGCTGTCCAAGCACGATGCGGAGGCGGAGGGCTACAACGATGCGCTGATGCTGGACTGGCGCGGACAGGTGGCGGAGGCGACGGGCGCCAATATCTTCTTCGTCATGGACGGTGAGGTGCATACTCCGATCCCCGATTGCTTCCTGGACGGCATTACCCGCCGCACCGTGATGGGTATTGCCCGGCGCCATCAGTTGAAGGTGGTGGAACGGGTCATTATGCCTGACGAGATGAAGCGGGCTAGCGAGGTGTTCCTGGCTGGCACCGCGGCGGAGGTGACGCCGGTGCGGGAGATTGCCGGGCAGGGCTATACGCCGGGCAAGATTACGGAAACCCTGCTGCGCGATTATGAGGCGTTGGTTAAGATGTCGCCGGTTGAGGTGGCCCGGCAGGAAGCGTCCCTGCGCGCGGCGTAGGCCAGCAGGGGCGGCAGCACGACGAGCCAGGCGATGCGTGCCTGGTATCGGTCGTGCGGCCCGGATAGCGCGCCGGTTGCTGCGGCGTTGGCCAGTAGCCCGGTCAGCGCTAGCACTGCCAGGCCTTGAAGACAGGTTGCAGCCTGTTTCTCCCTCTCCCTCCGGGAGAGGGCCGGGGTGAGGGGGAACGTCACCTCCAACGCAGGACCAAGCACTGGTGGTGCCCCTAGTTCTCCGCTCCGCAGCCAAGACCCCCTCACCCCAACCCTCTCCCGGAGGGAGAG
>CAXTOB010000089.1:0-17479 GCA_964245505.1 uncultured Acetobacteraceae bacterium | reverse complement strand
GGCCGGGGCTGCTCACGTTGCAGTCAGATGCAGCTGCTGGGCTGGCGCTGCTGCGTGCGCGTTATCCTGGGGTCCCTGTTTATGTCATGGGCGAGAGCATGGGCGGCGCCCTGACGATGACCATGGCCGCTGAGCGGGAGGCGCCGGCCGATGGCTGGATCATGCTGGCGCCGGCGGTTTGGGGCCGGGCGCAGCAGGGTATCTTGCTGAGCAGCGGGTTGTGGCTGGTCAGTAGCGTGGCGCCGGGTTTGCAGGTGACGGGGGGTGAGGTGCCGATCCGCGTGCATGCCAGCGATAACCGGGAGGCGCTGATCGGCCTGGGGCGCGATCCGCTGACGATCCGCCGTACCCGGTTCGACGCTTTGCGCGGGCTGACCGACTTGATGGATGCGGCCCAGGACGCGGCTCCGGCGCTGCCGCGGAATGCGCTGGTGTTGTATGGGGCAAACGACACGCTGGTGCCGCCGGAGGCGATGGTCCGGGCGTGGCGTCGTATGCCGGCGTCGGTGCAGCGGGGGTATTATGAGGGCGGCTACCACCTGCTGATGCGGGACCTTGGGCGGGAGAAGGTGATCGGAGATGTGATCGGGTGGATTCTCAACCGTGGGGTCTTGGCGTCCGGTGCGGACCGTGCTGCGGCGGCGTGGCAGTCGGAGGGGCGTGGAATGGCCTTGGCGGGCGGGACTGGTTGGGCTATGACGCGTGTGCGGGACCCGTAGCTCAGCTGGATAGAGCGTTGCCCTCCGAAGGCAAAGGCCGGACGTTCGAATCGTCTCGGGTCCGCCAATTTCCTCAATAGATTATGTGAACTCCGCCCCCCCAGCTTCCGCGCCCAAGGCGTGAGTGTGTTGGTGGCAAACCAGGTGATCGCCTGGGTTGGGTTCGTGAACGTCGCGCGGCTGTAGTCCTGGACGATAGGCGGCGGCACGTTAAACAGCCGGCACAGTTCGATCACGCTGAACCGGCGGAACTCCAGCACCTCGGCATCTTCCGGGCTGACGGACATGGGAATGAGCGTGGTGTCCTTGTCGGCCAGGAATATGCGCTTGGCATTGCGTGCCCCTGCATGTTTTTCATTGTAATACGCCTCGGCCGGGTCCTTGCCCTCCCGCTTCACGCCGGGGCCAAGAGTAATGAGGCTGGATGGTGCGGCGGCATTCTCCCATATGGCGGAGCTGTGATCCTGCAGGCCCGTCGCGGCCCCTAGCACAGCCGGTGCGCGGGACAGCCGGGAGCGGACGAATACCCGCACCGTTCGATGGTGGCGCGGGACGGCGCTGCATCCGTCGCCCAAGTATGGCTGCTATCCGACAATGCCGAGTTCGTTGCGGTTCATCCGGTTATCCTGGCCGAAGCCGTCAAGCTGGTGCTCAGCTGTAAGGCCATTGTGATCCTTGCCCGCCGGCTTGAGCCAGCCGTGGACGTGCGCGATGGACTGCTGGATGCCTTGGGCCTGCTAGGCCCGCCCGAGGACGTGGCGGAGCATGGATGAGCGGCGCCAGGCTTAGCCGCATGGCCAGAGCTGCCACCGCTCATAATGAAATACACTGACACTGGACTGGATTTTGACTCACATGTAGTCATGCATAACTCGTGGCGCTGACGTCAGGACCTCACCTTAAAAGAAGCGTATCGCAAAATTTATCAAGTCATGTCGAATTTTGTTGACAAAACGTTATGATGTTGCAAGAGTGCTTATAGGAGAAGAGGCGCGTTAATCGTCGCTTATGGATTGCGGCGGCAAAAATGCTCAACAGTTCGGGCCACGATTAATGTCCATCGTTAAATTTCAAACGCATTGTAAGGGAACAGTCATGCGCGCATTACACCATTTGGCTTTCCGCCTTGAGGCGTCGCAGGCGATGCGCGACGAGCGCGGGGTGACAGCGATAGAGTACGCCTTGATAGCTGCTCTGATCGGCCTGGTCATTATTGCTGGCGCCACCACCCTCGGCACGAAGATCAACACTAGATTTAGCAATATTGCCACTTCGGTGAGTTCTGCTGGGACGAAGTAGGCGCAGTTAGGACAGAGTCTAACTGCTGGCGACAACTGCTTGGCCAGCTTTGAGGCAGTGTGGGCCGGTGTGACGGATTGACCGGGTAGTGCTTGCCCCCACACTTCAACAAATTCACACTGGCGCGTTCACCTGGAGCGCGCCACGCATCCACCGGCCTTCGGCCTAAATGACCCTGGCCCGGCGCTGACGCCAGCAGAAGCCGCCGCCTGTCACGATCAGCCGGAGGGCGTTGCCGTAGCTTGGTTCGTGGTTCCCGTCTCGGATCCGCGAATTCCCTTTCGAGGCCTCTGCGTCTGACCCGCCCCTGTAGGACCGCGCGTGCCGGTTGCCATTGCCGATAGTGCCTCACCTCACTGCCAGCCATCCCCCATCATCACCGCGTCGCCGTCACAGCCAAGTAATCCACCCCACCAGTCGTCCCGGTCGTGACCGCATACCCAGCCGTATCCGCGGCCGTCGTGCCTGCAAAAGTCAGACTGGCCGTGATGCCGCCGGTCCCCGCCAAATCCGCATGGATCGTCCGCCCGGTGTAGCCCGCCGCCCCCTCCGCATCCGTCCAGGCGAAGCTGGACGTGGCGGCATGGAACCCAAACAGCGTCACGGTGTCGCCGGGGTGGAAGCCGGTGATCGTGTCCCATGTCACCGCCCCCTGGGTGCCGTTCAGGAAGAACGTGTCGTCCCCGGCGCCCCCGACGATGAAGTTGGACCCTGGCCCCGCGTCCACCACGTTGCGCCCGCCCGCGACCTGGATGGCGCAGAAGCCCGAGAAGCTCTTGATGAACGTGTTGTCCGTGTGCGCCACGATCACCGCGGGGGCGGCGCTGTCATAGATCAACTGCGATTGCAGATAGCTTATGGGACCGTCGTATTGCTCCCCCACCAGCATCGTCTGCTGCCCTCCGGCATTGGCCAGGAAAGTTGCGCTGGGCAGTTGCAGGAAGTGCTGGGCCACCCCGGCCGTGTCCGCCGAGGCCTGGATGTGCAACGTGGTTGCCGTGTTCCGGGCGACTCCGCCTGCGCCGTCGTCCAGCGTGACGGCCAGGGTGGTATCCCCGGCGCTGGCGGGCGTGAACACCAGCGCGCGTGCATCGGCCTGCAACGCATCCACGGTGCCGTGGGCAGTGTAGGTGCTGGTCGCCGGGTCGTAGGAGCCCAAGGTTCCCCCGAGTCCGCCCAGCCCCGGCGTCACCTGCACCTGCAGCGTTTCGACCTGGCCGATATCGGGGTCGGCCAGCGTCAGACTGGCCAGCGGCAACGATCCCTGGGTCGTCGTGGCAGCCTGCCCGGCGACGGCGCCGCCTATGGTGGGCGGAGTGTCCGCCCCATACGCGGCGACCCCGGACGCCGCCGTGGCCATCCCGCCAGCGCCGTCCGAAACTTGGACTGCCAGGGTTGTGACCCGCTCCGCACCGAACGCGAGCAGGTGCCCAGTGGGCACGAAGATCAGCCCGCGCAGCGCGGCTTGGACGGCATTCACCGATCCGGATACCTGATAGCGTCCCGATGCCGCGTTATATTGGCCGCCGCCCAAGCTGGTGAGCAGCCCGTCCCCGGCGCTGGACAGCACGACCTGCGCCGACATCACCTGCCCAGCGTCCGGGTCGGCCAGCGTCAAGCTGGTCAGCGGCGCAATGGAAGCATCGTCCGTTGTAGAGGTCAGGCTGGGCAGCCCGGCCAGCACCGGTGACGTGTCAGCCACTTGCAAAGTGGCCACGGCTGCGGCGGAGGCCGCGTATCCCGTTTCGGCCACCGCGCTGCAGCCCAGCCCGGCACCGACCGGGACAGCGCCGATAACGGCCTGTAAGTCAACCGACACGGCACCACCGCCCACCGGAGCCGTAACCGGCCCGAGCGACACCGCGACCCCGTCTGCATCCGGCACCACAACCGGCGCGCCGCCTCCAGTCGCCTGCGCCGACCCCGGCACGAAGGTCAGCCCAGCCGGCAGGTGCGCGACGATGCGGACCGCCGGGTTGTCCCCAGCCGGGAGCGAGGCGGTGATGTGCAGAGTGACGATATCGCCAACGCGCGTAGATGGGCCGGCCAGCGTGAGCCCTGCGGTGGGGGCGACCAGCGTAGCGGCCCCGGACGCCAGCACCGGCGCCAGTTGATATGCCGCATTGCCGCCGGGCAGCGACGCCGCTGTTGCCCGCGCCTGGGATTGCAGCATCGCTCCCACGGACCCGGTGCCCTGGGCTTGCAGCGTCAGCAACAGGGTTTCGCCGGGGTCAAGCTGCGGGGTGGCTACTGCCAGGGTGCTGCCCGATCCGCTGCTCACCAGGGCGCCGGCGGCGGGGCCGGACCCTTGAACCGTGCCGGGCACCAGCGTCAGCCCGGCGCCCAGCACGTCGGCGAGCGTGACGCCGTAGGCTGAAGCTGCCCCGGCGGCGTTCGACAGCCGCACCGTGTAGGTGGCGGGCTCCCCGGCCTGCATTTGGCCCGGCCCGCTTACCTGGACCGATAGAACCGGCGCCAGCACGACCACTGGCACCTCTTGCGCCGCGCTGACCCGGGGGCCGGTTCCCGCCGGGTTGGACGCGCTGACCACGGCCTGCACCGAACCGTTCACCGGCGCGGTTGCACGGGCGACGATGTCGTACTCCACCCTGACCGGGCTGCCGGCGCTGATTGTGCCGAGGCTGAAGCCCGAGCTGGACGTCTCCCCCACCCAAAGCCCTGTGACGCCCGGGGTGGCATAGGTGATGGTCTCCGATACCAGAAACAGCCCGGCGGGAACCGCGGCGTCGAGATGCAGCGCCTGGCTTTCTCCGCTCGGCAGGATGACGCTGGCGTGGAACGTCGCCGTTTCGCCGAGCGCCAACTGGTTGCCGGAAGTTGCCGTAGAGTTCGTGCCGATCAGCGCGATGCTGATTGCGGGCGCCGCCGTGACCACCTCGGTCGAGCCTGCCAGCCCCGGCGCGCCGGCCGCCAAGTTGGCGCCGCCGGAGCTTGCGGCGACGTGCACCACCGCGGCGGTATCCCACAGCGTCGCCAGGAACGCCGGCATTGCGCCCGTGGCCTGCAACGTGAACGCGACGAGCGCGACGTTCAGTCCGGAGTCCGGATCATACCCGGCCAGCGGAGCGGCTGATCCCAGATGCAGGCCGTCCGTCGTGCTGAACAGGTCTCCGGTGGCGTCCAGCGGGTTGCCCGCGCCGTTCGTTACGTTGATGTCCGCCCCGCCGACCGGCACGATGAAGCCTGCCGGAGCAGTGTCCCGCAGCACCAGATCCCAAGCCGCAGCCCCAGGCGCCACGTTCTGCACCGCCATCACGAAGGTCACGAGGTCCCCGGCCGCCACGTCCAGCAACCGGTCGGAGAACGGGTCGGCATCCATCGCGGCGCTGCTGACGAGTCCGGTGAACTGTTCGAAGTAGGGATCGTAGGCGACTGGCGCGCCAGAGCCGCTGCCAACTACGGCGAAGCTGCTCTGCAGTCCCGACGCATACATGATGCCGACCTGCACCCGCAGGTCAGGCGGCACCGCCGCGGGCAAGGACGGTGCGAGGACCGTTCCGGTCGCGCTGGCTCCAGTTGTGGAGGGGCTGATGACGGCGGTGGGCATGGCAGGGCACCTGGCGTTTTGCTGGTGCCCGGCAGAATGTGCCGCTGATATTGCCAAAGCCTTAAAGCAACCCCCGTGAAAGGGCCGCCATGTCCCAATCCCTCAGCCGCCGCATCGTCCTGGCCCGCCGGCCCGTCGGCGAGCCGAAGCCGGACGACTTCCGCCTGGAGGACGGGCCGGTCCCGGCCGCCCCGCCCGGCGGGGTGCTGCTGCGTACGCTGTGGCTGTCGCTCGACCCCTACATGCGTGGGCGGATGAGCGACGCGCCGTCGTACTCGCCCCCGGTCGGCATCGGCGAGGTCATGGTCGGCGGCACCGTCAGCGTGGTGATGGAGTCCAATGCCGAGGGCTTCCGTCCCGGCGACCTTGTGGAAGGCCGGACCGGCTGGCAGGAGCACGCGGCGGTGGACCCGGCCAAGCATCCCGGTGGGCTGCGGATCGTGCCGCCGGGGCCTAATCCGCCGTCCACTGCGCTGGGGGTGCTCGGGATGCCGGGCATGACGGCTTATTGCGGGATGCTGAACATCGGCCAGCCGAAGCCGGGGGAGACCGTGGTGGTGGCCGCGGCTGCCGGGCCGGTCGGCTCGCTGGTTGGGCAGATCGCCAAGCTGCACGGGGCGCGGGCGGTCGGCATCGCCGGCGGGCCGGATAAGTGCGCGCATGTGTTGGGCCTGGGCTTTGACGCCTGCCTAGATCACCGGTCGCCGGATTTGCCTGCGGATCTGGCGGCGGCGTGCCCGGATGGGGTGGACGTTTACTTCGAGAACGTCGGTGGCGCGGTGTGGGACGCCGTGCTGCCGCGGCTGAACCCCTTTGCGCGGGTGCCGGTGTGCGGGCTGGTGTCCATGTATAATGCGACGGAGCCGCCGAAGGGGCCGAGCCAGGCGATGCTGATGCGCTCGGTGCTGACCAAGCGGCTGCTGATCCGCGGCTTCATCGTGTCGGACTTCGCGGCCCAGCAGGACGACTTCCTGCAGACGGTCGGCACCTGGCTGGCGGAGGGTAAGGTCAGGCACCGGGAGGACATCGTGGACGGGCTGGAGTCCGCGCCTAAGGCCTTTATCGGCATGTTGAAGGGTACGAACTTCGGCAAGCTGCTGGTGCGGGTGGCGTCGTAGGCTTCGGCATGCTGCGCCAGGCCGCCGTACGGTTTGCCGCGTCCGACTTCGCTTACACGGTCGCGGTGCTGGCCACGGCCTTCGTGCTGGGCACCGCCATCGGGTTCGAGCGGCAGTGGCGGCAGCGAAGCGCCGGGCTGCGGACGACGGTGCTGGTGGCCCTCGGCGCGGCAGCGTTCGCCGACCTCGGGATGCGGTTGCTGGAGGCCGAGGGGGCGACGCGTATCGTCGCCTACGTGGTGTCCGGCATCGGCTTCCTGGGGGCGGGGGTGATACTCAAGGATGGCATCAACATACGCGGGCTGAACACGGCGGCGACGCTGTGGTGCTCGGCGGCGGTCGGCGGGTCCGCCGGCTGCGGGATGCTGGCGGAGGCGGCGGCGCTGTCCGGCTTCGTGCTGGCCTGCAACACCTTGCTGCGGCCATTGGTGAACTGGGTCAACCGCCGCCCGATCAAGGCGGACGAAACCGAGGCGCAGTATCGCATCCATGCGATCTGCGACCCCTCCGACGTGCCGGACGTGCGCGACTTGCGGGACGCCGAACTGACCCTGGCGAACTACCCGGTGCGTGACGTGCAGGCGCTGTCGGGGGTGAGCCTGGTGGAACTGATCGCGTCGCTGGTGCCGATCACCGCCGACCCGGCGGAGCTGGACGCCGTGGTGGCAGCGCTGGAGACCTCGCCCAAGGTCCGCACCGCGACCTGGACGGCTGCGGCGTCCAATTAGACGTGGGACAGCCAAGTGGTCCCGGGTCAGCGGCGGTCCTTCAAGAACGCAAGAAAGGCGCGCAGCGCGGCAGGGATTTGCCTGCGGCTTGTATGATACAGATGGAAGCCCGGGAACGGTGGGCACCACGCCTCCAGCACCCGCACGAGGCGCCCCGCCGCAACCAGGTCGAGCACACGCGGGTCCAGGACATAGGCAAGCCCCACCCCGTTCAGCGCCGCCGCAACGGCCAGGTCGGCGTCGTTGACCGTGAGCGGCCCGTCCACCGACACCTCCACGGCTGTTGCGCCCTCACCGAATTCCCACCGGTAAAGCGTCCCGGCCGTGACGTGCCGGTAGCGGATGCAGGCATGCCGGCCCAGGTCGCGCGGTGTGTCCGGCGTGCCTCGCCGTGCCAGGTAGTCTGGCGACGCCACGACCGCGGCCCGGAGTTCGCCCCCGACAGGGATGGCGATCATGTCCGCCTCCAGGCTCTCGCCCAGCCGTATGCCGGCATCGAAGCCGCCGCGAACGATGTCGGCCAGGCCATCGTCCACCCACACCTCCAGCCGCACTGCCGGATGGGCGTCGGCGAAACGGCGCAGGATTGGCGCTACGCACAAGAGGGCAGCGATGCGCGACACGTTGATCCGGAGCGGGCCGGCCGGCTCATCCCGCTCCTCCCGCAGCGTGGCCAGTGCATTATCCACGGCGGCCAGTGCAGGGCCAAGCTGGGCGAGCAGCCGCTCCCCGGCCGCGGTCAGCCCGACGCTGCGGGTAGTACGGTTGAGCAACCTGACCCGCAGCCGCTCTTCCAGCCCGCGCAGCGTATGGCTGAGCGCGGACGCTGACACGCCGCGTTCCGCCGCGGCCCGGGCGAAGCTGCCGAGCCGGGCCACGGCGGCAAAGGCGGCAAGGTCATTCAGATCGCGCGGCATTGCTGAATGCCGCTCAGCATCTCATGCCGGACTGAGTTGGTGAAGCCCGGCGACGCACGGATTAGATGGGTCAGGCAACCCGACCGGCACAGGCCCGTCGCGAGCCGATCCATCTGGCCGAACTTTGAGCGGCGGCCGGGTCTCGCGAGCGCAAAGAGTTTGCCTGGCAGGCTGCCGGGCCGGGTAGCTTCTGGAGGTATGGAGCATGAGCAAGGTTTGGTTCATCACGGGCGCATCCAGCGGCTTCGGGCGCGCCTTGGCGGAGGCGGTCCTGGACCGGGGCGACTGCGCGGCCATTGCGGCTCGTCGCCGGGGCGCGCTGGACGGCATTGCCGCGGCAAGCCCTGGGCGCGTCCTCTCCGTCGGCTTGGACGTGACGGACGCCGCGGCACGGGACGCGGCCGTGGAAGCGGCGCTGGACCGCTTCGGGCGGGTGGACGTGTTGGCCAACATCGCCGGACGCGGCTCGCTGGGCGCGGCAGAGGAGTTCTCGCCGGCGCAGCTCCGCGAGCAGATGGAGATCAACTTCTTTGCCGCCGCCGAGATGACCCGCGTCGTGCTGCCCACCATGCGGGCGCAGGGGAGTGGACACATCCTGCAACTGACCAGCATCGGCGGCTTGGCTGCCGTGGGTGGGTTCGGGCCATACTGCGCTTCCAAGTTCGCGTTGGAGGGCTGGAGCGAGGCGCTGCGCGACGAGGTGGCGCCGCTCGGCATCCGCGTCACCATCGTCGAGCCGGGCGCGTTCCGCACGGAGTTTGCAAGCGCCGGCAACATGCGGCCGGAGCGTCAGCTGGCCGCCTACCGCCCCGTGGTCAGCCCGATCGAGGCCTACTTGTATGGCAGCGACGGCAAGCAGCCCGGCGACCCGCACAAGGCGGCGCTGGCGATGATCGCCGCGGTGGACAGCCCCGACCCGCCGTTGCGCCTGATGCTGGGCGCCGACGCCTTCGGGCTGTGGGAGAAAAAGCGCGCCGGCATGGACGCCGAATTCGCCAGCTGGCGCGAAGTGGGCGAGGCGACCGCGTTCGAGGGCGCCGCCGTGACCCCTGTCGGGGGCTGAGCGGCACCGTAGCGGCGCCCTGGACCGCACGGACTACTGGCGCAGGTCGCCGGTGGCGAAGCCGAGGCGTGCCGCAGGCTCATCCGGCCCAACAGGCGGGTTGGGGGCAGAGGAGACGCTATCCGCCCGACCCCACCTGCGTCAGCACGATCCCGGCGACGATCAGGGCGGCGCCCAGCCAGAACACCGGGCGCACCACCTCGCCGAACACCAGCACCGCCGCCAGCGGCACCACTACGACGCCCAGCGCCGCCCAGGGATGCGCCTGGCTGAGTGGCACGCGGGACAGTATCCAAACCCATAGCAGCGTCGCCGCGGCATACAGCACGACCGCCGCCCACATCGCCGGCGTGGTCGCCAGCACCAGGAGGATGCGGGTGGCGGGCACCCCGGTGATCTCCTGCGCCGCGCGCTTGAACAGCAGCTGACCGCCGGCCAGGGATATGCTGAACAGCAGCAGCCATAGGGTGTTGGCGTTCATTCGCTGCGGGCTGGCCCCTGTTGCCGCCTGGTGTTGGGCCTGGCGGCGGCGGAAGTCAAAGCCGGGTTGCACCCGCAACAGCCAGGGACGAAGCTTGGGGAAAACCACGGAGGACTTTCCCGCCATGTGGCAGCCAGCCACCTTCTACCCCGATCCGGCCGTGCAGTCGCTGCATCCGAGCTTCGACCGCTACCGCCTCAACCTCGCCGCGGTGGAGCGGCTGGCGACCGGGCTGCGCTGGGCCGAGGGGCCGGTGTGGTTCGGCGATGCCCGGCACCTGCTGGTCAGCGACATCCCGAACAACCGTATTCTCAAGTGGGAGGAGGAGACCGGCGCAGTTTCGGTGTTCCGCAAGCCTTCTGGTTATGCCAACGGCAACACCCGGGACCGGCAGGGCCGGCTGGTGACGTGCGAGCACGGCAACCGCCGGGTGACGCGGACCGAGCATGACGGCAGCATCACCGTGCTGCTGGACCGCTTCGAGGGCAAGCGGCTGAACAGCCCGAACGATGTGGTGGTCAGCCGGGACGGCGCCATCTGGTTCACCGACCCGGCCTTTGGCCTGTTGTCGGACTATGAGGGGGCCCGGGCGGAGCAGGAGCTGCCGCTCAACCTGTATCGGCTGGACCCGGCGAATGGGCAGGCCACGCTGCTGGACGATGCGATCGAGGCGCCGAATGGCCTGGCATTCTCTCCCGATGAGAAGGTGCTGTATGTCGTGGAGTGCCGGTCCGTGCCGCGGCGCATCCTGGCCTATGACGTGGTGGACGGCGTGCGCCTGGCCCGGCGGCGTATCCTGATCGATGCCGGCGCCGGGACGCCCGATGGGTTCCGGGTGGACGAGGACGGCAACCTGTGGTGCGGCTGGGGGATGGGTAGCCCGGAGCTGGATGGGGTGCGGGTGTTCAATCCCGCCGGTGAGCCGATTGGGCATATCCGCCTGCCTGAGCGTTGCGCGAACCTTTGCTTTGGGGGCCTGCGGCGGAATCGGCTGTTCATGGCGGCGAGTCAGTCGGTTTATGCGCTGTATGTGAATGCTAGGGGGCTGGCTTAATTCGCTTTTCCGGTGGGAGAAGGTTGGAGGGAGTGCTGGATGCCCGATACAACGGAGGTGGCAAGGACCGTTCTGTCCTGCTTAGGTATGGGCCTGGTTTGGGCGGAGCCTGTACTTGCGGCCTCCCTCACCCCGACCCTCTCCCGGAGGGAGAGGGAGTAGGAGGTCTGCACTCATTTTATTAGGCGAGGGCACGTTATGAGAATGCAAGGGCGTTCCTGATGCGGCCAATCCGTCGCGCCATCCTGCAGGCGGAAACCCCGCATGGCGTGCTGCTGGATTGCGGGGAGGGGATTGCCTGCCGTATCAGCCTGCTCGGCGCCGATATGGCCCGCGTGCTGTTTTTGCGCGATGGCGCCGTCCGCCAGCCGCGCACCTGGATGGTTGCCGCCCCGGGCGCCGCCGACGTGCCGTGGGAGGGAAGGGACCGCTTGGACGAGGACGTCTGGCCCGTGCCGTCCATCACTCGCGGGGACGGCGGGCTGACGCTGGCGACGGCGCAGTTCGGCGTCCGCATCGGGCTCGATCCGTTCCGGCTGCAGTGGGTGCGCCCTGACGGCCAGGTGTTCCTGCAGGACCGGCCCGGCATGGCGTGGATGTTTGCGCGCCGCGGCACGGCCGTTGCCCACTACCTCGCCCGGCACCCTGGGGACCGCTACTACGGCCTGGGCGATAAGACGGGACCGCTGGACCTGCATGGGCGACGGCTGCGCACGGCCATGCGGGACGCGCTCGGCTACGATCCCCGCACCGGCGATCCGTTGTATAAGCATTGGCCCTTCGTGCTGGCGCAGGATGGCGCGACCGGCACAGCCTATGGCTTGCTATATGACAACCACGTCGCCGGCGCCTTCGACCTTGGGGCGGAGCACGATAATTACCACGGCCTGTTCCGCGGCTACGAGGCTGAGGGCGGCGACCTCGACCTGTATGTCCTGGCCGGTCCGCGGCTTGGCGACGTGACGCCGGCCTTCCTGCGCCTGACTGGCGGAACCGCGCTGCCGCCGCGGTGGTCCCTCGGCTATGCCCAGACCGCGATGGCCCTGGCCGATGCGCCGGATGCTCAGGCGCGGATCGAGGACTTCATCGAACGTTGCCGGACCGAGGATGTGCCGGTCAGCGCCTTCCACTTCGGCAGCGGCTATACTTCCATCGGCCCGCGCCGCTACGTGTTTCACTGGAACCGCGCCAAGTTCCCGGACCCGGAGGGGCTGATGGACCGCTTCCATGCCGCCGGGATGCAGGTTGTGGCCAACCTGAAGCCCTGCCTGCTCGATGACCACCCCGGCTATGGCGACGCCGCCGCGGCGGGCGCCTTCGTGCGGAGCGGCGACGATGGCCAGCCGCTGCTGTCGCAGTTCTGGGACGGGGAGGGGGCGCACCTCGACTTCACCAGCCCGGCCGGCATCCGTTGGTGGCAGGACGGCCTACGTCGCAGCATCCTGGCCCCGGGCATGGACGCCGGCTGGAACGACAACAACGAATACGAGCTGTGGGACGAGGCCGCCGAGTGCGCCAACTTCGGCGACCCCGCGCCGCTGGACCTGCTGCGCCCGGTGCAGCCGCTGCTGATGACGCGCGCGACGCTGGAGGAGCAGCGCCGGCATGCCCCGGGCCGGCGCCCGTTCACCGTCACCCGTGCGGGGATGCCGGGGGTGCAGCGTTATGGGCAAAACTGGAGCGGCGACAACACGACAAGCTGGGACACGCTGCGCTGGAACCTGCGGACCGGGCTGCAGATGTCGTTGTCGGGGTTGTATAACACGGGGCACGATGTCGGCGGGTTCGCCGGGCCGCTGCCGGATGCGGAGCTGCTGGTGCGCTGGACCCAGGCCGGCGCCGTGCATCCCCGCTTCATCATGAACAGTTGGAAGCCGGATGGGGCCTACAATAGCCCCTGGCTATACCCTGAGGCCTTGCCGGCGATCCGTGAGGCGATCCGCCTGCGCTACCGGCTGATGCCTTACCTGTATAGCCTGATGCATCACGCTGCCGACCGGCATGAGCCGGTGATTCGCCCGACCTTCCTGCAGTTCCCGGATGATCCCGGCTGTGTCGCCGACTGCGATGAGCTGATGCTCGGCCCATTCCTGCTCGCGGCGCCGGTGGTCCAGCCTGGTGAACGGCTGCGCCGCCTGCGGCTGCCGGAGCGGCCGGAGGCTTGGTTCGACGTTCATACTGGCGCCGTGTTCGCGCCGGGCTGCGTGGCCGAGGTCGAGGCGCCGCTGGACCGCTTGCCGCTGCTGGCGCCGGCTGGGGCGATCCTGCCGTTGACCGACTCGGCCGGTACGGGGCGGCTACATGATGAGCCGTCCCGGCTGCTCCGCCTGTTTCCCGGCCCGGGACAGGGCAGCAGCGAGTTCGTGCTGGTCGAGGATGACGGCATCACCGAGAACGGTCCGGCCACGCGCCTGATGTGCCGCCTGTCCTGGACGCCTGACCAGGTGCTGCTGCGCCTCGATGCGGAGGGGACCTATTCCCTGCCGGACCGCATCGGTGCCGCGCTGCTCGACGCTGACAGCCGGCCGCTGAACGTCGAGCGCGGCCCCGGCGTGCGGCCCGTCGTGCAGGAAGCGTGACGCTGGCGTCCGCCCGCCCCTCCTCACGACGCATGTGCCGCAGATCAACCCGCGGCCCGTGCCAGCCCGGGCGCGGGAATGTTATAGGTCGGACCGGATTGCTGGAGGTGCATCATGGACGACGCAACCCTTGCGCCGGCCCGGCACAGGTTGACCGTGCATGACTATCACCGGATGGCCGACGCCGGCATCTTCGGCGAGGACGACCGGATCGAGCTGATTGACGGGGACCTGATCGACATGGCGCCGATCGGTCCGGGCCATGCAGCTTCCGTGAACAGATTGGCCGAAGCGTTCATCCTGGCATGTGCTGGCCGTACGATTGTTTCGATCCAGAACCCGGTCCACCTCGACCAGTCGAGTGAACCGCAGCCCGACCTGGCCATCCTGCGGCGCAGGGCTGACTTCTATGCTGCCGGCGCGCATCCTGGCCCAGCAGACATCCTGCTCCTGGTCGAGGCGGCGGACAGCTCCCTTCATTACGATCGAACGGTGAAGCTGCCGCTTTATGCACGGGCCGGCATCGCCGAGCTATGGATTGTGGATTTGAAGCGCCGCGCCCTGGATGCCTACAGGGAGCCGGCTGGTGGTGAATACCGTGAGAAGACTGAGTATCGGACCGGCGAAGTTGCCCTCGTGCTCGCGCCTGAGATCGTCGTGAGGCTTGATTTGATGTTCGGCTAACCCTGCACGCTGGTCACGCCGCATACGGTCGGGAGCGGGCTGCCGGGTCTAGCCTGGTGCGGAACCTGATCCATTCCCCGTGTTGCCGGGTGAACCAGGGTGGCTGATGGTTTGCGGCAATGATGGAGCATCCCGCGATGACAACCTCCGAGAAACAAGCGCTCAGTGACGAGGAACTGCGGACGCTTGAAGGCATCCTGGCCAAGCTGAGCGGGCAGGGTGCCAACCTGCCCTGGCCGCTGTTCCGGTTCATGACTGAGGTGATGGCGACGGTGAATGTGGACCTGCTGGTCCAGGACAAGGAGAAGGGCGTGCTGCTCGCCTGGCGCGACGATCCCTTCGGGGCCGGCTGGCATGTGCCGGGCAGCATCATCCGTCACCGGGAGGAGATCGCGCACCGCATCACTGCCTGTGCCGGTGAGGAGTTCGGCTGCGAGGTGGACGTCGCCGAGCGGCCTGTTGCCCTCGTGCAGATCTTCGACGACCGGGGGCACTCCGTCTCGCTTTGTTACCAGGCGACGCTGAAGGGCAGTCCCAGCAAGCGCGTCCTGCACGGGGACGAAACGCCAGGGGCTGGAGACCTCCGCTGGTTTGCGGTGGCGCCAGCCCAGCTTTATCCCAGCCACCTCGTTTACCGCGACGTGCTGGATGCGCTGGAGCAGGGCCGGCTGGGCGAGGGTATCCGCCTGTTCACCCAGCATGTCGGACGCCGTGACGAGGCCCAAGCATCGCCGGATGGGCTGATTGGCTCGGACGCGCCGCTTACTTGAGCAGGACCGGATTTTGACCGTCCTGAGTGGCCCGGAGCGAGTGTTCGGTTTCGATCTAGAGCATTGCTGCGGGGCGGCGGTGCGGTCCGTCCAGGAACGGATGATGCTCAACCAGGCAGAAGGCTATCACCCTGCGGATATCGGATCAGGGTCCCTAGGCCGATGCGGCGAAGTGGATGGCGAGCCACACGGTTACCGCGCCCTTCGCGGTCCAGGTGACCCGGTGCCGGCGGTGGGCGGGGATCAGCAGGTGGTCACCGGGGCGAAGCTCACGTTCTCCTTCCCCTTCGACCCAAAGCCCCGCCGCCCCATCGAGTAGCAACACCCACTCGTCGTGGTCCTGGTCGTATGGGGCGTCCTCAGGGGTGGACTGGCCGGTGGACACGATCCGCTCGATCCGCGTGCCGTCCCGATGGAGGATCTCCTTGAACTCCTCGTCCGCCGAGGCTGCGGGAAGACGGTCGAACAGGTTGGTCAGCACATCGCTTCCTGTCAGCAACAAGTGGATGCTGGCAGCGATCGTATCACGTCACTCGCGACGACGCGTGATGGCAGCAGGGGCGCGATGGCAGCAGGTGCCTCGCGGTCGTGTCCCTGAATCTGGTGTAGGACCGCCCCCGTACCTCCATTGGCCAGACTGTGATCCTCGTTACACTTTCGGCCGTGAACCGGGCTTACACCTTCCGCTGCCGGCTGCCCCAAGGGCGCCCTGGAACCGCGGAGGCTTGCGCCATGACCAACATCGCCATGCTGTTCGTCTGCCTGCTCGCCGGGATGGCGCTGCGCGTCACGGACCGGGTGCCGCCAAATGCCCATGCCGGGCTGAACGGGTTCATCATCCACATCGCCCTGCCTGCACTGATCCTGTGGCAGATGCACGGGGTCCGGCTGTCCCCTGGCCTGGCACTGCCGATCCTGATGCCTTGGCTGCTGTTCGCCATCAGCGCGGCGACGTTCCTGCTGGCGGCACGCCGCTTCGGCCTGCAGGCCCGCACCGCCGGGGCGCTCGTGCTGACGGCGGGGCTGGCCAACACCTCGTTCGTTGGCCTCCCGATGATCGAGACCTTCTATGGCGCGCAAGGGTTGCCGACCGGCATCGTCATAGACCAGCTCGGCACCTACCTTGTGCTCAGCACGCTAGGCATCACCGTGGCCTGCGTGTGCGCGAACGAGGCTGCGCCGGGCCGGGCCATCCTGCTGCGGATCGCCACCTTCCCGCCGCTGATCGCCCTCGCGCTGGCGTTCGCGCTGTCCGGCGTCGAGTATCCCGTCTGGTTCTCGGCGATGCTGCACCGCCTCGGCGATACGTTGGCGCCGCTGGCGCTGGTGTCGGTGGGGATGCAGCTACGGCTGGACCAGATGTCCGGGCATCGTGCCGCGCTGGGATCGGGCCTGGCGTTCAAACTGGTGCTGGCGCCGCTGGCGCTGCTGCTGCTGTATGCCGGGGTGCTGGGCCAGACGGGCGAGACCACGCGGATCACCATCTTCGAGGCGGCGATGGGACCGATGATTGGCGGCTCCATCGTGGCAATCCAGTATGGGCTGAACCCGGCGCTGATCACGCAGATGGTCGGCATCGGCATCGTCCTGTCATTCCTGACGCTGCCGGTATGGTGGTGGGGGCTGGGGTTCGTCTAACGAGTCGCCCCGTTCCGCTGCCCGCAGCCGATGTCAGATGCGGAGGTTGAAGGCGATGGAAATGCGCGCCCCCGTCCCGCGGTAGGCACGGACCTGGTGATACAGCCAGGACGGGAACAGGAACAGCAGGCCCGGCCGCGGCTGGATCGTCTCGGTGCCGCCTGCCGAAAGCCCGCCCTCCCCGGCGAACACCAGGGTCGGCGCCAGCATCGCCGGGCCGGGGCCGCGCGGGTCCAGCATCTCGAACTCGCCGCCCAGCGGGCCATCGGAGCCGTCGCCGCCGTCATCCACGTAGTAGGTGCCGGACCAGAACGCGCCAGGATGGTAATGGCAGATGTTGCTGTCGCCGGCGCTGTTGACGTTGGCCCAGGCGCTGACGGTCCAAGCAGGCGCGACGGGGCGGCCGCTGCGGTGCCGGGTCAGCTCGTTGGCGACGGAGCGGGCCATCGCCAGCACCTCCGCGACGCGCGGGCCGCCCCATTCCTCGATGTCCCGGTCCGAGTGCCAGCCGCCGGAGTTCGATGCCTGCATGGAGGGCGACGCCGCGCGCCGGGCCAGGATGCGTTCCCGCAGCTCGGCGTTGCGCGGCCCGGCGTCCGGCGTGTCCACCGCCGCCACCAGCGTCGGGAACACCTGACGCACCGCGATCTCCAGCTTGATGGCCATCTCTGCGTCCCCCGGGGTGTAACACTGGCAAGCCGTGGCGCATTCCGCAATTCCCCGGCATGGTCCTATTACCCCCGAACTTCACCCCCGAGCTTCACCATCGAGCCGCCCGTGACCGCAAGCGCCCGCCCCACCGACTCCACCGCCGTGCTGCAGCGGCGCGACGCCATCGTCGAGCTGGTGGCGCATGCCGGC
>CAXTOB010000088.1:0-17599 GCA_964245505.1 uncultured Acetobacteraceae bacterium | reverse complement strand
GGACAGCATCATCTCGTAGGCCGTCATCCCCGTCTCGCGCTGGGGCACCTGGTCCAGGTCCAGCTCGATGCCGACGCCGCCCTTGCCGGCCATCTCCACGCTGCTGCTCGTCAGCCCGGCGGCGCCCATGTCCTGGATGCCGATGATGGCGTCCGTCGCCATCAGCTCCAGGCAGGCTTCGATCAGCAGCTTCTCGGTGAAGGGATCGCCGACTTGGACGGTGGGGCGCTTTTCCTCCGAGTCCTTGCCGAACTCGGTGCTGGCCATCGTCGCGCCGTGGATGCCGTCGCGCCCGGTCTTGCTGCCGACATACACCACGGGATTGCCGACGCCAGCCGCGGCGCTGAGGAAGATGCGGTCTGCAGGCGCAATGCCGACCGTCATGGCGTTCACCAGCGGGTTGCCGTTGTAGGCCGGGTGGAAGTTGACCTCGCCCCCCACGGTCGGCACGCCGACGCAATTGCCGTAGCCGCCGACGCCGCGCACCACGCCGTCAACGATGCGCCGGGTACGCGGATCATCCGGCGAGCCGAACCGCAGGGCGTTCAGGTTGGCGATGGGCCGGGCGCCCATGGTGAACACGTCGCGCAGGATGCCGCCGACGCCGGTGGCAGCACCTTGGTAGGGTTCGATGAAGCTGGGATGGTTGTGGGATTCCATCTTGAAAATGGCGGCCAGCCCGTCGCCAATGGCGACGACGCCGGCGTTCTCGCCGGGGCCGTGGATCACCCAGGGGGCGGTGGTCGGCAGGGTTTTCAGCCAGACGCGACTGGACTTGTAGGAGCAATGCTCCGACCACATCACGCTGAAGATGCCCAGCTCGGTTAGGCTAGGAGTGCGGCCCATGATGGCCAGCACGCGACCGTACTCGTCGGCAGATAGGCCGAACTCGCGGGCAAGGGCCTGGTTGACCTCGCGCGGCATCATGCGGCCAGAGCCTCCGCCATGCCGGCGAACATCGGCAGCCCGTCCGTCCCGCCCATCAGCGGGTCCACCAGGTCCTCCGGGTGCGGCATCAGGCCCATCACCCGGCCATCCCCGCTGATGATGCCAGCGATGTTGCGGGCGGACCCATTGGCGTTCGCCGCCGCCGTTACCTCGCCGCTCGGCGTCACGTAGCGGAACAGCACCAGCCCGTCGCCCTCCAGCCGATCCAGCGTCGCGTCGTCGGCAAAGTAGTTGCCGTCCCCATGCGCCATCGGCGCGCGGAACACCTGGCCCGGTGTGTAGTGCCGGGTCCAAGGCGTGTCCGCCCGCTCCACCCGCAGGTGGCAGTCCTGCGACAGGAAGCGCAGCCCGGCGTTCCGCAGCAGCGCCCCGGGGAGCAGCCCGGCCTCCGTCAGCACCTGGAAGCCATTGCACACCCCAAGCACATGCCCGCCCCGCCTGGCGAACTCCCGCACCGCCCCCATCACCGGCGACCGCGCCGCCATCGCGCCGCAGCGCAGGTAGTCGCCGTGGCTGAACCCACCGGGCAGGACGATGAGGTCCAGCCCAGCCAGATCGGTGTCGCCGTGCCACACGGTCCGCGGGCGCTGCCCGGTAACATGGTGCAGCGCTATGGCCATGTCGCGCTCCCGGTTGGTGCCGGGAAACACGACGATGCCAGCCTTCACCAGCAGCGGCCTATTGGCAGGCGTAGGCGCTGCGCAATGCGTCGGCAACGACGCCGGCGGCTTGGCGGTTTGCGGACTCCGGGTGCGTCTTGAGGTAGCTTACGACCGTGTCGCGCTGGCGCAGGCCCGTCACCTCGGCTGGCACGCAAACATAGACGGGAAGGGCGCCACCCTTGCTGCCGTCCTGTGGGCGCAACTCCTGGTATGTGCTCACCATGTCGCTGATCCCCTCGATGTAAGCGGTGCAACTCGTCTGCATGCGGGGATTGGTGCAGAGCTGCAGCAGCTTATTGCCGTTAACGGCGGAGAAGCGGGCGGCGTCGGCTTGGGACGCCAAGCCAAGGAGGGCGACTGAGGCAAGCAGCAGGGTTTTCATGGGGTAATCTCCACTTGGAAGCGTTCAATGACGGTGTTGGCCAGGAGGCGGCGGGCCATCGCCTCCGCCTCCAACTTGGCAGCGGCCGGGTCGGTTGCGTCCAGGTCCAACTCGATCACCTTGCCGGCGCGCACCTCGCCCACGCCGTTGAAGCCCAGCGAGTGCAGCGCATGGCCAATGGCCTTGCCCTGCGGGTCCAGCACGCCGTCCTTGAGCATGACGGTGACGGTTGCCCTCACTGCATCGCCTCCGGCCCCTTCATGTCATTGTTGCCGGCCTCCGGCAGGATGCCTAGGCGGCGGGCGACCTCCTGGTAGGCCTCCTCCACCTTGCCCAGGTCGCGGCGGAAGCGGTCCTTGTCCATCTTCTCGTTGGTCTTGCTGTCCCATAGGCGGCAGTTATCGGGGCTGATCTCATCGGCGAGGACGATGCGCATGTCGTCCTCCTCCCAAAGCCGGCCAAACTCCAGCTTGAAGTCCACCAAGATGATGCCGACGCCCAGGAACAGGCCGGACAGGAAGTCGTTCACCCGCAGCGTCAGGCTGACGATGTCGTCCATGTCCTGTGTGCTGGCCCAGCCAAAGGCGGTGATGTGCTCCTCGGCGACCATCGGATCGTTCAGGCCGTCGTTCTTGTAATAATACTCGATGATGGAGCGGGGCAGGCGTGTGCCCTCAGGGATGCCCAGCCGCACCGACAGGCTGCCGGCGGCGATGTTGCGGACGACCACTTCCAGCGGGATGATCTCGACTTCGCGGATCAACTGCTCGCGCATGTTCAGGCGGCGGACGAAGTGGGTGGGGACGCCGATTTCAGCTAGGCGTGTCATCAGGTATTCGCTGATGCGGTTGTTGAGTACGCCCTTGCCGGTGATCGTGCCCTTTTTGGCGCCGTTGCCGGCGGTGGCGTCGTCCTTGAAATGCTGCACAAGCGTGCCGGGTTCCGGACCCTCGAACAGCACCTTGGCCTTGCCTTCATAGAGTTGTCGGCGGCGTGCCATTATAGGAATTCCTATCTTTGGGCCGCCCGGACGGGCAGCGCGCGCGGACGCTATAGCAGGGGAGTGGCGGTTTTGCCACGTCCACTGGCACGGCTGTGTGCGGCACGCCTATCCAGTAAGCGCCACTGGGCGGAATGGCGCCACGTTCGGCGGCCCGGCCGCGAAGAGCCACACCGGGGCGCCCGTGTTTGGCAGAGCGACCAGGGAGCTGCAAACGGTGCCGAAGCCGTTGCGGGCCGGCACATTGATCGCGGCCTCGCCGCCGCCCGGGTCGGCCAGCAGTGCTGTCCAGGCGCTCCAGTCGCCGTGGGCTGGGTCCGGCGCAGGTGCATCCCGGAAGCGGGGGAGATGGGCCACGCCGCGGGGACTGGCCGGGTCGTCAGGGTCATGGGCGGTGACGATGTGGATTCCGGCTTCCAGCCCCCATACGTCGGGGTGCCCGGCGCCCAGCCCGCGCACGAACCAGGCGCCGGTGCGGTCGGCGATAACCATGTTGAAGCTGCGATAAGCTCCGGCGTCCAGCTTCGCCAATGCCTCCGCGGCCTGAGCGGCGCTGGAATGCTCAACTGCCTGCAGCGGCAGGTCGCCGCGGCTCAGCTTGCCCGGCGCCGGACCGAGGCTGCCGGGACGGTTCAGCACCGCGGCCACTAGCCCGTCCCGCATCGCCATCCAGGTGCCGCCGCCCAGCCGGTCCCGCCCGGCCACCACGTCCGGCCGTCCCGGCCAGTGCGCAGCCGGCGGGTCCCAGGGGCGGTCCACCCGTTCGTCACGGTTTGCGGCAAGCAGGATCGGCCAGGGATGGCCGGGGCGTAGGCTCAGGACGACGGTGCACACGGCGGCAGGTGTGCCGCCGGGTGCTGCCGTGTCAACCGGGGCCGCTAGTAGCGCGGACCGTAGCCGTAGCCATAGCCGAAGCGCGGACCATAGAACCCATGCTCCCGGCGCCACTCCCGCCGGGCCTCGTGGCGGCGGAACCGCTCGTAGGCAATGTGCCGGCGCGCTTCGCGGTAACGCCAGGCGGGATAGTAGTATTGCACGGGCTGCACCAGCGCAGCGCCATACGCTGCCGGCGCGGCAGCGAGAGGAACGGCGTGGGGAGCAGCACTTGCGCCGGTCGCCGCAGCGCCGCCAGCCAGGATTGCCAAGGCGAGTAGAAACTTCCTCATGTCACGGACCTCCTTTTGATCCATGATCTAACTACGCAACGATCCCGGCGGTTTCAGGCCGCTTTTATGTCGGAATCTTGGCGGCCGAACACGCGCGCGAATACGTGATCCACATGCGCCAGGTGCATGTCGGACGACATGGCGCGGTCCATCTCTGCTGGCGGCACGCGGCCGGCCACTTCGGGATCGGCGTCCAGCACCTGCCGGAAGCTGCGCGCGCCGGGCTTGCCGAGGCCGGTCCAGGTGTCCATCGCGCCGCGCTGCACGATCCGGTAGGCATCCTCCCGCAGGATGCCGGCGCGGGTCAGGGCCAGCAGCACCTCGCCGCTGTGGACCACGCCGCCCAGCGCATCCAGGTTCGCCAGCATCTGCGCGGGATAGACCGTCAGCTTCTCCATCATGCCGGCCAGGCGCACGAGGGCGAAGTCGAGCGTCACCGTCGCATCAGGGGCAATCGCGCGCTCGACGCTGGAGTGGCTGATGTCGCGTTCATGCCACAGCGCCACGTTCTCCAGCGCCGGCGTCACCGCGCCGCGCACGATGCGGGCGAGCCCGGTCAGGTTTTCGCTCAGCACCGGGTTGCGCTTGTGCGGCATGGCGCTGCTGCCCTTCTGACCCGGGTGGAAGAACTCCTCGGCCTCACGGACCTCGCTGCGCTGCAGGTGGCGGACCTCGGTCGCCAGGCGCTCGATGGCGCAGGCGACAACCCCGAGCGTGCAGAAGAAGGCGGCATGGCGGTCCCGGGGGATCACCTGGGTGGACACCGCCTCGGTTTGCAGGCCCAGATGGGCCGCCACGTATTCCTCCACCCGCGGGTCCACGTGGGCGTAGGTGCCGACGGCGCCGCTGATGGCGCAGACCGCGACCTCCGCCCGCGCCTGCACCAGCCGGGCACGGTTGCGGGCGAACTCGGCATAGTGGCCTGCGAGCTTCAAGCCGAAGCTGGTCGGCTCCGCATGGATGCCGTGGCTGCGGCCGATGGTAGGGGTATATTTGAACTCCATCGCCCGGCGCTTGAGTGCGGCCAGCACCAGGTCCAGGTCCTGCAGCAGCAGGTCCGCGGCCTGGGTCATCTGCACCGACAGGCAGGTGTCCAGCACGTCGCTGCTGGTCAGGCCCTGGTGGACGAAGCGGCTGTCCGGCCCCACGCCCTCGGCCAGCCAGGTCAGGAAGGCGATCACGTCGTGGCGTGTCTCGGCCTCGATGGCGTCAATGCGGTCCAGGTCGGCCTGGGTAATGTGGGCGACCTTGGCGCCGCCGCGTTCCCGGATGGTGCGGGCGGCCTGTTCGGGGATCGCGCCGATGGCGGCCATGCCCTCGCAGGCCAGCGCCTCGATCTCGAACCAGATGCGGAACCGGTTCTCGGGCGCCCAGATCGCGGTCATGGCGGGGCGGCTGTAACGCGGAACCATCGGGAGCCTCGTGTCTTGTGGGTGCCTGCGGGGGTTAAGCCTGCGCCTTGCCGGTGACAAGCAGATAGGACCCGCCCCCTGGAACACATCAGCCTGGAACATATCCTCCCCGAACTCATCGCGCTCGGCCAGGTGCTGCTGATCGACCTGGTGCTGGCCGGAGACAACGCGGTCGTGGTGGGCATGGCAGTGGCCGGGCTGCCGGAGGCGCAGAAGACCCGTGCCATCATGCTCGGCATCGGTGCCGCCACCATCCTGCGGATTGGCCTCGCGCTGGTGACGGTGCAGTTGCTGGCCATCATCGGGCTGCTGTTCGCCGGCGGGTTGCTGCTGTTGTGGGTATGCTGGCGCATGTATCGCGAGCTGCGCCGGGCCGAGGCTGCCCGGAAGGAGGCGGCTGGCGCCGTGCCGGTAAAGACAATGCGCCAGGCTTTGATGCAGATCGTGCTGGCCGACCTGTCCATGAGCCTGGACAACGTGCTGGCCGTCGCCGGGGCATCGCTGCAGCATCCCTGGGTGCTGGTGGTAGGGCTGACGGTATCGGTCATTCTAATGGGCGTCGCCGCCCGGATCATTGCCGGGCTGCTGGAGTGTTACCGCTGGATCGCCTGGGTAGGGTTGGCAGTGGTATTGTATGTGTCGGTAAAGCTGATCTGGGACGGTGGGCAGGAGATCATGAACCACATTGCCTGAGGCGTCACAGTATCCCCTCCCGCCGGAAGCTGAACCAGCGGCCGTTGCCGATGATGACGTGATCATGCAGCACAACCGACAGGGCGCTCGCGGCTTGGCCGATCAGCCGGGTCATCTCGATGTCCTCCCGCGACGGGCTGGGATCGCCGCTGGGGTGGTTATGGACCAGGATCAGCCCCGTCGCATGCAGTTCCAACGCACGCTTCACCACCTCCCGCGGATAAACCGGGGTGTGGTTCACAGTGCCGCGGGCCTGGGCTTCGTCGGCGAGTAAGCGGTTGCGGTTGTCCAGGAACAGGATGCGGAACTGCTCGATGCGCTCGCGGCCGAGCACCATCTGCAAATACTCCATCAGCCGGTCCCAGTTGTTCAGCACCGGAAGGTTCAGCACTTCCGACCGGGCCAGGCGCAGGGCGGCGGCCTGGATCGTCTTGAGCGCCGCGATGCCGGCATCGCCCAGGCCCTCGATCGTCCGCAAGTCCGCAAGAGGGGCCGAGACGGCGTTGGCAAAACTGCCGAAGCGGGTCAGCAGCGCACGGGCGATGGGCTTGGTGTCGCGCCGGGGCAGGGCGAGGAACAGCATCATCTCCAACAGCTCATGATCCGCGACGCTGTCTGGGCCGGACTGCAGCAGACGGGCGCGCATCCGGGTGCGATGGCCCTCGGCGCTCATGGGCGTGCTGGGAACGGGATCGGGCTGGGGGGGAACGGCTGCGGCCACGAATGGCCGTGGCCGCCTGCGCGAGAGGATAGGTGGCGGTGTTAGATCGCTGACCTGCTGCGGGGTTGGCGGCGTGGCGACTGGTGGGGCAGGGGTCTCCGGCTTAACCGACCGGTCCACGGTTTCGACGCGGCGCAACAGGTCGTCCTGCCCCGGCGGCATCAGGCGGGCAAAGGTTCGGCAGCCTCATGCACCAGCCAGCGGCCGAGAGCGTCCCGCCAATCCGGCGTCAACGGCACGGCCCTGCGGGTCATGCGGTCCATAACGACCAGCACCGTTACCGCCCGAGCGCAGAGGTCGCCGCCAGACACCAGCCGCTGGCGAAATTGGATGGACTTGCCGCCGAGCCGGGACACCTCCGTCTCGATCAGCACGTCGCCGGGCCAGGCCATCTCCCGCAGGAAGTCCAGCTCCAGCCGCACGATCACCAACGCCTGTCCATCGGATTCCACCGGCAACCCTGCGGCAACTGCCAACTCGGACCGCCCCTGCTCCAGCATGACCGCGAAGACGGCATTGTTCACGTGCCCGAGGCGGTCGGTGTCGTTGAACCGTAGGCGATGAGTCGTTGAAAAAACCTCGCCGCTCATAGGGCGTAAGGCGGATGGTGCAGCCCGGCGGGGGAGATCGTGAACACCTCGCAACCAGTTTCCGTGACGCCGACCATGTGCTCGAACTGTGCAGATAGGCTGCGATCGCGGGTCACGGCGGTCCAGCCGTCATCCAGCACCTTCACCTCCGGGCGCCCGGCGTTCACCATCGGCTCGATGGTGAAGAACATGCCTGGGCGCATCACCGGCCCCTCGCCGGGCTTGCCGAAGTGCAGGATGTTCGGCGCCTCGTGGAAGCGGCGTCCGATGCCGTGGCCGCAGAAGTCGCGCACCACGCTGAACCGGTTGGCTTCGACGAAGGACTGTATGGCATAGCCCAGGTCGCCCAGGGTGGCGCCGGGGCGCACGGCGGCGACACCGCGCATCAGCGCAGCATAGGTCACGTCCATCAGCTTCGCCGCCTTGGTGCTTGGCTGCCCCGCGACATACATCCGGCTGGTGTCGCCATGCCAGCCGTCCAGGATGACCGTCACGTCAATATTCAGCACGTCAGCCTCGACAAGGCGGCGCTCGCCGGGGATGCCGTGGCAGACAACATGGTTGATGCTAGTACAGCTGCTATGCTGGTAGCCGCGGTAGCCCAAGGTAGCTGGCACCGCGCCGCGTCCCACCATGAAGTCATGGCACAGACGGTCCAATTCCGCCGTGGTGACGCCTGGACGAACATGTTCGGTTATCATGTCCAACGTTTCCGCCGCCAGTTGCCCGGCGGCGCGCATCCCCGCGAAATCCTCACGCGAATAAAGAGTGATGCGTCTCGAATCGGCTCCGCCGTCCATGCGTCTCAGGTTCCCTTGCTGCCAGGCGCTGCGCCGGGCATCAAACTAAAATGCGGCGCAGGTCCGCGGCGTGCAAGGGGAGATGGTTCAGCCGGGGTAACGTCCGCTCTGCCATGCGGCATGGGCGGACCGCACCGGGTGGGGTGGGGCATCATAGCCGCGGGCTGGTGACGCGTGCGTACGTTGCTGTAGTGGCGAGGCAGCCACGATGGAGTGGACATGGAAGCGCTCGGCCCGCGGCTCTTCCCGGCCCCGGACCTCGAAGCGGTCACGCGGATCCATTCGATCCATCACACGGTGCGCCGCCGGATCCCGTGTCGCCCGTCCCTGCGGCTCACGCCAAGCCGGATCGCGCCACGCAGACTCGGCGACGCGGAGCCGCGCGGGCTGCGGCGCCGGCCGGAGTTCGGCAAACCGGGCCGTGTAGCTGCGCGCCCGGGACTGGGGCGCCAAGAAGGGCGCGTCATAGCCCAACGGAGAGCGTGGGCCCGGCACATCGGTGAAGGGCGCGGAGTAAAGCGGCGACGGGTAGGCCGGCGCCGCTTGCGCCGCAGCGATGATGGCTGGCAAGCGGAAACTTGGCGCCGGGTCGCGCCGCGCCATCAGCATCGGGGCACCAGCACGGTCGAAACCGGCGTCCAGCAAGGCAGCCATGTGCTGGTCACGTTCCCCGCTGTTCGCTGCGCCCAGCACGACGCCAATCAGCCGCGTGTCGCCATGCACGGCCGAGGTGACCAGGTTGAAGCCGGAATCCCGGATATACCCGGTCTTGAGGCCGTCCACTCCGGGATAGGTTTGCAGCATGTGCTGATGGTTCAGGATCAGCCGCCCATGGAACACGAAGGAGGGCGCGCTGAAGTAGCGGTAATAGGCGGGATGGTCCTGCACCAAGTGGCGCGCCAGCACCGCCATGTCGCGTGCCGTCGTCATCTGATCCGGGTCTGGCAGGCCGGAAGCGTTGCGGAACGTCGTGTTGGTCATCCCGAGCGCGCGGGCGCGCAGGGTCATCATCTGCGCGAACCGCTCCTCGTCGCCGCCCAGCATCTCACCAAGCGCCGCTGCGGCGTCGTTGGCGGACTTGGTGACCAGGCCCAGGATCGCCTGTTCCACCGTGATGTAGGTGCCCGGCACCAGCCCCAGCTTTGTCGGCGCCATGGAGGCCGCCCAAGGGGAGACCGGCACCTGCTGGTCCAGAGTCACCCGGCGGTCGCGCAGGGCGTCGAACAGGAGGTAAAGCGTCATCATCTTGGTCAGGCTGGCGGGGTAGCGCGGCTCGTCTGCGCTGGCAGCCGAGAGGACATTGCCGCTGCCGGCGTCCATCACAATGGAAGCATAACGGTCCGAACCGACCTGAGCGGCTGCCGGGCTGGCCGGCAACGTAAGCAGGAGCACAAATGCCGCGACGGCCGACAACCACTGCATCCCTGAGGTGAACCTGGGCATTCCGACCCGATCTCCATGCTAAGCCGTTCAACTCTACGTGGGCGGCAGCCGCGCTGTCCAGCGCGAAGAGCAAATGTTAAGTCTTCAGCGTCACCATAACGTTACCAGTGTTGCATGAGATGCCGTGGGAACTTTTTGTGTGCGCTCAGGTGGAAGTGTGATGTTGCACTGCAACAATTGGCTTGCGCTCACGTGTCTGATGGGTCATTCGGTCGCGCGCTGCATTGCAGCATTTGCAAGTGGCTCGAATAAACCCCCGGGGTCGCCAGCTCTCTACTGCTCGGGGCTGGAAGCACTGCGATGCGGCGTGTCGCTTTTTAGCAACTGCCGGGATCATTCTGGCACTACGGGGAACGCCATCATGAAGACACCACAGGACTTCGTCGCTTTCGGTCAGGGCAACGTTGAGGCGCTCGTGAAGTCGGGCCAGATCCTCGCAACCGGGATGCAGGACCTTACCAAGCACTTTGCAGCAACTGCACAGGCGTCCATGGAGGAGGCGATGTCCACCTTCCGCGCCCTGTCCGGCGTCCGCACCTTCCAGCAGGCTGTCGAGCTGCAAACGACCTTGGCCCGCACCGCAGTCGAGAAGGCGATGTCGCAGACCAGCCAGGTCGCTGACACCTCGATCAAGCTGGCGAACGAAGCCATTGCGCCGATCGCTGGTCGCG
Organism: uncultured Acetobacteraceae bacterium; assembly: GCA_964245505.1. Lineage (GTDB taxonomy): Bacteria > Pseudomonadota > Alphaproteobacteria > Acetobacterales > Acetobacteraceae > DASWOJ01. The sequence continues at coordinate 7,111 of CAXTOB010000088.1, read as the reverse complement.
TGACCTTGGCTGTCGAAAGCTTCAAGACCGCCTAATCGGGCTTGGTCGGGCGGTCGGGCAGATAGCCCGTGGCCGTGTTGCGCTCCACACGCCTGCTCAACTTTTCGTCCGTGCACAAACCTTTAAAGGTTCGCTCAGGATGTGCATTGCCTGCCTGCTGAGGGTCGGCAGGGCGCTGAACCAAGGTCCGGGGGCGACGCTCCCGGGCCTTTTTCGTGTCCGCCGCCCCGTCAGATGTCCGGTAGCGGCCCACGCCGCTCTTTTCCCGTGGCACCGCGCTCCGATATGTTGTGATCTGGTGGGCTTGGCGCCTGCAATCCGGTGGGATGCGCCAGATGACCCGCCAGGATCGCAGGAGTGCGTTGGTTCCAGCGGAACGGCGCGGCAAGAGGGACGTGGCCGTCAGGATGTCAAGGCAATGAGCGACAACGATAAGCGTGGCGGCAACAGCGATAACCCGAACACCGGCGTGGTGGTCAAGACCCGCCCGAAGACTCGCAAGCCCGCCATGTACAAAGTGTTGATGCTGAACGACGATTATACTCCGATGGAGTTCGTCGTGCATGTGCTGGAGCGTTTCTTCCAGAAGACGCGCGAAGAGGCGACGCGAATCATGCTGCATGTTCATCGTCGCGGCGTCGGCGTTTGCGGAGCCTTTACCTATGAGGTGGCAGAAACCAAGGTGACGCAGGTGATGGACCTAGCCCGGCAGAACCAGCATCCCCTGCAATGCACAATCGAGAAAGAGTGAGCCTTAGCCTAACGAAACTCCACCTATCTTACATTTTTACACCTGTCTCCGGGCTGCTGTCCCGGGCACACTCGGGTCAGTTGCCGTAGCGTAGTCTCTGCGGCACCTCAGCACCCTGCGCGAAGGAGCGTCACCGGTATGTTGTCTCGCAACCTTGAACAGACGCTGCATCGTGCTCTCTCGCTGGCGAGTGAGCGTCGGCACGAATACGCGACGCTGGAACACCTCCTACTTGGTCTCGCCGACGATAGCGACGCAGCAACAGTGTTGCGGGCTTGCGGCGTGGACCTCGACAAGCTTCGTGCCGACCTCGGCGAGTTCCTGGACAAGGACTTGTCCGGTTTGGCGACGGACCGGCCCGGTGATCCGAAGCCGACAGCCGGCTTCCAGCGCGTTGTGCAGCGCGCTGCCATCCACGTGCAGAGCAGCGGACGCGATGAGGTGACTGGGGCCAACGTCCTCGTCGCCCTATTCAGCGAACGCGAAAGCCATGCGGTGTATTTCCTGCAGTTGCAGGATATGACCCGGCTGGACGCGGTCAACTTCATCAGCCATGGCATTGCCAAGGCGCCGGGCCGTGCGACCCAGCGTCCGGTTGCGGGAGCCAAGGAGGAAGGCCCGAACGAGGGCAACGAGCGTGAGGATAAGCCTGGCGGCCGTAAGGCACAGGACGCGCTCAGCAACTACTGCGTGAACCTCAATAAGAAGGCTACCAGCGGCAAGATTGATCCGCTGATCGGCCGTGACGTCGAGATCGAACGGACGATCCAGATTCTGTGCCGCCGCACTAAGAACAATCCGCTTTATGTCGGCGATCCTGGTGTTGGCAAGACTGCCATTGCTGAGGGCTTGGCGAAGCGCATCGTTGAGGGCGACGTGCCGGAGGTTTTGCTCAAGAGCACGATCTTCGCATTGGACATGGGGGCCTTGCTGGCTGGCACCCGTTATCGTGGTGACTTTGAGGAGCGGCTGAAGGCGGTCGTGACGGAATTGGAGGCGCATGCCGGCAGCATTCTGTTCATTGATGAAATCCATACCGTGATCGGTGCTGGGGCAACGAGCGGCGGGGCGATGGACGCGTCGAACCTGCTCAAGCCTGCATTGGCCGCGGGGGCGCTGCGTTGCATCGGCAGCACGACGTATAAGGAGTATCGCAACTACTTCGAGAAGGACCGTGCGCTGGTCCGGCGGTTCCAGAAAATAGATGTGAACGAGCCGTCGCAGGAAGATGCGATCAAGATCCTTCGCGGCCTCAAGACCAACTACGAGAAGCATCACAAGGTCACCTACTCGGATGAGGCAATCCGGGGTGCGGTGGAGCTTTCGGCGAAGTACATCAATGATCGGAAGCTGCCTGACAAGGCGATCGATGTTATCGACGAGGTCGGCGCGAGCCGGATGCTGCAGCCTGAGGGCAAGCGCCGTAAGCTGGTGACTTTGAAGGATGTTGAGGAGATCGTCGCCAAGATTGCCCGTATTCCGCCTAAGAGCGTATCGGCCGATGACAAGGAAACGCTCCGCAACTTGGAGCGCGACCTGAAGGCGATGGTATTCGGCCAGGATAAGGCGATCGAGGCACTGTCTGCTGCGATCAAGCTGTCCCGTGCCGGGCTGCGTGAGGCGGAGAAGCCGATTGGCAACTACCTGTTCAGTGGTCCCACTGGCGTCGGCAAGACTGAGGTGGCACGGCAGTTGGCCAGCACATTGGGGATCGAGCTGACTCGCTTTGATATGAGCGAGTATATGGAACGGCACAGCATCAGCCGGCTGATTGGTGCGCCGCCGGGCTATGTCGGGTTCGACCAGGGTGGCATGCTGACGGACGCGATCGACCAGCACCCGCACTGCGTCCTGTTGCTGGACGAGATCGAGAAGGCTCACCCGGACCTGTTCAACATTCTGTTGCAGGTGATGGACCACGGGAAGCTGACCGACCACAACGGCAAGGTCGTGGACTTCCGCAACGTCATCCTGATCATGACGACGAACGCGGGTGCCAGCGACATGGCAAAGGAAAGCATTGGGTTCGGCCGCACTGAACGTGAGGGCGAGGACACCGAGGCGATCAAGCGTCTGTTCACCCCGGAGTTCCGCAACCGGCTGGACGCGGTGATCACCTTCGCCGGGCTGACGCAGGAGATCGTGGGCCGCGTGGTCGAGAAGTTCGTCATGCAGCTCGAGGCGCAGTTGGCCGACCGCAACGTCACCATCGAGCTGTCGTCCGCGGCGAAGGAGTGGCTGGCGGAGCGTGGTTATGACCGGCTGTATGGCGCGCGTCCGCTGGGCCGCGTCATTCAGGAGTGGATCAAGAAGCCGCTGGCGGAGGAGCTGCTGTTTGGCAAGTTGGTCCGTGGCGGGTCGGTCAAGGTTTCGCTTAAGGACGATAAGCTGGAGTTTGAATATACCGAGGCGCCGCAGCCGCCGGAGTTGGCCAAGCCGGATGGCGAGGGTGACGAGGGCGGATCTGAGCGGGAGCCGGAAACGGCGCACTAAACGAGAAAGGGCCGGGCTTTATGCCCGGCCTTTCTTTTATGCGGGAGGGTTGGAATGAAGGCAGTATGGAACGGTCAGGTTGTGGCCGAGAGTGACGACATCGTCACCGTCGAGGGAAACGCCTATTTTCCCCTCACCAGCCTGCGGCAGGAGTTCGTCCAGCCGAGCAGTCACACCAGCGTTTGCGGCTGGAAAGGAACGGCGCAGTACTACACGCTGAACGTGGCCGGTCAGACGAACAAGGACGCTGTCTGGTACTACCCGGAGCCGAAACAGGCTGCTGCCAACGTTGCCGGCCGCGTTGCCTTCTGGAAGGGCGTGGCAGTCTCGCCGTGAGGCTTGCCAGGCTCGAACCGCTCCTCACGGCGGCAGTAATTGCGCAGAGGCTCAGGTGCTTCGTTTCAATTTATGATGTGCCATAAGCTTCAGTCTGCGTAGGCGCGACACGGCAACTTCGTCTGTGCATAGTGCAGGAAGCCTCCTGGCAATCCCGATTCAGCGATCCATTCCAAGTACCTGAAGCCATGTGCTGGATGGAGTGTCCCGAAACAGCGCATATCTGAGCGAACGATGGTGAGTAGGAAAACTCACCAGACCGCTTCTGCCCCGATCCGACTTTGGTGCCCGCCAATTGTGTATGCTGGCCAGACACAGCCAAAGCGACCTGCAAGCCGCTTGCTAGTGCCTGGCACAGACTACGCTCTACGGTGGTGCGAGCCGTGCCGAGGTCACCTTGATCGGCGGTGATATGCAGCAGGCCTGCGGGGTCGCCTGATGCGTTCCACACGCACGCAATAAACCTATCGCGCAGCCCTGACGCATCACGCGTCTTCAGATTGCGCGACGGAGCCCACGGGTTCTGGTCACAGAGATTTGGTATGAGGCATCCATCCAGTGATCGCAGTGTTCCCCGGCACTATGAGGCTTCTGTAAGCCCATCAATTCGTCTTCTGGACCGGCTAACACAGCACATTTCTCGCACGCTGGAGCGATCCGCAATGACAGCAATGTATCGTCGCCACACTCTACTCCTGGGCGCAGCCGCTACGCTTGGTGGACGGCATGCCATGGCACAGCAGCCGACACTGCAGCCCGCAAACCCCTCACCGGAACCGTTTGCACGCCTCCGCCAAGGTGGTGCGATGACCGATCATCTTATGCCCAGTGAGGAAGCGGAGAGTGTGACGGATAGCCCGGCCCCGCCCGGGCCGCCGGGGCGCTGGGCGGCCCGGGCCTCTCTTCCGCTTCCACGCAGCGAGATGGCTTGGGGTACAGCCTGGGCCGGTCGGCTGCATGTCATCGGCGGCTACGGCAAGGGGCGCGTGGACCGCACCTATCACCACGTTTACGACCCCGCCGATGACCGCTGGTATCTGGCAGCCCCGCTGCCGCGTGGAGCCAACCACGTGGCGGTCGTCGCTCTGGCCGGGCGTATCTACGCTTTGGGCGGCTTTATCGAGCAGAACACCGATCCGGTTGCCGACGCCTACGCCTACGACGTCGCCGCCGACCGTTGGGTGGCGATCGCGCCATTGCCCCGGCCGCGTGGCGCCGCGGCCGCCGTCGCGCTCGATGGCAAGGTCCACCTGATCGGCGGCGCCTCGGCCCCCAAGGAGGAACGCGCAAGCGTCAGCTGGCACGAAACCTATGATCCCGATGCCGACCGCTGGACCCGCCTCAAGGCGCTGCCAGGAGCGCGGGACCATGCAGGCTGCGCAGCTTGGGGCGGGCGCATCCACGTCATCGGCGGCCGGTTCAATACGTTCGAGTACAACACCGGCTTGCACCACATCTACTTCCCCGATCGCGACACCTGGGAGCAGCGTGCACCGTTGCCGACTGTCCGCTCCGGCCACGGCCTGGTCGTTTACCGCGACCGCCTGTTCGCGATGGGGGGCGAGGCCGGGATCGTCGTCAACGGGCAGATCACCCAGGCCCGGGTGTTTGGCCAGATGGAAAGCTACGATCCCCAGACTGACACCTGGCAAAGCCATGCGCCGATGCCGACGCCCCGGCATGCGGTAGGAGCGGCGTTGCTGGGCGAGGCCATCTACGTGGCGGGCGGCGGGGCCGTGACGGGCGGCTCGGTGCAGTCCGCGGTGCGTGAGGCGTTCACGTTGGGTTAGAAGGGCCGAAATGCCTCGCATCGGCACAGCCAGAAAGTGATCGGCACATGCATCGGATGCTCGCGACCTGCCTTGTCCTTTTCGGTTTGCTCGGCACCCCGGCCGCCTTCGCCATGGAGGTCAGGGTTCTGACTGCCGGAGCGTTCAAGCCGGTGGTGGAAGCGCTGGTGCCTGCCTACGAGGCGAGAACCGGAAATGTCGTGGTGGTCATGAACGATACCGTGGGTGCGCTTATACGGCGGATCGAGGCAGGGGAAGCATTTGACGTTGCCGTGCTGACGCCCGATGCCGCCGCCCGACTAGGAAAGGCGGGCAAAATCGTGCCCGGCGCCGTTCCGCTTGCCCGGGTCGGGATCGGCGTTGCCGTCAAGGAGGGCGCCCCCATGCCGGAGATCAGCACCACCGCTGCCTTCACGCAGGCGCTGTTGGCCGCCCGTGCGGTCGCCTTTGTGGACCCGGCCTCGGGCGGATCAAGCGGCATCTACCTGCCACACCTGTTCGAGCGGCTGGGCATCGCCGACCGAATCATGCAGAAGGCGGTGCTGGTGCCAGGCGGGCTGGTCGCCACCCGCGTCGTCAGCGGGGAGGCGGACTTGGCGCTGCATCAGATCAGCGAGATACTTGCCGTGCCCGGTGCACAACTCGTTGGGCCGATCCCGGCAGAGCTTCAGTATTACACGGTGTATGTGGGTGCGATCGGCACCGCAGCCCGTGACCGGGACACGGCAGCCGCGTTGCTGCGGGACCTGACCGGCGAAGGTGCAGCCCGCGTCCTGAGACAGAAGGGCATGAACCCTCCAAACGATTAGCTGCTACCAGCGGCTCCTGCCCAAGCGGCCGTAACCGGGTGGATACGAGGCGGCGATAACCTGACACAATGACCTGTGCCTCTGACCAGGAACGGCCGCCATTGCAGGCAGCCTTTCCGATGAGGTGACTCCCGGCTAGCTATATCGTTGTGGCTTGCGTCACCACGCTCCTCGTGACGAGGAAGCAGAAGATCGTGTGCTAAGCTGCGGTGCCGCGCAACTCCGCAAGCACATGCATCGTGTCCTTGAGCGCCGGATACAGCGCCACATAAGCCGCGAAAAGCGCATCGTAGCGGCGCTTGCGGGAAGCGTCCGGCAAGGCGCGCTCGGTCAAGTGGATCCAGGTGTCTCCGCTCCCGGCAAGGCCGACGCTCATGGCCGCAAGCCGGGCGGCCCCAAGTGCTGCCTCCACGTCTTCCTCGATGGTCCAAACTGGGTAGCCCGTCGTATCGGCTATGATCTGCATCCATAGATCCGACCGCGCCGCGCCGCCCACGACAACTAACCGTTCCTCCAGCGACGCCGCGCCCCGGGCGCCAGCCTCCATGTTGTGGCGCAGCGCGAGCGTGACGCCCTCCAGCACCGCGCGATACAGATGGGCGCGCGTGTGGAACAAGTTGAGCCCGACAAACGCGCCCGACGCGCGGGCGTCCCACACCGGCGAGCGCTCGCCCATCAAGTAGGGCAGAAACAGCACCCCATCCGACCCTGGGGCGACCATCGCGGCGCCTTCTTCCAGGATCGCATGCGGGTCCCGCCCAGTCTCCCGCGCCTCCGCGACCTTGGCTTGGCAAAACTGCTCGCGGAACCAGGCGACCGACGCCCCAGCCGTGCCGGCGCCGCCGAACACATACAGGTCCTTCTCCGCACCAACGACATACGGCATCGAGATCAAGCCATGTGCTGCGTCCGCCGTCGGCGCGATGTAGCCC
>CAXTOB010000087.1:0-17819 GCA_964245505.1 uncultured Acetobacteraceae bacterium | reverse complement strand
GTAGTCATCAGCCTGGCCATCGGCCTTGGCGCCGGCACCTCGGCCGTGGTGGCCCGCGCCCTCGGCGCCGGCGAGGCCGCCGCTGGCGCGCTGGTCACGGATGCGCTGCTGCTGACCGCGGCACTCGGCCTCCTTGCAGCGGGGATCGGGGAGTTGGTGGTTGGCCCGCTGTTCCATGCGCTGGGCGCATCCGACGCATTGCTGCCGCCGATCGCGGGCTACCTCGGCATCTGGTTCCCCGCCGTGACCCTGTTCATGACGGCGATGGTCGGGCTGAGCGCGGCGCGGGCGGCCGGCGATGCGGCGTTCCAGGGCATTGCGATGGCCGTCGCCGCGCTGCTGAACCTGGGGCTGGTAGCGCCGGCCATCTTCGGCGTCGGCGGCTGGCCTGGGCTGGGGCTGCGCGGCGCGGCGCTGGCCAACGCCCTGTCAGGGGGACCGCTGCTGCTGGCGCCCCTGTGGCGGCTGCGCCGGCTGGGGCTGCTGGCGGGCGGGCTGCCAACGCCGGGGCGCTTCTTGGCATCGGCCCGGCGGGTGCTGCATGTCGGGCTGCCCGCGGCGGGGACCAACACGATCATCCCCATCTCGGCCGCCATCGTGACCGCCATCCTGGCGACATATGGGGCAAAGGCAGTGGCCGGGTTCGGCGTGGCCGGACGGATCGAAAGCCTGTCGATGGTGGCGTTCTTCGCGCTGTCGGCAGTGATGAACCCGTTTGCCGGGCAGAATGCCGGGGCGGGACGGCTGGACCGGGTCCGGGCGGCGATGCGGGCCAGCTTTGGGTTCTGCCTGGGGCTGGGGGTGGTGTTGGCGGCGACCCTGTGGCTTGCCGGGCCATGGATCGCCGTACGGTTCAGCAGGGACCCGGAGGTCGCGGCGGTCACGGTGGCCTACCTGTCCATCGTGCCGGTCAGCTACGGGATGGCGGGGGTGATCGCGGTCGTGAACGCAGCCTTCAACGGGCTGAACCGGCCTGGCGCGGCCGTGCTGATCTCGGTGGCGCGCACCATGCTGGTGAACGTGCCGGTGGCATGGGCCGGCGGGCGGCTGTTCGGGGCGCCGGGGGTATTCCTGGGAGTGTGCGCGGCCAACGTGCTGGTGGGCGCCGGGGCAGCGTGGTGGATTTGGCGGGCAACGGCAACGGCCGTGCAGCCGGAGGTGGCGCTGGTGCGTTGACGGCCCCTTCAACAGGGGGACATTCACATGCCGGTGGCGGTTATCTTCGACGTGGACGGGACGCTGGTCGACTCCGTGGACCTTCACGCGCAGGCCTGGCGCCGGGTGCTGGCCGAGTTCGGCCACGACGTGAAGCTGTCCGACGTGCGCGCCCAGATCGGCAAGGGCGGAGACGAGCTGCTGAAAGTGTTCCTATCTCCAGAGGAGCTCGGGAAGGATGGGGAGAAGCTCGACAAGCGGCGTGGGGCGTTGTTCAAGGAGGAATACCTGTCCCAGGTCCGCCCGTTCCCCGGCGTGCGTGGCCTGTTCGAGCACCTGATCTCCCGCGGGCACCGCATCGCGCTGGGATCATCCGGCACGGAGGCCGAGGTCAATCACCACAAGAAGCTGTGCGGGATCGAGGACCTGGACCTGGTGCAGACCACGTCCGAGGACGCCGAAAAGTCGAAGCCGCACCCGGACATCTTCCAGGCTGCGCTGGGAAAGCTGGGCGTGGGTGCGGAGCAGGCGGTAGCGGTCGGCGACACGCCATACGATGCCAGTGCCGCTGGCAAGGCTGGGATCACGGCGGTGGGTGTGCTGTGCGGCGGGTTTCCGGCGGACGATCTGCGCAAGGCCGGGTGCGTGGCGCTGTATGACGGGCCGGCGGACTTGCTGGCGCGGTACACGGGGTCGCCGCTGGACCGGTGATCCGGCGTAGGCCGGGCGTTTCAGCTTCCAAGGCTGCCGCGACCCGGCTACCCTGACAACATGGACATGCCAAACGACCAGGCAGACCACCTCGCTGGTGTCGGCCAGAAAACGCCGGAACAGGCTGCAGCCCGCCTTGCACGGGAGCGGAAAATCATCTGCGCAGCGGAGGCGGACATTGCAGCCGGAAACGGGATCGAGTGGGACGCCGTGGAAGCGTGGCTGACTGAATTGGACACCAACCCAGACGCGCCACCGCCGCAGCCTCAACGCCTGCCTGCCCGCGATTAGGACACTTGGCATCACACAAGGTCGTCGTCTCGCGGACCGCCCAAACCGACTTCGCCACAGCCAAACGCTGGCTTCTCCAGCCCGGCTCGGGTGTCCAGGGCCGCACGCGGTGGGATGCTCTGCGCACGGCGGCAAAAGGCTTGGCAGACCTGCCCTATAAGGGCGCACCAAGCCCTGAGCAGCCGGGGATGCGCCAGTTGGTCGTGTCGGGATACCGCGTTATCTATCAGGTCCAACCGGACAGAGCGACACGACGAGCGATATTCGTATCTTGGCGGTATTCGGACCTGGCCAGCCGTAGTGTCTTCGGCATTGCTGGACCAACACTTGCATAGGTTCATGTGAACGAGAGACCTGCATGACCGAAGCCCACATCATCACCCGCGCCGCCCTGCAGGACGACGCATTGTCCCGCATGATGGCGGCCAGCGCCCCGAAGATACGGCTGCTGACTGACGACGAGCGCGCCGCCTCCCTAGCCGCCACCCTCGCCTGCCACCCAGACCCCGGCAACGGCGTCTGGCTGTTCGCCTATGGCTCGCTCATCTGGAACCCGGCGCTGCACTATGACGAGCGCCGGCTGGCCCGCGTGCACGGCTGGCACCGCTCCTTCTGCCTGATGACCCACGCCGGACGCGGCACGCCGGAGAACCCGGGCCTGGTGCTAGGCCTGGACCGCGGCGGCGCCTGCACCGGCGCCGCCTTCCGCGTGCCGGAGCCGTTGATCCAGGAAGAACTCTCCCTGCTCTGGCGGCGGGAGATGCTGTCCGGCAGCTACCAGCCGCGCTGGGTCCGGGTACGCGGCGCGGACGGAGTGCCGTTCGGCCACGCCGTCGCCTTCACCATCCACCGCGGCGGCGAGAACTACGCCGCCGGGCTGACGGAGGCCGAGGTGGTCCGCAGCCTGGCCACAGCCAGCGGCGCGCTGGGCAGCGCCGCCGACTACCTGTTCCGGACGGCGGAGGGGCTGCGCTCCCTAGGCATCGCCGACCCGCGGATCGAGCGGCTGGTGCGCCAGGTCCGCAACGCCGCCCCCTCGACGGACGCCCCGGCAGTCGCCACCTAACTCCAATGTCATCCACCCTCGCCCGCAAGCTCGCCGAAGCCGCGCCCGTCACCTTCGAACCGAAGAAGCAGGCCGCCAAGACCGGCGGCAAGCCCCTACGCGTGGTCTCCGAATACCAGCCCGCCGGCGACCAGCCGACGGCAATCCACGATCTGGTGGGCGGCCTGCAATCCGGCGACCGCGACCAGGTGCTCCTAGGCGTCACCGGCTCCGGCAAGACCTTCAGCATCGCCAAGGTGATCGAGGCGGCCCAGCGCCCAGCCCTGGTGCTAGCGCCCAACAAGACCCTCGCAGCACAGCTTTACGCCGAGATGAAGGGCTTCTTCCCCGACAACGCCGTCGAGTACTTCGTCTCCTACTACGACTACTACCAGCCCGAGGCCTATGTCCCCCGCACCGACACCTACATAGAAAAAGACAGCCAGATCAACGAGGCAATCGATCGGATGCGCCACAGCGCCACCCAGGCGCTGCTGGAGCGCAACGACGTCATCATCGTCGCCTCGGTCTCCTGCATCTACGGTATCGGCTCGGTTGAGACCTATGGCCGCATGGTGGTCAAGCTGGAGGTCGGCGGCCGCATAGACCGCGACACCCTGGCCCGCGCACTCGTGGAACTGCAATACCGCCGCAACGACGCCGCCTTCCAGCGCGGCGCCTTCCGCCTGCGCGGTGAGACGGTGGACGTCTGGCCCTCCCACCTGGAGGACCGCGCCTGGCGCGTCACCCTGTTCGGCGACGAGATCGAGTCGCTACGAGAATTCGACCCGCTGACCGGCGACGTGACCGCCACGCCGGAAGAGTTCCACATCTACGCCAACAGCCACTACGTGACGCCGCGGCCAACGCTGCAGCAGGCGATCAAGGACATCAAAATCGAGCTGCAGCACCGCATCGCCGAGTTCACTACCAACGGACGCCTGCTCGAGGCCGAGCGCATCCAGCAGCGCTGCACCTTCGACATCGAGATGATGGAAACCACCGGCTCCTGCAAAAGCATCGAGAACTATTCGCGCTACCTGTCCGGCCGCAACCCCGGCGAACCCCCGCCGACCCTGTTCGAATACCTGCCGGAGAACGCCCTGCTGATCGTGGACGAAAGCCACGTCACCGTCCCGCAGATCGGCGGCATGGCCCGCGGCGACGCGGCCCGCAAGGGCACCCTGTCCGAGTTCGGCTTCCGCCTGCCCTCCTGCCTTGACAACCGCCCGCTCCGCTTCGAGGAGTGGGACAGCTTCCGCCCCCAAACAGTATTCGTCAGCGCAACACCCGGCGCCTGGGAGATGGAGCGCACCGGCGGCGCCTTCGCCGAGCAGGTCATCCGCCCCACCGGCCTGATCGACCCGGTGACGGAAATCCGCCCGGTCGATCATCAGGTGGACGACCTGCTGGCCGAGGCCCGCGTCGTGATTGCCCGCGGCGGTCGCATCCTGGTCACGACGCTGACCAAGCGCATGGCCGAGGACCTGACCGAGTACATGACCGAGAACGGCATCAAGGTCCGCTACCTCCACTCCGACGTGGACACCCTGGAGCGGATCGAGATCATCCGCGACCTCCGCCTCGGCGTATTCGACGTGCTGGTCGGCATCAACCTGCTGCGCGAGGGTTTGGACATCCCGGAATGCGCCCTGGTGGCGATCCTGGACGCGGACAAGGAGGGCTTCCTGCGCAGCCAAACCTCACTCATCCAGACCATCGGCCGCGCCGCGCGCAACGTGGACGGCCGGGTGATCCTGTATGCCGACGTGATGACCCGCAGCCTACGCGCCGCCATCGAGGAAACCGACCGCCGCCGCACCAAGCAGAGCGCCTGGAACGAGGCCAACGGCATCACCCCCACCAGCGTCCGCAGCCACATCGGCGAGGCTCTGCAATCGGTGTTCGAGCAGGACTACGTGACCGTGGCGCCGGTCAAGGACGCCGGCGTCACCGACTTCGTCGGCAAGGACCTCAAGACGGCCATCGCCGACATGGAAAAGAAGATGCGCGCCGCCGCCGCCGACCTGGAGTTCGAGACCGCAGCCCGGCTCCGCGACGAGATCCGCCGCCTGGAGGCGCTAGACCTAGGCCTCCCGCCCCCCCCAGCCAGCAGCGCCGCCTTCGGCTCGCGCAAGAAGGACACGACGCCCGAGCCCCTAGGCCCCGGCGGCGGCGGCTGGGACCCAGACAAGGTCAAGAAAGGCCGCCGCCGAAGCCGATAACGTCCTATTCCCTGCTCCCTCTCCCTCCGGGAGAGGGTCGGGGTGAGGGAAGGCAACAAGGACCAAATCCGTCCCCATCCAGACCGCGCCTCGCCTGCTCAAGGCTTAGCGCTTTCTGCTTCCCTCACCCCACCCCTGCTATGAAAATACCTATTTTCATCCATGGTGGCGCATCAGCCATGATGCAGGGCGTCTCTCCCGGAGGAAGCAGGAGCAGCAGCCTCATCCAGCACCGCCCTGACCCTTTCCCCCAGCGCGCCCACAGTGAACGGCTTGGCGATCAGATCCAAGCCCGGCCGCTCTCCCTCCGGATCCGGCACGGCGTCCCTCGCATAGCCCGTGGTGAACAGCACCTTCAGCCTGGGACGGTGGCGCTGCGCACGCACCGCGAGCAAGCTCCCACTCTCGTCCGGCAGCACAATGTCGGTGAACAGCAGTGAAACCTCGGGATGGTCCTCCAGCAGCCGCATCCCCTCAGTCGCCGTGGCGCCCTCGATAACGACGTAGCCCAGTTCACGCAACGCCTCCGTCGTGAAGCTGCGCACGCCAGCCTCGTCTTCCACGACCAGGATGGTCTCCCCCGCTGCCCCCGGCAGGTCGTGCGTCTCCGGCGGCAAGAAACCAACGTCAGCCGGCTCCCGCAGCCGCGGCAGCAGCACCCGCATCGTCGTGCCCTGGCCCGGCGCAGTATCCACGACAACGCTGCCGCCGGACTGCTTGACGAAGCCATGCACTTGGGACAGCCCCAGCCCGGTGCCCTGCCCCTGCGGCTTGGTGGTGAAGAACGGCTCGAACACCTGGGCCACAATCTCCGGAGCCATGCCGGTGCCCGTGTCGGCCACCGCGATCTCCGTGTATTCGCCCGGCAGGGTGTCGGGCGGCAGATCGCCGGGCGTCAGCACGCGGTTGGCCGTGGTGATCGTCAGGCGACCGCCGGTATGTCCGTTCTCCTGCGCCATGGCATCCCGGGCGTTCACCGCCAAGTTCAGCAGCGCGCTTTCCAACTGGTTAGGGTCGGCATGAACCAGCCAAGCGTCCAGCGCCAGGGTTGTCTCAACCTGGATAGTCTCGCCCAGGACACGGTGCAGCAGGTTGCCCATGCCATCCACCAGCCGGTTCACATTCAGCGCCTGCGGCTGCAGTGGCTGCTGCCGGGAAAAGGCGAGCAGCCGCGCCGTGAGCGTCGCCGCCCGGGTCGCGCCGTCCATGGCGTTGTCCACGAGGCGGCGGTGCTTCGGCTCGGTGATGCGTCGGCCCAGCAGGTCCAGGCTGCCAATGACGACGGTGAGCAGGTTGTTGAAGTCATGCGCGATACCGCCCGTCAGGCGCCCCACCGCCTCCATCTTCTGCGACTGGCGGAGCTGCTCCTCCGCCGCGGCGCGTCCCAACATCTCATCACGCAGGCGCTGGTTGGCCTGCCGTAGCGCCGCGGTGCGCTCGGCGACCTCCACTTGCAAAGTTTCGGCAAACTTCGCCTTCGCTTCGCGGGCACGGACGACCTCATCAATGTCGAGGATGGCGACCACGACGCCGGCCAACAGTGCGCCCGGCGCCGGACGGATCGCGGCTGCGACCAGGCTGACCCACAACCGCGTGCCATCGCCGCGCTGGTGATGGCAGGTCAGCTCCGCCCGGTCCTCCCCGCGGAGCACACGTCGCAGCGGGTAATCCTCTATCTGCACCCGCCGGCCATCCGGGTGGAAAGCCACGGAGCCGTCATATTCGCCGACCCCACCGCTCACCAGTGCGGGAAGGCGGAATATGCGCTCGACCTGGGCATTGCCCGACAGGATGCGGCCATCCGCCGCCGCGATCACCAGGCCAACCGGCACGGTCTCTATAATAGCGGCCAACCGCGCCCGCTCGGCCATCAGCGCATCCGTACGGGCCAGCAAATCAGACGAGCTGGCGGCCAGGGTCCCGGCCAGAGCGTCCATCTCCGTGATCCCGGTCGCGAGCATGGGAAGTGCCCGGTCTTGACCGATGCGGCGCCCAGCGACGGCCAGCGCCTGCAACGGCCCGGCAATCTGCCGGCCCATGGCCCAGGCTAGCAGCAGCGACAGCGTAAGGGTTCCCGCCCCGGCCGCGGTCAGGGTTGCCAGGGCGGCGCGGAACGGAACACGCACGACATCCAGCGGCACGCCCACTGCAACACGCCAGTCCGCATCGCCGACCCGGGCATAGGCCGCCAGAACCGCCTGGCCGTCCTGCGTCGTACCGTCCCAGGTGCCACGCGCGCCGGTGGCGTGCTCGATCAGGTCGGCCGTTGCGCGCTGCCCGACCAGGCGGTCATGGTCCGCCGACCGCGCGATAATGGTGCCGCGCCCGTCTATGACCGCGGCAATCCAGCCCGGCGGCAGGACTTGCGCCTGCAGCAGCCGGGCCAGGTAGGATGGCTGCATGCTGCTGGTCAGGACCCAATCGGGCTGCGCGTGCTCCGGTACAGGCATCAGGACCGCGACGGCAGGCGCACCCGACAGGGCACCTATATAGAGATCCGACAGCCCGGGATGGCCGGTTGCCACCACCGCCTGCAAGGTATCCGTCACGTTGGTTTGGGGCAGCGGGGCACCGGGCTTGCTGCGGGTGTTGACATATTCCTGGCCGGCCCGGTCCGTCAGGACGACGTTCAACCCCATTGTGGCGCCGATGGCCCGTGCCTGATGATCGAATGCCGGGATATCCGCCGCCGCCAGTGCAGGGGACGTCGCAAGCACGCGCAGGACCGCGCGTATGTTCGCCATTTCCCGGTCCACTGCATCGGCGGTGCGGACTGCCGTCGCCTCGGCCGCCTGCTGGCCGCGCGTGCGCTCCATGGCGGACAGGCGCAGCAGCAGCAAAACCGAGAATGCCAGGCCCGGCAGCACCAGCACGAACGCGATCAGCTGCAAGTGGACCCGGACGGGCCAACGTCGGTGCGAGCGGAGCGTGGCGTTTGACGACACGAGAGGCCTTTAGGGCGAGGGTATGTCCGGAATGGAAACGCCGGGCATGTTCCGAAGATGTTCTGCATCTCATACCAGGCTCGGGCCGTTCCCACCAGGAAGGGCGCGCTGCCGCAGGAAACATCCTGCCGGACACATGGCGTTCCGGCCTATGCATTACGCCCTGGCCTGTGCATCGCGCCCTGCCCGGCGCTTTACGCCCTGGCCAGCGGCTTGTAGGCAGCCGCATGGACCTGCTCCTACCCTCCCTGCCCCGCGTCGCACTCGTCACCGGCGGAGGTGTGCGCCTGGGCCGCGCCGTAGTACTCGCACTGGCCAGCGCCGGGTTGGCCGTCGCCGTCCACTGCAACCGCAGCCGGGCCGCGGCCGATGCCCTGGCCGCGGAGGTGCAGGACGCCGGCGGCCAGGCAGCCGTGCTGCAAGCGGACCTGGCGGACGAGGCCGAGGTGCAGGCCCTGCTGCCCGCAGCCGCGGCGCTCCTCGGACCCGTCGGCGTCCTGGTCAACAACGCCAGCGCATTCGAGCGCGACGAGTGGGACGACGCCACCCGCGAAAGCTGGGACCAGCACATGGAGCCGAACCTGCGCGCACCGTTCGTGCTGATGCAGGCCTTCGCCCGCGCGCTGCCGGATGGCGCGGCGGGCGCGGTGGTCAACCTGCTCGACCAACGCGTTTGGTCACTGACGCCGCACTTCGTCTCCTACACCGTGTCCAAGGCGGCCCTATGGGCACTGACCCGGCAGATGGCGCTTGCCCTTGCCCCACGCATCCGGGTCAACGCCATCGGCCCCGGCCCGGCGCTGCCCAGCAGGCGGCAATCACCAGAGTCCTTTGCCCGGCAGTGCGCCTCCGTTCCCCTGCGCCGCGGCACCAGCCCGGAGGAAGTCGGTCGCGCCCTGCTCGCAATTCTGTCCCTGCCGACGATGACCGGACAGATGATCGCGCTGGATGGCGGGCAGCACCTGCAATGGGGCGCTGCCGGGCTGGGAGCCGACGAGTGAACGACTCGTTCGCCGATGCCGCCCGGCGCATCCGGCACGTGTTCCTGCGCGACATGCTGCTGCAGGCCAGCATCGGCTGGTATGCGCACGAGCACGGGGCGACGCAGCGCATCCGGGTCAACGTGGACCTTGCAGTGGACGAGGGACCGGACGACGGTGCCGACACGCTGGACCGCGTCGTCAGCTATGAGGCGGTGGCGGAAACGGTGCGCCGGCTGGTTGGCGCCGGTCACGTCAAGCTGGTGGAAACCTTGGCCGAGCGCATCGCGGCAGCCTGCTTGACCGACGCCCGGGTACGGCTGGCACGCGTGCGGGTGGAAAAGCTTGACGTATTCCCAGACGTTGATTCGGCTGGCGTGACGGTCGAGCGGGCGCGGCTTTGAAGCCACAACAGCGCAGCGCGATCTGACTTGTCCACGGGTATTAGTTGACTCTCAATGATTGCAGAGGCATGGGCGTCTCGCCTCATAGAATGGACTCGACGCCGAGGTCTTCCTAATGAAAACAATGACATGGCGTCACTGCTCAAAAGCTGGGCAGGTCAGTAGGAACGGCGGAAATCCGCCAAACAGCCGCTTCTGCCCACTGTGCATCCACAGAGTTATCCACAGATTCGGTGGATGGAATCGGACGGTGGGGACAACACGCCCTTGAGCCGCACGGCCCCCTGCCCCCATCTTGCTCAGACATGCCATCCTACTCAGACATAAACAACGGCCCGAACCATCAGGGCCAGCCCAGCGGCATCACGCTTCCCCCTGCCGTGCCCACCGCCCTCAAAGGCGTCGCAGCCATCGAGCAGGCGCTGCAAACCATGCCGCTCAGCCCCGGCGTTTACCGGATGCTGGATGCCCGCGGCGAGGCCCTGTACGTCGGCAAGGCCAAGAGCCTGCGCAAGCGCGTATATTCCTACACCCAGATCGGCCGCCTGAACGAGCGCCTGCGCCGCATGGTGTCGGAGACCGTCACGATGGAGATCGTGACGACCCATACCGAGGCCGAGGCGCTGTTGCTGGAGGCCAACCTCATCAAGCGGCTCAAGCCGCGCTTCAACATCGTCCTGCGCGACGACAAGACCTATCCCTGGCTGGTGCTGACGGAGGACCATCCCTATCCGCAGATCGCCAAGCACCGTGGCGCCCGGACCCGCAAGGGCAGCTACTACGGGCCATTCGCCTCGGTCTGGTCGGTCAACCAGACGGTGAACGCCATGCAGCGGGTGTTCCTGCTGCGGTCATGCCAGGACACCGTGTTCGCCAACCGCAGCCGACCCTGTTTGCTGCACCAGATCAAGCGCTGCTCGGCGCCGTGCACCGAGCGGATCAGCCGCGAGGATTACGCCGGGCTGGTATCTCAGGCCCGCGCCTTCCTGGGCGGCAAGGCCGGGGCGGTACAGAAGCAGCTCGCCACCGAGATGGAAGCCGCGGCGGAGTCGCTGGAATTCGAGCGGGCCGCCGCCATCCGCGACCGCATCCGCGGCCTGACTGCCGTGCAGGGAACCGCCGTCATCAACCCGGCCAGCCTGAACGACGCCGACGTGATCGCCGTGCACGGGATCGGCGGGCAAACCTGCGTTCAGGTGTTCTTCATCCGCGGCGGACGTAACAACGGCAACCGCGCCTTCTTCCCGACCCATGCGCGGGAGATGGAGGTGGACGAGGTGCTGGCCGCCTTCGTGCTGCAGTTCTACGACGACAAGCCGCCGCCCGCCGTGGTGCTGCTGAACATGGCGATCCCGGAAACCGACCTGGTCGGCGAGGCGCTGGCGATCAAGGCCGGCCGCAAGGTCGAGCTATCGGTCCCGGCCCGCGGCGAGAAGCGCGCGGTCGTGCTGCACGCCGAAACCAATGCGCGCGAGGCGCTGGAGCGCAAGCTGGCCGAGACCGCCGGGCAAGCCAAGCTGCTGGAAGGCGTTGCCGCCCTGTTCAACCTTCCCGCAACGCCGGACCGCATCGAGTGCTACGACAACAGCCACATCATGGGGACGGCAGCCTATGGGGTGATGGTGGTGGCCGGGCCGGAGGGCTTCCGCAAGAACGCCTACCGCAAGTACTCTATCCGCGGCCCCATCGCACCCGGCGACGACTTCGCCATGATGCGGGAGGTGCTGGAACGCCGGTTCGGCCGCGCCCTGAAGGAGCAGGCGGTGAGCGACGAAGGTGGTCCAGAAGCGCCGGCCCTCCCGGACCTGCTGCTGATCGACGGCGGCGCCGGGCAGTTATCAGCCGTGCGCGGGGTGATGCAGGACCTCGGCATGCACGGCATTCCCGTGGTGGCCATCGCCAAGGGACCGGACCGGGACGCCGGCCGCGAGTGGTTCCACACGGACGGCCGCCCGCCGTTCCAACTGCCGCCACGCGACCCCGTGCTGTATTACCTGCAGCGCGTGCGGGACGAAACGCACCGCTTCGCCATCACCACCCACCGCGCCGGGCGCAGCAAGGCGCTGGTGACGAGCGAGCTGGACGAGGTGGAAGGCGTCGGCGCCGCCCGCAAGCGCGCGCTGCTGAACCACTTCGGCAGCGCCCGCGGGGTAAAGGCGGCGGGGCTTTCGGACCTGGAAGCGGCGCCGGGCATCAACCGCGAAACGGCCCGGCGGATCTACGAGCACTTCCACCCGGGAGCGAGCCGGCGGGCGGGATAGGGTCGGGCAACCGCGGGCAGCGGTTTTGACAAGGGTGACGCCCGCCCTAGTCTCCCGCCAGGGAGAACCACCATGAACCAACTAGACCTGAACGGCCGCACCGCGGTCATCACCGGCGGAGCCCGCGGCATCGGCCGCGCCATCGCCGAGCGCATGCTCGCATCCGGCGCCGCGGTCGCATTATGGGACCTGGACGCCGCTGCCCTGGCTGCCACCGCCGCCGACCTCTCCCAGCAGGGCACCGTCAGCACCCACCAGGTCGAGCTGACCGATGAGGCCGCCGTCCGCGCCGCCGCCGACGCCAGCCTGGCCCGGCACGGCACCGTGGACATCCTGGTCAACAACGCCGGCATCACCGGCGGCAATGCTCCCACCTGGGAGCTGCCCACCGCCGAGTGGCGCCGCGTGCTGGACGTGAACCTGATCGGCCCCTACCTCGCCTGCGCCGCGGTGCTGCCGGCAATGGTGGCGCGCGGCTATGGCCGGGTGGTCAACATCGCCTCCGTCGCAGGCAAGGAGGGCAATCCCAACGCCTCCCACTACAGCGCCAGCAAGGCCGGGCTGATCGCGCTGACGAAGTCGCTGGGCAAGGAGCTGGCCGGCAAGGGCGTGCTGGTGAACTGCGTGACCCCGGCCGCAGCCAAGACCGACCTGTTCAAGCAAATGGCGCCGGCGCAGATCGAGTACATGCTGTCGAAGATACCGATGGCGCGGTTCGTCGAAGTATCGGAAATCGCGGCACTGGCCTGCTGGCTGGCGACGGAGGACTGCTCGTTCAGCACCGGCGCTGTATTCGACATCACCGGGGGACGGGCGACCTACTGACGCCGGCCAGGGCCGGAGCGGCCTCGGATGCCTGTAGCGGTGACGTGACCGCGCCACCCGACCCGGGCAACTGACCCCGCTTGAGATCATGTTTGCCAGGCCGGGATGCCAGCGCACCCGTCGGGTCCCGGCCGCAGCGGGCAAAGGCACACTGCAGTCAGGTCCGGACGCGCAGTGACCAGACCTGAACCTGCAAGCCTCTGCTCGCAACTGAGAAAACCAGATCGTTTTGCATCCAGCCTGAACGTGAACCGATCTAGCCACGCTCTTGGGACCGTAGCTGATAAATCGGGAGCGCCTATTCGCAGGCTTCCCGGCCGTTAGCGGATTGCTCAGACAACTGTCGGATAATCACGGAGGGATCGGAACTTTAGGGGCGGGTGCGTGCAAGCGAATGCGGATAAGGCCATGGCGCTCACCAGACCAGTTCGGCGAGACTGGGGTGTTCCCTGGCTGACAGCGGCAGGCATTTTTCTGGCCGGGGGAATGCTCCTGCTGGGGATCGTCGTCCTGGTTGATCTGCGTAGCGACGCCTGGCAGCAGGCGGAAAAGGCGTCTGACAACCTAGCCGCCGTCTTGGAACAGGACATCACCCGAAATTTTTTGACGCTCGACCTGTCTGTCCAGGGTGTGGCCGAGACACTCGCGCTTCCAGGAATCAATGGCACTACGCCGCAGGTCCGCCAGGCGGCCCTGTTCGACCGTGCGGCGACAGCCGAACATTTAGGCGTGATTATCGTTGTGGACGCACAAGGCAACCTTATCGAAAAATCCACGCCAGGCCTGGCGCCCCCGAACTACGCTGACCGGGAGTATTTCAAGACTCATCAGCAGCGGTCAGATTTGGGCTTGTTCATCAGCCGGCCGTTCCGCAGCCGGGTTTCCGGCAAATGGGTGGTGACCCTGAGCCGCCGTCTGCTTGCGCCGGACGGTGGCTTTGGTGGTGTCGTGGTCGCGGCCGTGTATCTTGAGCTTTTCTCAGACATGTTCGAGAAGCTTGACCTCGGGGCGAATGGCTCGGTCAGTCTGTTTCGTGACGATGGCCGGATCATCGCGCGCAATCCAATGACCGAAAGCGACATAGACCGTGACCTGGGAACGGCGAAAAGCTTCCAAGAATGCATGAGGCTCGGAGCCGGTCACTTCGTTGATAAGGCTGCCATTGACCAGGTGCCCCGCCTATATGCGTGTCGCCATTTCCGGAGGCTGCCGCTCGTCTTAAGCGTCAATGTGTCGGCAGACCACATCCTTGCCGCCTGGCGAGGCAAAGCTGTGGTGATTGGGGCCGCCTTGGTCACGCTTTGCGTTGCCACCGTGGCGCTGTCCCTGCTGTTTCGCCGGGAATTGCAAAGGCGGCAGGAGGTCGAGGGTTCCCTGCGTGCAGCGGCGGAAAGCTTGGCCACCTTGGCGTCAACCGACGCCATGACTGGCCTCGGCAACCGGCGGATACTCGAAGCCGCACTCGATCGGGAGTGGTGGCGGGCCGTGCGCCAAGGGCTCCCGGTCGCCTTGCTGATGCTCGACGTCGATTTCTTCAAGGCGTTCAACGATCACTACGGCCACCAGGCCGGCGACCAGGTTCTGAAGAGGATTGCGGGCTGCATGGCCCAGAGCGTCCGCCGTTCGGGCGATTTAGCCGCCCGGTATGGCGGGGAGGAGTTCGTCATCCTTCTTCCCGGAACCGACAACGCGGGTGCTTTGGCCGTCGCGGACCGCATCCGGCACCAAATCGAAAGCCTGGACATTCAGCACCGCGGCAGTCCGTGTGGTCGCGTCACGGCCAGCGTTGGCGCGGCCGCTATCCGACCCCGGGCCGCCGACCGTCCGGACATGCTGGTGGAGGCTGCAGACAAAGCGTTGTACGCGGCCAAGAGCGCTGGGCGAAACCGCGTTGCCCTTGCCCACGATCATCCGCCGGCATCCCTGACAGCAATATCGGCGGCACCCCCGGCGGAGCCGACGAAAACTGGATTGCGCCTTGTCGAACGGGCCCGATAGCCGCGGACCCTACCGTGCAGCTGCCCAGACGCGGCGGCGGCGCTGCATCGCGTTCTGGATCGCCCACGCCGGGACTTGGAACCTGAGGATTGGATCGCATGCCGTCGCCACGCCAGGCCCGGCGCCATGATCCATGGGCCGCCATTGGTCTCGATAAAACTCCCCCCCGCGTTTCTTTTCCCTACCCCTGTTGCAGGTGCATGGCTGACCAGGAGCGCAAAGTGGGTTAGGCTGCCGTCGTGCTAAGCGATCTCCCCAACGTCCTGACCCTGTCACGCATCGCAGCGATCCCGCTGCTGGTGGCACTGGCGGCACTGCGGACGCCGGTGGGCGACATGGCGGCCTGCATCGTGTTTTCGCTTGCGGGGATCACCGACTACTTCGACGGCAAGATCGCCCGCGGACGCGCGCAGACCAGCGACATCGGCCGCATGCTGGACCCGATCGCCGATAAGCTGCTGGTCGGCGCAACGCTCATGGCGCTGGCCGGGCTGGGCCGGCTGTCCAACTGGGGCCTGTATCCCGCCATCGTCATCCTGCTGCGCGAGATCCTGGTCAGCGGCCTGCGTGAATACCTGGCAGGGCTTCGGATCGGCCTGCCTGTGACCGAGCTTGCGAAGTGGAAGACCGGCTTTCAAATGGGCGCACTCGGCACCCTGCTGGCCGGAGACGAAACCGGCGCCATCCTGCACCTGAACTTCCTGCCGGTTCAGGACATCGGGGAGGCCATGCTTTGGGTCGCTGCGGGTTTGACGCTGTGGACCGGCTGGGACTACCTGCATGCTGGGTTGCGCCACGCTTCCACCCCAGCGGGCGTGGGACGCCAACCCTGACCTTTGGCCAGGCTTGAGCATTCCGTGCTGCACATGCACATTCGTTGCGACGGCCGCGTGAACGGCCTTGGAGTCTAATTCATGCGGCGCATCGCCCTGCTTGGCCTGTTGCTTGCCCTACCCGGCTGCACCGGATTCGGCGAGTTCCTATCCCATACCTTCGCCCCGCCGCCCGCGAACCCCAACTTGCCGATGACGGACAGTCAGAACCTGCGCCGGTCCCTCGGTCAGCCAACGGAGTTCGCACCCCTCATGCCCGAGCCCGGCAATGTTTGGCCCGGCGCCGAGGCGCCTACGCCCACGCTGTCCGACGTCGCCAAGGATGAGGGCAACAGCAACGCCCGCGGCTTCGGGCCGACGACGGTGCCGGGCGCGACGCCGGGCTTGCCGGCCGGACGGCAGCCGCGGCCGGCCACGCGCGGCAGTTCCACTCCGCCCGGGTCCGTCCAGCCAGGGCCCGAATCGCCGCCGAACGCCGGGGTGGCGCCGCCACCGCCGCCCAGCAGCGTCCCCAGCCCGGGTCCGCAGGGCCAGGTCGTGCAAACCCCGCAGGGGCCGGCCGTGGACGCCGGCGGCACCAGAAACTACCGCCAGCTCACGACGCCGCAGGGACCCGGCGCCATTATGGTGCCAAATGGCAACGGTACCAGCACAATCATCAACCCGAATGGCACCGTGCAAACGGTGCCGACACCCCGCTGATGCAGGTCCTGTACTTCGCTTGGATGCGCGAACGGATGGGCCGGTCGGAGGAAAACCTGTCCCTCCCTCCTGGCATCGCCACCGTGGGCGCACTGGTGGATTGGCTGCGGGCACGCGACGGCGCAGGGGCGGCTGCCTTCGCGGAAACAGCCGTCGTGCGCGCCGCCGTCAACCAGGAATTCGCGCAGCCGGACACGCCGGTGCGGGACGGCGACGAGGTTGCGTTCTTCCCGCCGGTGACGGGCGGCTGATGGCCAGCGTCCGCGTCCAGGCCGAGCCGTTCGACGCCGGGGCAGAGATGGCGGCGCTGCTGACCGGCCGCACGGATGTCGGCGGAGTCGGCTGCTTCGTCGGCGTCGTGCGCGGCGAGGGTATCCGCGCCATGACGCTGGAGCACTACCCCGGCATGACCGAGCGCGCCTTGCAGGCCATCGCGGCCGAGGCGGAAGCGCGGTGGGAGCTGCTGGGCTGCACCGTCATACACCGGCACGGGCGGCTGCTGCCCGGCGACCCCATCGTGCTGGTGCTGGCCGCCAGCCGGCACAGGCAGGCGTCGCTGGATGCAACCGCATTCCTGATAGACTGGCTCAAAACGCGGGCGCCGTTCTGGAAGCAGGAAGAGCGGGCGGACGGCACCGCAGGCTGGGTGGAGGCGCGGAAAGCAGACGACGCCGCAGCGGCACGTTGGCAGGAAGCAACAGGCGCCTGACCAGGATGTCATGCCGGGACAGCAATCCGGAATTTCACACGATCCCGGCATATTTCCTACTCCTGGCCCCGCTGCCGTTCGGCGCCGCCAGGCGCCATGCCCTCGACCATGCCACCAGCACCAGCAGCGCCGATCCTGCGGCCCCCCCTCCTGCCAAACCCACCGCAATCCCGCCGCAAAGAGCTAGCATCATGCTGAGATGCCAGCTCTTTTTGCCGTCCTGACCGGCGCCGTACTGCTCGTTTGGCCGGCGCTGCTGAACGGCTATCCCGTCCTGTTCAGTGACACTGGCGGCCTGCTCGACATGGGGCTGGCCGGGGACATGGGTTGGGACAAACCTTGGGTGTATGGCCCGTTCCTGGCGATGACCAGCTTGGGCCTGTCCCTTTGGGGCTCTGTGGCGGTTCAGGGACTGCTGCTGTCGCATCTGCTGTGGCTGGCGCAGGCGGTCATGGCGCCGCCGCGGCCAGGTCGGCACGCGGCGCTGTGCGCCGTGCTGGCGTTGGGCACGGCGGCCCCGTGGTTCGCGTCGCTGCTGCTGCCGGACAGCTTCACGCCGCTGGTCGTGCTGTGCCTGTTTGTGCTGGCATACGGCCCGGGCCAGGTCGGCCGGGGAGCGCTGGCCTGGGCCGGGGTGATCGGAACCGTCGCCATCGCCTCGCACCTTTCGCACCTCATCGTTGCGGCGGCAGTGGTCGCCGTGGCCGGGCTGCTGCGTTGGCGGCTGCCGTGGCG
>CAXTOB010000086.1:0-17935 GCA_964245505.1 uncultured Acetobacteraceae bacterium | reverse complement strand
CGCATTGACAGGGTTGTCCGCAGCCGTGCGGCATAATCCACCCTGCGGCATTATGCCCAAGTTCATGCAGGATGGTGCTTGTCCATCCGGAGGCCGTGCCGAACGCTGCCTTGGGCGGCATCTGGATGTGGTCGGTTCCGGGCGAGAAGTACGCGCGGTCGCCGCCGCTGCGGATGATGGCGCCACTGTTGGCGACGATCACCTCCGCCGCCTCCGGCGCCCGCCACGGCGCCTCTGCGACGGTCGGCGGCACGAAGGCCGGCACGCCTTCGATTTGCGACGCATGAAAAAGGGTAAACGCGCGCAGCAGCGGGATGCGCCGGGTCGCGTCCTCCCCGCCCGCTTCGGCAGTGCCGTCGCGCACTTCGATCCGCTTGAAGAAGCAGGCAGTGGTGCCGCGCTCGCCGCGCCTGACCTGCCAGCCGCGCTCGGCTGATTGCTTGTAGGTGGCCCAGCGCGGGTCTCCGCTGCTGAACGCCAGCGGTGACATGCCGAGCACCAGCGTGTTGATGCCGCGGTATCTGGCCCCGGTGACCGCGTTGCGCGGCATGCTGGGGCTGCTGGCCGTGTTCGGGTTCCAGGGTTGGCGCCAGGGCGGCGTGCCGGCCTCCAGGGCCGCGACCACGCGGTCCGTCACCTCTTGATAGAGGTCGCGCGGGGTGTGGGCAGCGCCGGTGTCGCGGCACTTTCCTGTCCGTGCCGTGCTGGTCTTCGTCATCTTGGTGCTCCTCTCTGAACACCCATCCCGGCGGCGCGGCCCGGCGACCGGGGCAAAGGCGCGCCCTGGCGCGGGACCGGAGCCACGCGCAGCCGGGCCGCTTGGCCCGGGGAGCATGGCGAGGACCCACCCTTTGCCCCGGTCGCCGGGCTGCGGCAGCCCATTCGGTCCCAGCTTCCTTTCTCTGCGGCTCCCCTGCCCGCTTTTCCGGTCCTGCCGGCCCTTTGCGCAGCCGTCGTCCAACTCCCGTTCCTGTTTCCGCTCCGATCTGCTTCCATGCCTGCGCGACTCTGGCGGTGACATGCAGCGTGGGGCCGCAGCCGCAATGACGGGGCAGAGCGGGGTGCGACGATGCCGGACGAAGTGGAGCGCCAGCGCCGGGTCAAGACGGCCATCCTGGAGCGCGTCCAGGACCTTTCGTCCGAGGAAAACCTTGCCGTCGCCCTAATCGAGGCGGGCTTCGACCTGCTCGCGGCCGGGCATCTCCCGGCAAGCCTGACTGCTGGCGACCGCGCGGCGATCCGCGACAATTATGCCGATGCGACGCCGCGGCTGATCGCGTCGCGCTCGGTTGACGAGGCAGGGCTGGTGCAGGCCGTTGGCACTGCCGAGATCTATGCGCGCATCTACATCGACTACAGCCCGCTATCCCACTGGAAGGCTGACCAGCGTCGGGACCAGAAGCTCGATGCTGGCATGGCCGAGGAGGCTGCCGAGCTGGTCGAGGGGATGCACGCGCGATGGGAAGCTGCCGGGGTCAGCCGCTTCGGCGTGTGCTGCGTGCTGGTCCTGAGCAGCGTCCAGCACGCGCTACGGCGCGGCTTGGCTTGGCCGAAGGTGGTCCGCATCCTGCTCGACGCGATCCGCCTTTCGTATTCCAAACGGTCCGGTGCCGGTCCCGCGCTCAGCGAGGCCGAAAGCCTTCGTGTGATCACGGAGTTGATGGGCATCTCGAAGGCGGAAGCCCGGCGCTACATGGCCATGGCGAAGGCGATGGAGACGCGATGATGCGCGGCACGGTGCCCGCGGCGGCGGGCGGGATGGCTGCACTGTGGCAGCTCAGCGCGCTTGGTCCCTGCAAAGGTGGCTTTTAACCCGCAGGCGCGTGCTCTTGCGCCACTGGCGCCATGCCCGGCACCAGCGTGTTGACCGCGCCCCATTGCGTGCTGCTACGGTCGGTGCCGCAAGTGGGAGCGGCCGCCATGCCAGACGGGTTCGAGCACCAGCGCCGCCTCAAGGCGGAGATACGCGCCCGGGTGATAGTGTTTCAGTTTAATGTCGGCTCCTGGTGGGCAGCTGCCTGTCCGCTTTTGGGCAGGCACTCTGAACAGCGGACGTGAGCGTTCGGGGTGGTCCAACGCCTGCCGATGTGCAACCTCTCGCACCGGACTACTGCGACAGCTAAGCCTTTCATAGGCTCATTCAGGCCTGCCTTTGCGTGGTCTTTGATTTCCGAGGAACCACCTCCCGTGGGACTATGCTCTAACTATCGCGAGCCAGCTAACCAACACGTCACCTTGCGTCCGAGAGGAGTAATGTCAGTTGAGCCCTGAAGAGTTTGCAAAGTGGTGCGCGGCATTCCCCGGTGTCTACGGGTACATGCCAGAGGAAGCGGTGGAATTGCAAAAGCGCGCTGCAGGAGTAATGGAGGAGGAAAGTTTTTCTCGTTATCTTCGAATGCTAACTGAAAGTCCTGACCAAGAGCGGCTATTTAAGAGCCAGTTCGGCGTAACCCGGCCATATATCGGCCGTCTTGCTCAAAGGCATGCAAATAAAGATCTACCCTTTCCAGATATGGTGGGTCGAGTTCTCTCATATCCCATGTCGTTTTCCAATCTGTCGCTTTGGTTTCTATATACACTACTTGAGATATCTTCGTTCGGCAGCGCCTCTTTGTTCTCTAGATCTAATAGAAGTGAGGGCTTTTTCACAGGATCTTTACTGGGGGCAATAAGTGGGAGGGCGGCGGAATGGCGCGCGGTAGCTGTTCCCATTCTAGCGCGAGCGAGGCAGACGGCTACTCTCGGACATTTAGATTTGCAGATTGCAAACCGTGAACCTGCGACCGGTGGGGATACCTTGTTGATGGTTGAGACAACAAACGCGGAAGAGAGGCGGGAGATCATCCCTCTGATACTTCAGTCGAAGCGGTATGAGCATCGTTCGGTAAGCATTAATCAGCAGAATAATGATGGGACATATCAATTCCATGTGCTTCAGGCGCGGCCATGCCCTGCCGCTTACATTGCATTTCAGAGTCGGTCAGATAGGATTGTACACGATCCACTGCCACCACTTGTTCGTGATGTGAGCACCATTCCGAGCGTCCCTGTTCCAGTGTCCTACTCGACCTGGGATAACAGTCTGACAATCGGCTCCTTCGTTCTACGTCTGATTTCTTCGGCGTCCCCTGACCATCGGTTTGAAGAAGCAGAAGCAGCTTTTGAGCGAATCTTGCCAGACGTGAGGCCAGAGGAGTTGGCCAACGTGGTTGTCTTTTCTACAGAGTGGAATGCGCAGCAGCGCTTTCAGGAAGCTTGGACACAGAGGCTGATAGAGATTGGAAGAGCTCCTCCACCCGACCCGAAGCCCTTGCCTGAGAGGTTGAAAAAGAATCACCACCTGGCGGGTTGCTGAGGCAGTCGTGGGCCTGGCGCGCACTGGTGCGGGTGTCGAGTTGGCGCGGTTTGGTGGTTTGGTGGTTGCGGGGATGCATCGCATCGCAAGGACGGCACTCTGGCGTGCCCACAGTGGCAGGTTTGCCGCGGCGGTTGCGTCATTTCGACGCGGCAGGTCGGTTCATGCCTCGATCAGGCGCCAGCCGCACATCATGTTGTGCGCCAAGGCGAACCACAGCGTCACCGCCTTCACCTTGCCCAGACCGCGGACCACGAACCGCGTCAGCCCGTGATTGCGCGCCTGGGCGTTGGCGAGTTCCACCGTTGCAGCCCGCTCTTTGTAGATGTCCTTGGCCGCGTCATCGCCCATGCGCTGTCGCCAGGCGGCGACCGCCGGCTGGTCACCCTGGCACGGCGTATGGCGATTGCGGTTGGCGTCGCGCGGCTTCGGCACGGGCACGAAGGCCTCGACGCCGTTGCGCGCCAGCGCTTTAATATCGTCGAGCTTGGCGAAGCCGCCGTCGGCGAGATGTTGGCCGGGTCGTTCGTCATACTGCTCGGCCAGCGTGTCGCTCATCGTCGCCATCTTGCCCATGTCGGAGCCGTTGTTGTCGACCGAAACGGCTGCAATGGCGGTGCTCTTGGTGTCGGCGGCAAACTGGACATTGAAGGCCGGGCGGAAGCCGCCATCCGCCATCTTCATGATCCGCGCTTCTGCATCGGTGGTGGAGGCGCGCGGCTCACACGGTTTCTTCTGCGGCTTCGGTTCCGCCGTCGTCGCCTTGCCCTTCGCGGTCGTGGCCTCGTCCGGCTGCGCCTGCTTCGCCGCACGCTCGGCGTCGCGGAGCACCCGTTCCTGTGCCTGGGCGTGCAGCTCCGTCGTCACGTCCAGCGCTGCGCCCACCCGCTGCTCGCGCTCCTCGGCCGCACGTTTGCGAGCCGCGGCTTGCTGACGGCTGGCTGAGCCGGGATCGGCCTTGAGCTTCGCACGCATATCCCGGATCACCTGCTCCGCCTCGCGCCGGCACTCCTCCAGGGTTGAATGCCGGCGAAACGACGCTGCTCCCGCCGAGGCACGCACCCGCACTCCGTCCTGAGCAATCCGGTCCAGGCTCGCCACCCCCGCTTGCACCAGCGCGGTGAAGCTGTCCACCAGCAGCCGCTCCAAAACCTCTCCATGGTTGACGCGGACATCCGCCAGCGTCTTCGCGTTCATGCTGACCCCGCCGCACAACCAGCGAAACGCGATGTGCTCCTCGCACAGCCGCGCCAGTTCGCGGGCACTGCCGATCCCCTTCAGCGTCGCATACAACCACAGCGCCATCAGGATGCGCGGATCCGCCGCCGCATGGCCAGCATGCCCCGCCACCGCCTTGATGGCCGCCAGCAGCGGTGTCAGGTCGAGCCCCTCGACAAACCGCCACACCAGACGCACCCGGTGATCCTCCGCAACCAGTTGGTCCAGGCTGAAAGGGCGCCATTCGATCTGGCTGCGCTCGGCACAGCGCAACCGCGCCAGCCCGCCGCCTTCCCGCTCCGGCGTCGCCTGCTCGGGTAAAGCCTCGAACAACACAGACGTCTCACCCGATCCCATTACCCGACCTTCGCCAACACCCAGATGCGACGATTCTAAAAGCCAGGTCAGCCGATTGCACCTCATAACGCAGAGCAAAGGGAAAGATTTTCAGCCTCTGAGGATTTCCCTCTCGGAATCTAGCGACAAGCAGAGCATGCTCTCATGCAGCCGTCGTCGGACGTGGCAAGTAGCTGTGCCGTAAGTCCTGAGTTATGCAGCACGTGGAAGTCAGCTTAGTTCCGTTGGACGACCGCTCTTGGCAACGGGCATACGGGCGTCCGATGACCGGCTTGGGTCGTGAGCCGACATGCAAACTGAGACACTACCGCCCGGGTGCAGGACTTGACCGGCGACCGGCAACTCGCCCCCGCCCTGATCGAGACCGGTTTCGACATCCTCGCGGCCCAGCACCGGCAGGAGCGATTGGGTGCTGCCGAGCTTGCCGTGATCCAGGAGAACTCCCCGAACGCGACGCCTGACCTCATCGCCGGGCGCGCGATCAATGAGGCAGGCCTGCTGGCGGCGGTCAGCTATGCCGAGAGCTTTGCCCGCATCTACATCGACTACAGCCCGCTATCCCAGTGGCAGGCCGACATGCGAGCCGACCAGGCGTGCAAGGAAGGGCTGGCGGAGGAAGCGGCAGCCTGGGTTGCCGGCATGAACGTGAGGTGGGGTGCTGCTGGGGTGAGCGGCTTCGGGGTGTGCTGCACGCTCATTCTCACGGCTGCGAGTGATGCGCTGGCGCGTGGTCTGGGCTGGCCCAAGGTGGTCCGCATCTGCCTCGACGCCATCAACATGGCCTGGCAGTGGGCTCTCCCTCCCTCGCCGCTCACGGCCAGGCTGGGCCAGGTGGAAGAGATCATGGCGATGCTGGGCATATCCAGGGCTGCAGCACAGCGCTACGTCGCTGCTGCAAGAGCAGAACGGCAGTGATCAAT
This sequence comes from uncultured Acetobacteraceae bacterium, assembly GCA_964245505.1. GTDB lineage: Bacteria > Pseudomonadota > Alphaproteobacteria > Acetobacterales > Acetobacteraceae > DASWOJ01. The sequence continues at coordinate 12,085 of CAXTOB010000086.1, read as the reverse complement.
CGGGTAGGTCCTGTGCCCAGCCAGGCCCGCCCTGGCACAGCGTAAACCCTGCCTGGCTGCTTTCCAGCCAACCCGGCCAGGAACCAGGCACCGCCGAGACTGCCGGGGGCGGCTTGCCGGCCGGCTTCGGATGCAGCGTGCGCGACCACCGAACTTTGTCCACGAAGGCATTGGTGTTGCTGCGTGCCCGGTGCTTGCTGTGCCAGCTGCGGCCACGCACGGTGGCATCCGGCACCCAGCCAGCGGCACGCAGGCTGGCGCCGTCCTCGTCCTGCCGCGTGTAGGAGATGATCCGAACGAACCCGGCGCGCTCCGCGGCACGCGCGGCCACGCTGTAGAGCTTGGAGCAGGCGTCCCGGCACAGCATGGGTGCGATGTCGCGCCGCACGCACAGCCGGTTCACCTCGACGATGCCGCGGCCGTTGAGCGCCCGGGCGACCGGGTTGCCGACCATGGCGACGCCAATCAGTGTGTGCCGGCCATTCCAGACTGCATGGCCCATGCGCCACGACACGGGCGGCGCATTGTGGGCATGGTGCCGGCGCACGAAGGCGCAGGCGTCCCGGAACGTCACCGGGCGGACCTGCAACTTGTAGTCCAGCATGGGCGTGCTGCCCTCGCCGTCGCAGACCCGGCGCAGCCGCTGGCCGGTCAGCGCCTCGGCGCCGAGCCGGCGCAGCAGGTCGCGCGCCCACTCCGGATCGTGCTGCATCTCGGCCGACACCTGCTCCAGGAGCCCGGCGCAACAAGTGTCGAGCGTATAGTTGTGGTCGGTCCAGATGTCGCAGATCTCCAGCAGTTCTGCCTCGCCGCAGAACCAGCAAGTCGGCTGGAGGCTGCCCACCTCTTCCCCGTCGTCCACGTTATGCCGCTCCGTCCGTTGAGCCAGGTCCGGCCGACACTTCCGTCAGGAAGGCGCGGAACCGGTCCGCTACGTCCTGGTCGGCGGCAATCTCCCGGTCCAGAAATGCCCGCAGGTGAGTGGCTTCGACATCTGCTGTCCAATCCTGCGGGCCGTCAAAGGCGTCGAGGATGGCATCTGTTGCCGGAGCCGGCTGTTCGAGGCGGGCAATCTGGTCGCCAAGCCAGTGTTCGGTGTCTATCCAGGACAGGCTGCGCCGTGCGCCGAGGTCGAGCACTTGCGCGCCACCATCATAGCCGTCCAAGCGGGCCTTGCTACACGACAGGCACCAGCGAAAACCCCACACGCCCTGGAGGTTGAACGTTTCGGCGCAGCGCAGGGCAAAAGCGATGATGTTCTCGACGTCGGCGTCCTCGTCGGAGTGCAGCCAGAGATCCGCGGTTCCTGGCAAGTCTTCTGCCTCCGCTTCGAAGCCGATGCTCCCGTCCCCTTCTTCCAGTTCGTCGGCAAATTGCTGGTAGAGGGCCAGCGCCGGCGCGACGTTCTCGGCTGAGCCAACGGGGAACAGGACGCTTACTAGGGTGTAATAGTTAGCCATGACGGCCTCCAAAGACGCGAACGGCCCGCACTGGGGCAGGCCGTTGCAGGTGTCAGGTCGAGGATAGTGTCGGCGTAGGCCACGGTGCCGACGGCACCGCGGCTACTCGTAGCGCGGCAGCGTCTCCGGCCAGTGTCGCGGCAGCACCGGCACCTCCAGCACGAGAGCCTCGTATTCGCCCTGGCTGTGGACCGAGCCTTTCGGCCGGCGACCCTCGTTCAAACTGCCTGTGCCCAGGGTCATACGAGCGCAGTGCGCGTTGGCTTCCTCCTCGGTGAGGAACGCCGCCGGCATGACGCCGAGACGGGCGTAGAGGCCGGGGTCCGTCACTAGCTCGCCGCTGTCGAAGAACCAGCCACCCTCCTCGATGCCGCCCCAGTTCAGGGTGACGAGGAACAGCGCAACCCAATGAAGACAGGGTTCCTGCGGCGATCCCGCGTCGGGGTCCAGGTCCACCATTTCGGTATCGCAGACGGCGAGCCTGTCGGCCTGACCAGCAAGGCCGGCGCTGGCCCCGCTCACCGCCGGGCCTCCCTTGCCTGACGAGGCACCGTGCTGTCCCGATCAGACAGCAGCCCCGGCGCTGCAAGCGCTAGGTAGAAGGCAGCAGCCATCAGCGCCGCGCCGCCGATCCCGCGCAGCACCGTCCGCATCCTCGTTCTCGTCCTCATCGCCCTGCTCCCTTTGTGGTCTCTTTCCGAGACCCCTCCCCCGGGCTGCTGCGCGCCGGGCGGGGCAAGGGCGCAGCCGGCGAAGCCGGGCCGCTGCGCGCTGGCGCGGCGGACCCTTGCGGCGCCCGGGGCGACAGCGGCACCGCTCCTGTTCTCAACGCCGCGTTCGTTCCTCCCCTCTGCTATCTCCTCCTTTCGAGGTGCCTCCTGGTGGCTGCGCCTCGTCGCTAGGGGTCAGAACCGGCGCAGTAGCTCCCTGGCCTCCACCACGTCCAACATTGGCCTGGACTGGCGTATTGGCAGGTTGGGTCCGCGTAGCCAGCCGGTGACGCGGTTCCGCTCGGGGATGTCGGCAAGGAAGGGCGACGGCTCCGCGTAGCCGCGGCGGAACCCGCAATGGGAGACCGTCACCCGGCGCATCCCGCGCGTCAGCGCCACGTACGCAAGTCGTCTCTCTTCCGAGGGGCAACCATTTATGTTGAATTGCAAGCGGGCTCAGCAGATTGAGTACGGCCGCTGGTCTAGAAGTCTAAGGGGTAGGATTTGACAGAGACTGGCTGTAGCGGGCTTGCGGCTCTCAGGTCCGCTTTGCTCCCAAGATAGCCGTTCAGAAGTGCGTCAGGCGTTCCCGATAGCGGTCATCCGCTCTCGGCTTCCACCTCGGCGACCGACTACCGGTTTCCAGTGCTCAACTACGTGCGCCCGCCACGTCCCCTCCCCCGCACGGGAGAAAATGCGCTCCTCGGTGGCCGAGAGCGACGCCTCTTTAAGCCTGTGCTGCAGGTCTTCAAGGTGAAGGCAGTAGCGCTCGTAGTCCCTCCCAGTGTTGCTGTTGCAGGGCGATGTTTCGAACAAGCCGGGCTTGGTGGCAGCGAGTCGGACGACCTCGGACTGATAGAGCAGGTTCACGGCCTTGGCCGTCCACTGGTCCATTATGGCCATGCTGCCGAGAGGACACATGAACGCCAGAAGCTTGGTGAAGAACGAGGGTCCTAGGCCCCATACCTTCCCTTTCCAGAGATCGTAAGCATCGGCGCGCGGCATTCCCTGAATGACAGCGGTCATCATGTCACAGATCAGGTCCTGCTTGTCCTGGACGGCCTCCCGGAACTTGCGGGATCTCGGCAGGTGCACGCCCCAAGCCATTACGGCGATGAACGCATGCATCGGCGGGGTAACGGGATCCTGGCAGTAGGCTCGAAGTTCAATGCGGCTTTGGCGGCGTGCTGGCAGTGGTAGATCGAACCCGTCCCACCTATTTAGAACGAGATCCGCCCACGAGACAGGCATTAAACCTTCGGCGCCGTATGGCGTCCAAACAACGTCGCGGATGACCCTGAAATGGGCGTCCACTATTGACGGAAGCGGTTTCTGCGTGACCATTAAAATGCCTCCCTGTCATTTGCCACCTCACAATTATGCCCAACCGGTCGAGCTACCTAGTGCCGCAGTAGTCGCGCATTCAAACCACATGGAGTCGCAGTTCTGTCAATGTTTTGCAAACGTTATCCCTAGCCGCTAGCCCTTTGTCAAGCAATGGGAGTTCGAGATATTCGACTTCTTAATTCGGCCTGAGCTAGAGGTGACAGCGGGGCCATCTGGATCGCGTCGAGCGCCTGCTCCATGCTTCCGTGCCAGAAGATTCGCTCGGGTGTAAGTGGCTCGAGGAAGCGGACCTCCCTGATCAAACTCGGATCGGCACTGTCATCGACCAAACCCTGAGCTAACTCGACAATGTAGTTATCATGAGTCCTTGGAGTCTCTTCGTTAGTCATTGGAATATCGAAGGGCACTTTAAACAATAGAACGCGGGGTGTTGCGGTCGGGAAGCGTGCTGGCAACTCACCCATTCTGCGAGCGTTAATAACTTTTGACAGCCTACTCCAAGTCACTCTATAAACCTCCCCGCCATGCTGAACAATCTTCCCAATCTCATCAGCGAGAATCTGTATGCCCACGCGGTTTGCCAGCCACGTTGCAAATTCTCCACTTTCGTCTCTGCGCGCCTCCACCCCGAGTGCTCCGACTCCCATCTCGACCTTTAAAACGTCGCGGTGAGCTAAAAGGTCCGGACGGCTGGCGAGAACCGTATCGAGGACGCTTGCGAAGTTCGGCATGACGAGGCCCTCACGCATGATGGAGTCCATGTGATTGCTTGATGTGCCGTGACAGAATAGCGCGTTGAACCTACCTATGAGGGGATCAAAGTCGATTGTGTAGAACCTGGCAGGTTCGGCCTCGGGTGCCGAGGGGCTGTCGTCGGACTTCCGAGTTCTCATCTTGCTCAACAACCACCGCACCGCTACACCTCCAATCTATATGGCCGAGCGTCGCAAGAATCCCGCTGCACTTTCTGTTGCATATCGTCGCGATCCGAACACTTTGTAATTAACTATAGACGAACGTACACGTCAATCAAACAAGCACCCAAGTGCTGCCAGTCCGTTTTCGGCCGTAACCGGATCTCTTGCCGGCTGCGGAGTGGGACCGCTTTGGGTCGTTCCTCGCAGCGACTTTGGCTTCGAACAGTAACGGATCGATGGCTGAAAGACACGGATCTGGTCATTTCAGGCCCTCGGAGGCTGACGCCCCGTCCGGCGTCGGCTGCTCAGCAAGGCGCGACACCAACCGTTCGCATGCGTCCGCATCCCCTGTGACCGCAGCCCGCTCGTCGTCGGTCAAATCCAGCTGCTGAAGCATGTGGACATACCGGCCTTTCTGCTGGGCGAGCGTGTTTGCAAAGGCGGCGGCTGGCTCGTAGAAGCTGCACCGTGCACAGGCCATCCGGTGCGCGCACATGGCGTATGCTGGGTTCGTGCACCAGCCGTGGCCGAGGTCATACCTCAGCACGGGCTGGCCCGGCTCCGGACGGCCATCGACCAGCACAGCAACAGTGCGAAGGGTTTCCGTCAGCTTGGAGCTTTTGTGGAACGCTGTCATCAACCGCGTCGGCGTGAGGTCAATGTAGGGCTGACCGGAGGCGAGCTGCTTGTGCCCGAGCCAGCGCATCACCTCGAGCGGCGTCAGCCCGGAGGAGGAACTGTAAAGCTTGGTCGCCATCGTCGCCCGCGCGCGGTGGCTCGTGATGGCACCTCGCGTGTCCTCGGCCGGCAACCCGGCTTTGCGCAGCAAGACCGGGATCAGGACACGGTTGACGAAGCCTCTGCCGATCCTCTGGCCGCGGTAGCAGAACAAGGGATGGTTTAGCCGTCCGGTGATAGGGTCCAACAACCGGCGCTGTGTCGGCCGCACCTGCTCCCAGGCGGCGATGGCGTGGGCCATCGGCTCCTCGATAGGCTTGACGAACTCGCCGGACGTTTTGCTGACGGGAATCCGAAGCATCGCCTGGTCGAAGGCGGGCAACACCTCACCCGTGGCGGGATCGCTCTGCTCCGGCACGTGCTCGATGTAGGTGCAGCCGACCTCAAGGCGCTCGATCTCGTTGGCCCGGCAGCCGCTGAACACCCATGTTGCCGCCACTGCCCGGGCAAGTTCAAGCGGGTATTGGTAGGTTTTCCGCACTCCCGACAGCAGGGGAAGGTCCTCCCTTTGCAGCGTCAGGGCTGCTGCGCGCAGCTTCAGCCAGTGCCCGTCATCGATCGGTCGTGGATTGTACTGCGCTGCTCGGGTGACCTGGCGCGGGGTCGGGAAGGCGCGGCTGGGGTTGAGCCGCCGCTCAATCCACCCCCATTCCTGAAGTTGATGGAAGAATACGCGAACCGCTGAAAGCATGCCCATTTTAGTGTTTGGCGCCATTGGCTCGCCGGTCCGGGTTTCCAGCCGGGGCAAAGGGTAGAAGTCGCCTATGCAGCTCTGGTCAACGTAGCGAACGAATGCGAGCGCGAGGTCCAAAGTCCAATCTGCTGGTGAGGTGACGGAGGGATGATCGCGCGCCAACCAGCGCCCTACTTTCAGCAGGGCCTGGAAGTGTTTGTCGCGGGTGCTTTTGGCGGAGACAGCGGTGTCACGCCAGCGCTCGCACCATCCGACCCATGTCTCGGGAACGCCCTCGCGCGCAGCACGGACACCTTGGCTGGGTGGCACATAGTTGCTGAGCGGCTTCCGCGTGATGCCCAACTCGGCAAGGCCATGGCTGACGGTGGAAAGCTTCTTGCGTAGGCTCCGAGACCGTGTCCGCGCAGCATAGGCAGTCAAACTCTCATCAGTGATCGCGTCGAGGCTGGGCGAGCCATGTTGAAGCAGCAATTGAGCAACGCAGGTGCGCAACTGCTTCTCGTAACCTGCAACGCAAAAGCCGATGCCGGACAGCACATCCCGCATCCGCTCGAACTCGCCGTCCAGCACCGAAGGCCCAAATAGGCGTCGGGCCAAGGCGAAGGGCTGCGGCGCTTGGCAGAACCCGTTCTCCGGCGTGGCAACGGCGCCATACCCTCGGATCGCGACAACGGTGAAGGCGATCTTTTCCTTGTTGCAGAATAGACGGCGCACTTCCATCCACTCCGCAGTGGTCCATCCTTGGGGAATCTTTCCAAGATGTAGGGCGCCGCGGACGATCGCCCGCTGCACGGCAAACCGCTCTGTCGCCTCCTGATACCCGCACCCTACGAGCGCAGGCCGCACCGGCTCCAGCAATGGTCCGATACCCTGGGCCGTGGCGTTTCGCACTGCGCCGAACGGCAGGTGCGCGACCCGCTCCAGAACTTCACGCTCAGAGACCGTCAACTCGGGGTCGCCTCTCTCGAGACGTGTGCGGGCAGGCATCATAGCTGCGCGAACCGGTCAACGAGGACAGGCGATACGCGGCGAAAGGCGACGGCCATGTCACGTCCACTGAGGTGGATGTAGGTCATCGTGCTCTCAAGGCTGCGATGACCGGCAAACCGTGCAAGTTCCTTGATGTCGAGACCAGCACGAGCAAGGTCGGTCAGGCGAAGGTGGCGCAGCGTGTGCGTGCTGAAACCTGGCACATCCACCTCGCGCGCCAGCGCAGCGGCGAGCAATCCCCAGGTGTAGCCGCCCACTGGACTGCCCGCATTGCGCGGGCTGGCGGAGATGAAGAGGCACGGGCTGGAGGGAGCAAGGCGGCGGCGCTCCCCGAGGTACTCGCCCAGCAGATTGCTGGTGGCAGGCGAGTAGATCACCGTGCGTCCATAACCGCCTTTGGAGTTCTCGGGCCGGACCGCAACCTGACGGGCAGAGAAGTCGAAGTCATCAAGGCGCAGCGTGACCACTTCGTTGCGCCGCAGGGCTCCATCGTAGGCCAACATGAACATCAGGATGTCGCGTGCGGAGCGGGGCCGCAGTGCTTCCAGCAGGTTCTTCCACTGCTCGTCCGTCGGCAACTTGGGAAGGTGCCGTGGCCTCGGCAGCAAACCCCGGCGGATCGGAACTGCCTCGCCCTCGGCGGTGCGGTAAATGCCTCCGCGTGCGACTGGGTTACGATCCAAACGGCCGCAATCAACCAGGTAGTCAGCAAAGGCGCGCAGGCCTGCGAGGCGCTGTGCGACCGTCGCCCGGCTCAGTGTCGTCCCTTTTGCTCCCGGGTGCCGCGACGGCAGCTGCAACAGATGGCGGAGGAACGCATGGACGCGGTGCACGTCGAGGCGCAGCGCTTCCAGGTCACCGGCAAACTCGATCAACCCCTCCAGCGTACGGCCATAGGCAAGGACGGTGTTGTGGCTGAGCCCACGCACATCGAGGTAGGCCAGGAACGCCGATGCGAGGGGGTCAGAGGCGCACGGGGGCAGCAGGCCGGCCCATATGGGCCGGCCTGCTGCCCCGGTGTTGCTAGCACCGTTGCCTGCTGATTGATCCTGTTGCATCGCGCGCCCCATCTGCCGTCAATGCAAAGTAACGTAATAGTCGGGCGGGAACACGCCCGACTCCCAGGCCGGCAGGAAGACGTGCGTGAACTTCAGTCCCTTGGCCCGGTGCAGGGTGAGCAGCCGCACCCGGGCCGTCTCATCCTCGTTCGGGCCGCTGGTGGACAACGCCGCATGGTCCAGCAGCTCGCGCGCACTGTGGAAGCCGCCGGCCAGCCCGATCAGCTCCTGCAGGTTGTCCAACCGCCCCTCGGTGGTCTCGGCCCGGCTCTCGCGCAGCATGGCGCGGTAGCCCGCCGCATCCAGCAAGTAGGACAGCTGGTCGGCCACGGTCGCCTCGCGGTCTCGCCCGGCGCCGCGCACGGCGTCGGCGAAGCCGAGGCCAGCCGTGCGGGCCTTCGGAGGAAGCGGGGCCGTCTCCAGCGCCTGCAGCAGCGAGGATTGCCGCCACGCCGCCTCCTCTTCCAGGACCGCCATCGCCTTCGGGCCGAAGCCGCGGGCCGGGGTGTTGATCACGCGCCGCAGCGCCTCGTCGCCCTGCACGGAGTCAGGGGTGGCCGCGAGCCGCAGCAGCGCCAGGGCATCCTTGATCGTCGCGCGCTGCCAGAATCCTACGTCGCCGACTAGCACGTATGGGACGTGCGCCCGCATCAGCGCCTCCTCGAAGCCGCGCGACAGTGCGTTGCCGCGGTAGAGGATGGCGAAGCCGTCCCAGCCGACGCCCTCGGCGTGCCGGCGCTGCATCTCGGCGACGATGCCCGCCGCTTCTGCGTCGGCGTCGCGGTAGGCCAGCACCTCGATGCGGTCGCCGTCCTCCTTGCGCGTGAACAGGGTCTTGCCCAACCGGTCGCGATCCCCTTGGATGACAGCATTGGCAGCGGCGAGAATGTGCCCGGTCGAGCGGAAGTTCTCCTCCAGCTTGATCTGCACGGCATCCGGGAAGTCCCGCGCGAAGCGCCTTATGTATTCGATATCAGAACCACGCCAGCCGAATACCGCCTGGTCATCATCACCGACCACGAAGACTTCGCCGTGCTCTGCTCCCAGCAGACACAGCCACGAATACTGTGCGTGGTTCACGTCCTGGTATTCGTCAGCCAGGATGCAGTCGAACCGTCCGGCCCAGCGCTCGCGGTAGAACTCGTTCACCTGCATCGCCCGCGTGGGCCACATTAGTAGGTCGCCGAAGTCGGCGGTGTTGGCGTCGCGCAGCACGCGCTGATACTCGACATACACCCGCGCGCAGGCGCGCAGGCCCTGCGGGTCAACTGGCGTGCCGTCGTGGTTGGCCGCGGCGATCATGGCCTCGACACGCGCCGGCGCCTCCTCCGGGGTGACCAGGCTGTCCTTGAACCGGGACAGCCGGTTGCACATGGCCTTCAGCGGGTCGCGGCCGATGCTGGCGGCCTCGTCGCCATCGGACAGGTTGAGGGCCTTCATCACGCGCTTGACGATGCGACGGCTGTCGTCGGCGTCGATGATGTCGAAGCCCTGCCGCAGCCCGGCCACCTCCGGCTCGATCCGCAGCTGGCGGGCGCCTAGGCCGTGGAAGGTGCCGATCCAGCGCGGGGCCGCCTCGTCACCCAGGGCGACACGGATGCGCGCGCCCATCTCCGCCGCCGCCTTGTTGGTGAAGGTGACGACGAGGATGCGACCGGGTGCGATGCCGCGCACCTGGATGCGGTGCCCGACGGCATGGGAGAGCGTCTTGGTCTTGCCGGTTCCCGCCCCTGCCAGCAACAGCACTGCGCCGGGTTGGATCGCTGCGGCGTGCTGCTGCGGCGTCAGGCCGCCCAGGATTTGGATGTCCCCGTCCATCACTGCACCTTCGTGACGCAATTCCAGCCATGCACTTTGAGAAGCCCGCCGTCCTCGGTCTGCACCGTGAACACGCCATCCAGGTCCCAAGCACCGTCCGGGTCCCGCACGCCCTTGACGATCTGGCCCTCGATCGTCTGGCCTCCGCCCTCGACCAGGACGTGGGTCGGTCCTTCCCACGGCCGGTCCGCCGGGTTCTCCTCCCGGGCGCCGGGTGCGACGACATGGAGGCGGGCGTCATCGGCGGCGCCAGCCGCCTCGTGCTGCAGCCGGTCCAGCAGGCCGAGGAACAGCCGTGCCGCCAGCGTTGGCGGCCAGGGTTCCCAGGGCCGCAGGCCCGGCGGCAACGGCACCGGGTCCGCTGTCAACGGTGCCAGGGTGATGCCGAGGCTGCTGCGGATGTCGGCCGCCGGCCAGCCGACGACGTGGTAGGCCTCACTGGCCGCGGCGAGCCGATCGGCGTGCTTGTGCGCCTCGTAGCCCGCTCGGTCCCATGCCGGCAGGTCGTAGCGGGCGCTGATCGCACCCCGTAGGCGCTGCACCAGCCGGGCATAGCCGTCGCCGAGGTGCGGCTTCAGCGGCGTCAGGGCGTCATACCCCAGCAGGCCCTCGTCCATGTCGTGGGCCACCTCGCGCAGGCGTTCGGCGGCAGTGAGCGGCCGAGCGGCCAGCTGCTCGCGGATGTGCAGGACGAGGAGCGAGTGCTGGGCGACCGAGAGCGGCAGATCCCAGCAGGAGTGGCCGCCCCAGCGGTAGGTGCGGGCCAGCCCGGTGGCGATGTCGTTATCGGTCCAGGCATGTGGATGCGGATTGAGCAAGTCGAGCCGCCGGCCCGACTTCAGCAGCACCCAGGCGCGGTCCTCCGTCATGGTCCCCTCCCCTTCTTGATCACGTCGTTCCAGTCGGCCAGCCCGCCCGGCGGCAGCAGCCGCTCCGAGCGCACGCCGGCGGCCCGCGCCAGCTCCGCCAGGTGCCCGGCGTAGCGGTCCCCTTGCGGGTCGTTGTCGGTGGCCTGAACCAGCACGCCATCCCGGTGGGCGGCAAGGCCCTGGAGCAGCAGTTCGAGGCCGGTGATCGTCAGCGGCCCCATGCCGCCCGAGGTCGAGACGTAGAGCGTGTCAGGCCGCAGCCCCTCCAGCGCCGCCAGGCTCAGGGCATCGATCGGCGCCTCGCACACCGCCAGGCGCGTGAGCACGCCAGTGCCGCCGGGCAGGCGGAACAGGCACTTGTCGCCGTCCTTCGAGAAGCTCCGCCAGTCCGGGCCACGCATGTCGAAACCGGTCAGCACGCCGGCGTGGTCGGTGCTGGCGAACCAGGCGCTGCCGCGCGGCCCCTCCCGCACCACGCCGAACAGGTCGGCCGCCACCAGCACGCCTGCGGGTAGGCAGCGCTCGCCGGTGAGGTAGCCCCAGGTGGCCGACCCCTGGCTCAGCCGATGCCGCGCCTCCCACCGCAGCGCGACAGGGATGGCCGGCTTCCTGCGCTCGTGCTGCCGCTCCATCGCCGGGCAGGACGAGGTCAGGCCGACCATGCCCCGCAGGACCTTGCGGACCTGGCCGAAGTTCAGCCGGGGATCGAGGTACTGGGTCAGGGTGAACACGTCGCCCTTGCCCGTGCGATCGTTGCCGGGCCGCTGCGGGTCCCACCAGCCGCGCCCCTCGTGCGACACGATGACGATCTCGCCGGCGCCACGGCGCCACTTCTGGCTCCCCCGCGTGCTCTCCTTCTCGTCCACCTGGTAGCCATTCTGCTCCAGCAGCACCGCGCAGCTCACGCCCGCACGCAGCTGCTCCAGCTCCGCATCCTGTCCGCTCATGTCCATGCCTTCGCCTGTGGTGGCAGAGCGAGGCCGGGGCCGGGCGCGTCTCCGCTCCCTCTTCCACCGTCTCTCATCCCTGATCCCCTCCCGGCACCCGCAGGTGCGGGCCGCGGGGCAAGGGCGTGCGCAGCACGGGAGCGCGTCAGCGCGACGCACCCTTGCGGCGTGGCCTGCGTCGGCGGTAGCAGCAGTCTCTCGTCTCCTCCCTCTCCAGTCCGGCCCACTCTGCGAGGGGTTTTTGCGAACGGATGGGACGGCAGGACGGCCAGAGGGCAGGCATTCAGGGCGCGGCACCCCCGCAGCCGTCGCGGTCAGAGCCGGTAGCCGCACCGCTGCAGGCGCTCGGCGCAGGTGTCGTTGAGGACGCCCGCGTCAAGCGGGAGCTGGGCCAGGTTGAGGTCGCCGCCGAACTTCACTTCCAGTAGCACCGGGCCCTAGCCGGTCAGCACCACATCCCAGGACTGGGTGCGGATGCCCTATCGTGTAGCGCGACAATCTGGATGAGAAAGCGCGGCGATCAGGATGAGAAATCAT
>CAXTOB010000085.1:0-17947 GCA_964245505.1 uncultured Acetobacteraceae bacterium | reverse complement strand
GGCACTGCCATCAGAAGGCGTTCGGCGCCTTTCCGGATGCGGTGGCGGCGCTCCGCCGGGTGCCGGGGCTGGACGTACAGCCGATCCAGTCGTCGTGCTGCGGCATGGCCGGCGCGTTCGGTTACCAGTCGGAAACGCAGGACGCATCGCGTGCGATGGCCGAGGCCGGGCTGCTGCCGGCAGTGCGGGCGGCAGCGGGGGAGGACTTGATCGTGGCGGACGGCACCTCCTGCCGGCATCAGATCGCCGACCTGTCCGGCCGGCGGGCGGTGCATTCGGTACAAGTGTTGGACCGGGCGCTGCGGGGTGGGGCGGATCTGCCGGGCGGCGTCCGCTTGTAGCACGCGACCCGGGGCGCCCGGTATGTTTGCGTCCAGACCGGACGCAAACATATCTGGCTTTTCGTTTGCGAGCGGAAACTTGCAGATTTAAATCTGAGTGGCGCGCGCCCGGACATCACCGTAATCTGCTCTATCGCCGGCCGCATCAAAAGTCAGTCTCCAGCGCCGAAGGTAGCGGCCATTGAGTCCTGGCATACGCATCCCGTCCGCTGTCAGGCGTTTCGCCGCATTGACGCACGGATCTGTAAAGCTGGGGGTAGCTGTGCCGCACGGGCAACTCGTCTGTGCCGCACGGGCAACTTGCCTATGCCGTACGGGCAAATAGCCGAGGAGAAGCTGACCGACGTGACGGCGGGGCGTTTCCTGGGTCATGATGGCGGAGGGTGCATTCCCATCAAGCACCAAAGCCGAACAGGGAGGGCGTACGATGCTGAAGCTTGCCAGCCAACTTGCCGCGGCGGTAGGCCTAGCCGCCTGCCTTGCCCTGCCAGCCCAGGCGCAGCCCAAGCTGGGTGATCCGCCGGAAGCGTCGAACATGCGCCTGGTCGGCACCGATGGCCTGCAGGCCCGCAGCGCCTACCAGCCCACCATCCACCAGCAGGGCAACCGCTGGATCGCCTATATCGGCCACCACGGCGGCAGCGACGATATTCCAAACCCGGTCAACCCCATGACGGGAGTAGCCGAGCCAAATGGCACCTCCATTGTGGATGTGACCGACCCGGCACACCCGCGATACCTCCGTCACATCCCCGGGCAGCCCGGCAAGTATGAGAGCGGCGGCGCGCAGATGGTGCGGGTGTGCGACGGCGCCCAATTGCCCAAGGGCGACATGGGCAGCGTTTATATGCTCCGGACCTTTGGCAGCGAGGCGCACGAGGTCTGGAACGTCTCCGACCCGGAGAACCCTGTGCTGATCACCCGCATCGCCGGGCTGAACGACACCCACAAAAACTGGTGGGAGTGCGATACCGGGATCGCCTACCTGGTGTCGGGCGTGCCAGGCTGGCGGACGCGGCGGATGACGCAGGTTTATGACCTCAGCGATCCCGCGCACCCCGTGAAGATACGCGACTTCGGCCTGCCGGGGCAGGAGCCTGGCTCCACCGGCGCGGTGCCGACGGAGCTGCATGGCATGATCTCGACGGGGACGCAGGGGAACCGCATCTACTTTGGCTATGGCACCGATAAGGGCGGCATCTTGCAGATCGTGGACCGGGACAAGCTGCTGCACGGCCCGGCGGCGCCGACGCCCGAGAACCTTAGGCTCCCCGAGGTTGGCCGCCTGGTGATGACCTCCAGCAATGGCGCGCATACGACGTTCCCGATGCTCGACATGCCGATCCCCACGTTCGCCGCGGACAAGGAGGGGAGCCATCGCGACATGGTCATGATCGTGGACGAGGCGATTGCCAACGAATGCAACGAGCCGCGCCAGATGGTGTGGTTCGCCGACATCAGCATTGAGAACCGGCCGATGATGGTTTCCAACTACACTGCAGCCGAGAAGCCGGGCCGCTTCTGCGAGCGCGGCGGGCGGTTCGGGTCGCATTCGGCCAACGAGAGCATGGCGCCGGTGTTCTACAAGAAGCTGGCGTTCATCAGCTTCTTCAACGCCGGGGTGCGGGCGCTGGACATACGCGACCCTTACAGCCCGAAGGAGGTTGGCTACTTCATTCCGTCCATCACGGCGGCGACCGACAAGCGCTGCGTGACGGTGGACGGTGCGCCCCGGTGCAAGACTGCGATCCAGACCAACAACGTGGAAACCGATGCGCGGGGCTACATCTACATCGTGGACCGCGCCAATACCGGGCTGCACATCCTTGAGCTGACCGGCCCGGCCCGGGAAGTCGCCGGGCTGCCATGACCCGGCGGGCATGGTTGGGCGCCGCGTTGGGCTTGGCCGTGGCAGCCGTAGGGGCCGCTGCCGCCGTGCCGCGTGGCGGTCCGTCCCAGCCGGGGCAGGGCGGCTGGCAGGAGATACGGTGGCCGTTCCCGCGCGATGCTTGGCCGGCGGGGCGTGCGTTTCGCTGCGAAGGCGCTGCCTGTGGCGGGGCGATGGAGGTGTATGTCCGGCCTAAGGTGGGATTCTGCAACTGCGCCACCGGGGTCAGCGGGGATGCGGAAGTGGATGGGGTCAGCGACCTCGATATGATCAGCCCGGACTTCCGGCCGCTTGCCGTGGGCGAGGCGGTGATGGCGGGCGGGATGGCAGGCCGGGTGCGCCGCTACGTGCTGACGACCGGGGATGGCAGGGAGCACATGGCGGCGGGCTTCGCACTTTCGGCCAAGTGCGACCTGATTGCGGCCGCGGTGCTTGGGCCTGCTGCCGGAACCGGTGCTGCCCGGGATGCTATCGTGGCGCTGTTGGCAAGTCCGGGGGTCGCCGGGTGGATTGGGTCGAAGCTGGGCAAGGCGTGATGGACACCAGCGTCGCCCGGCGATCGGCAAAGAACCAAGCTGACGACGACCGGGAGCGCCTTTGCTGGCAACGGCAAGTTAGATGTCCTCGCTGGCGAGGATTGCGTCAACCGGGCCGCGTGGTCAGTGGACGCCAAATACGGTCTGCCGCTGCAAGGGGTGGCGGTTACTGGATTCCGGAGGTTGGATATGCGTGACCTGAACGAGCACACGATTACGGCTGCCGTGCTGGAGCGCTTTGCCGGCACGCCCGATCCGCGGCTGAAGGCCGTCATGGCAGGCCTGGTGAAGCATCTGCACAACTTCGTCCGCGATGTGGAACCGACTTTCGATGAATGGCAGCACGCCATCAACTACCTGACCCGCGCTGGCCAGATGTGTAGCGATACACGGCAGGAGTTCATCCTGCTGTCGGACGTGCTGGGCGTGTCGATGCTGGTGGATGCGATCAACCACCGGATGCCGGAGGGGGCTACGGAAACGACGGTGCTTGGACCGTTCCATGTCATGGACGTACCGTTCGTGGCCAACGGTGCGGATATCGGCGCCGGGGTGCCGGGGGAGAGGCTGTTCGTTCAGGGGTCGGTGTCGTCTGCTGGTGGCGCCCCGTTGCCGGGCGCCGTGCTGGAGATTTGGCAGTCCGACAGCGACGGCTTTTACGACGTGCAGCGGCCGGAGCTGGACGGGCCGACGCTTCGCACCCGGCTACGCGCGGACGGGGAGGGGCGGTTCCACTTCTGGAGCATCATGCCGACGCCTTATCCGATCCCTGATGATGGGCCGGTTGGTGATTTGCTGGACGCCACGAAGCGTCATCCTTGGCGGCCGGCGCACCTGCACTTCATGATCTCGGCGGAGGGCCACGAGCAGTTGGTGACGCATATTTTCGTTGCCGGCGGGCCTTACCTCGACAGCGACGCGGTGTTCGGGGTGAAGGAGTCGCTGATCCAGGAGTTTACCCATCAGGCGCCGGGGCGTGCTCCGGACGGCACGCAGGTGGATGGGCCGTGGCGGATACTGTCTTATGGCTTTGGGCTGAAGTCGCTGGAGATGCCGGCGCTGGCGATGCAGGGCTGATACCAAGCGCTGTCTGCTATGACCGGCCTGGCGTTGGCGGCCTTTGCGGGGCTGACAACCTACGCCGTCTTTAGTTGCGCCGGGATGGTGTGAAGCGGCGCATGGCGCTTCGCTCATACGCCCCACGATGCCTGCCGTGAAAACGGGTAGAGCAGATGGCGGCTGGCATGATCCGAAGCTATGGAAGCCGTTGGCCCGCCCGTAACACTGAAAGGGGAGGGGCGGACATGCTCAACCCACCCGCGCCGATGGGTCCCGCCAGGCGCGCTCGAACGGTAGGCGCCAGGCGTGCGGGGCGATGAGCTGGTGGATGGATTTCGGCCCCCATGATCCCGTTGCATAAAGCCGGACCGGGGGCGGTGACGTCAGCAGCGGCTCGGACAACTCCCATAGCCGCTCGATCCCCTCGGACGTGGTGAACAGGGTGTGGTCGCCGCGCATGGCGTCGAGGATCAGCCGCTCGTAGGCTTCGAGCACGTCGCCGATGCGGCCGGTGTCGTTCATGGCAAATTGGAGGCTCAGCTTGTCCAGGCGCATGCCGGGGCCGGGCCGCTTGCCGTAGAATGATAGCGACATCTTCGATGCGTCGGCTAGGTCGAACGTCAGGTGGTCCGGTCCTTGGGCGCCGACGCCGGAGCCGACCGGAAACATGCTTTTTGGCGGTTCGCGGAAGGCGATGGAAATGATGCGTTGTCCCTCGGCCAGCCGCTTGCCGGTGCGGAGGAAGAACGGCACGCCGGCCCAGCGCCAGTTGTCAATCTGGCATCGCAGGGCGATGAAGGTTTCGGTGTCGGATTCCGGGTCCACGCCGTCCTCGGCCCGGTAGCCGACATACTGACCGCGCACGACGTGGTTCGGGTCGAGCGGCAGCATGGAGCGGAATACCTTGTTTTTCTCCTCGCTGATCGAGATTGGCTCCAGCGCGGTCGGCGGTTCCATCGCCATGAAGCCGAGGATCTGGAACAGGTGGGTCACCACCATGTCGCGGAACGCCCCGGTCGCCTCGTAGAAGCCGGTCCGCTTGCCCAGGCCCAGGGTTTCCGGCACGTCGATCTGCACATGGTCGATGAAGGTGCGGTTCCAGATCGGCTCGAACAGGCCGTTGGCGAAGCGGAAGGCCAGGATGTTCTGCGCCGGCTCCTTGCCGAGGAAGTGGTCGATCCGGAAAATCTGCTGCTCCTCAAACACCTCGTGCAGCCTGGCGTTCAGAGTCACGGCGCTGGCGAGGTCGGTGCCGAACGGCTTTTCCATGATGATGCGGGAATGCTCGACCAAGCCGGCTTCCTGCAGCAGCCGGACTGCCGGCAGGGCGGCGCTGGGGGGCACGCTGAGGTAGTGGATGTGCTGGGCATCGCCGCCCAGGGCGCGTCCGGCGGCCTCGACCGCTTGCCGCAGCGGTAGGGCGCCGGCACCCATCGGCACGTAATCCAGGTTCTCGGCGAAGGCGGTCCAGTCGGCCTCGTTCACCTTGCGGCTGGAGAACTGGTCCAGCGCCTTGCGCGCCAGGGTGCGGAAGCCGTCGGCGTCGATGTCGTCCAGCGACACGCCGACGATGCGGCAGCCCGGGATGAAGCCGCCCCTGACGAGGTGGAACAGGCCTGGCAGCAGCTTGCGCTGCGACAGATCCCCGGTTGCGCCGACCAGGGTCACGACTTGCGGGAACTTGGGACCTACGCCGGGAGGTATCTTCTTCATGCACCCATTCCTGTTTTGCCGCGCTCCGCTGGGCCGCTCTTGCCGCGCTCTACACTGCACAACAGCCGACGGCCCGGCGCAACAGCAGCCCTCATCAAGTATTGGATGCGCTTCGAAGAAAGCAGCCGTCCACGTCCGGAAAGGCTTGCCGCTCACGCGCGGCGGAGGATGTCCGCCAAGTAGCCGCGGTGCCACCGGGCATATCCGTCCTGCACGACGCCCAGCCGGTTGCGCACGGCGGCATGGGCGTCGGGCAGACGGTGGAACGGGATCGAGGGATACAGGTGGTGCTCGGTATGGAACGACATGTTCCACATCAGCAGCCGCATCAGCCCATTGGTCAGCGTGGTGCGGGTATTGGTCAGGCCGTTGGCGTCCAGGGTGCATTCCGTGTGCTCGGTGAGCAGGTAAAGCCGCAGGAGCGGCTGGCAGAGCAGTTGCGGCACGATCCAGAATGCGAACGGCACCCACCAGCCGAACACGGCGGCGGACCCCAGGGCAAGCGCCGCCATGAACACGCACATCACCTGCACGCTGCGGACGACCCGTGGCGCCGTGGCGCCCGGGATGTAGGGATAGCCCGACAGGTCCCCACGCCAGCAATCCCGGATGACAGCCGCCCGCGCCCGCCAGTAGTTCAAGCCCAGGACGCGCAGCAAGTATGTGTCCAGGCTGCCCGGCGGCGGAGGCGCCAACTCAGGGTCGCGATCCCGGTCCTGGGTGAAGCGGTGATGCGCCAGGTGGAAGGCGGTGTAGAAGTGCAGGTTCAGCAGGGACGGGCACGCCGCCAGCCAACCCACCACGGCATTGGCCCGGCGGCTGCAGAACACCGTCTGGTGCATCGTTTCGTGGATCGGCGCGAACAAGGCCGATTGCAGGACGCCCAGCAGCAGCATCGCCGGCAGCAGGATCCATGGACCTGACAGCGCGACGCCCGCGCCGGCCAGCGCCAGCGCACTCCCATGCAGCGCCGTCCGCACCGCGCCGCGGGCGTTGGAGCGGACGGACAAGGTGCGCACTTCGGCGCCGGACAGCACGCGGGGCGTAGATGTGTTCATTCGGGATGCCCTGGTTTTGGGCAGTGAAGCCCAGGGGCACGGTTGATTGCAAGCGTCTGCATAGGAATGAAGCACGGTGCCGTCGGCCTGTGCCGTCACGCGACCCGTGGACGTATGCAGGCGTTGACCCCCGGGCAAAGAGTCATGATGCTTCGCGCAATCTTCCGGAAAGGGCCGATCATGCTCCGCACCCTCCTGCTTGCCGGCGCTGCCGCGCTGTCGCTGTCCGCGGCTCAGGCCAAGACGCTCGTGTATTGTTCCGAAGGCTCGCCTGAGAACTTCAACCCGCAGCTCAACACCACGGGCACGACGTTCGACGCGACCCATCCCGTGTATGGGCGGTTGGTGGAGTTCAAGCCGGCCTCAGTCGAGATCGAGCCGGGGCTGGCGGAGCGGTGGGACGTGTCGGAGGATGGCAAGACCGTCACCTTCCACCTGCGCCACGGCGTCAAGTGGCAGTCCAACGCCACCTTCAAGCCGACGCGCGAGTTCAATGCCGACGACGTGCTGTTCAGCTTCAACCGCATGGCCCGGGAGGATCACCCGTATCACAAGGTTTCTGGCGGCAGCTACGACTATTGGGGCGACCTCGGCCTGAATACGCTGGTGGAGGCCATGGACAAGGTGGACGACTACACCGTCCGCATCGTGCTCAAGACGCCCAATGCGCCGTTCGTGTCCGACATGGCCATGGAATTTGCCTCGATCCTGTCCGCCGAATATGGCGCGGCGCTGATGAAGGCCGGCAAGCCCGAGCAGATCGACCAAGTGCCGATCGGCACAGGACCGTTCAGCTTCGTTGCCTACCAGCGCGACGCCACCGTGCGCTACCGTCGCTTCGATGATTTCTGGGGGGAGAAGGCGCATCTCGACGCGCTCGTGTTCTCCATCAACAAGGATCCGGCGGTGCGGTTGGCCAAGCTGCGGGCCAATGAATGCCAGGTATCGGCCTACCCGGCGCCGGCGGACCTGCCGGGCATCCGGTCTGACCCGGCGCTGCAACTGATGGATCAGCCTGGGCTGAACGTCGGCTACCTCGCCTTCAACGTGACCAAGAAGCCGTTCGACGACAAGCGGGTACGGCAGGCGATCAACATGGCAGTTGATCGCAAGGCGATCTTGGACGCCGTCTATCTCGGCGCCGGGGAGCCGGCGCGGAACCTGATCCCGCCCACGGTCTGGTCTTGGGACAAGGACGTGCCGTTCTACCCGTTCGACCCCACAGCGGCGAAGAAGCTGCTGGCGGATGCCGGGTTCCCCGATGGGTTCGAGACGGAGTTGTGGGCAATGCCGGTGCAGCGTCCCTACAATCCCGACGCCCGCCGTATTGGCGAGCTGATGCAGGCGGACCTGGCAAAGGTCGGCATCAAGGCGCGCATCGTCAGCTACGAGTGGGGTGAATATCGCAAGCGCGTGCAGCAGGCCGAACACACGATGGCGGAGCTGGGCTGGACCGGGGACAACGGTGACCCGGACAACTTCTTTGTCCCGCTGGCCGGCTGCGCCGCGGCGCGTATCGGTGGGGGCAGCAGCACCAAGTGGTGCAACAAGGAGTTCGATGACCTCGTGAACAAGGCTGTCACCCTGACCGACAAGGGGGAGCGCACCAAGCTGTATGAACAGGCGCAGGTGGTGATGCACGAGGAAGCGCCGTTCTTCCTGATTGCTCACTCCGTCGCCTTCCAGCCGATGCGGAAGGAGGTGCTGAACTATCACATGTCGCCGTTCGGCCGGCACGACTTCGACCATGTGGACATGAAGTAAGGGGTGGGCTTGAAGTAGGGACGGGGACGGCTGAGCTTGCGGCCATCCTGCGGCGGCCCCTTGCCGGGCCGTCATTGCGAGCCGTGCGCGGCGTGGCAGCTCGACTGGCCCAGGTCTTGCACGGTCCTGCATGGCCACGTTGCTGCGGTCCTCGCAACGATGGCATCCTTGCAGGACGCTTAACCCATGTTCCGCCTTCTGGCCCGGCGCTTGGCGCTGATCGTGCCGACCTTCATCGGCGTCACGCTGCTGGGCTTCATCCTGATCCATGCGGTGCCCGGCGATCCCGTCGAGGTACGCACGGGTGAGCGCGGCATTACGCCGGAGCGGCTTGCCTACTTCCGGCACGAGCTAGGCCTGGATCAGCCGCTATGGCGGCAGTTCCTGACCTATGAGGCTGGGCTGGTACGGGGCGACCTGGGCCGCAGCGTGAAGACACAGGCGAGCGTGTGGACCGAGTTCACGACCTTCTTTCCCGCCACATTGGAACTGTCGTTCTGCGCTCTGCTGTTCGCGGTGGTCATCGGCCTGCCGTTGGGGGTGATGGCGGCGGTGCGGCGAGGGTCGGCGCTGGATTACGGGCTGATCGGCGTTGCGGTCACCGGGGCGTCCATGCCGATCTTCTGGTGGGGGCTGATGGCGATCCTGATCTTCTCGGTATGGCTGGGCTGGACGCCGGTGTCCGGGCGGATCGGCGACCTGTATTATATCGAGCCGGTCACGGGTTTTCTGCTGATCGACAGTTGGCTGGCGGGCGACCCCGGCGCGTTCCGATCCACCGTGCAGCACCTGATCCTGCCGGCCATCGTGCTGGGCACCATACCGCTCGCGACCATCGCGCGCATGACCCGGTCTGCCATGCTGGAGGTGCTTGGGGAGGATTACGTGCGGACGGCGCGGGCCAAGGGCCTGTCGCCGGGCCGGGTCGTGGTGGTCCACGCACTGCGCAACGCGTTGATCCCCGTGGTGACCGTGCTGGGATTGCAGGTCGGGGCGCTGCTGGGCGGGGCGATCCTGACGGAGACGGTGTTCTCCTGGCCTGGCGTCGGCCACTGGCTGGTGGAGGCGATTCAGAGCCGCGACTACAACGTGCTGCAAGGCGGCACGCTGCTGATCGCCATCCTGGTGATGATGGTGAACCTTGGGGTGGACGTGCTGTATGGGGTGTTGAACCCGAGGCTGCGCCGTTGACGGCGCCGGATGCCCGTGTGGCTGTGAGCGGCACCGTCGTTGCGCCCAGCGCCGGGCTCTTCCGCCGCTTGGTGGAGAACCGCGGTGCCGCCGCCGGGCTGGCCCTTATGACGGTGCTGGTGGCTCTGGCCATTGCCGCGCCGCTGGTGGCGCCGCACGGCCCGGCGGAGCAGTTCCGTGAAAGCTTCCTGGCGCCGCCGTTCCAGGACCTGCGCTTCCCGTTGGGCACCGACAGCCTGGGCCGGGACATCCTGAGCCGGCTGATCTACGGGGCGCGGCTGTCCCTGGTGATCGGCGCCGTTGTCGTGGCGCTGTCACTGTCGGTCGGCACGCTACTTGGGCTGGTGGCGGCGTTTGTCGGGGGATTGGTGGACATCGCTATCATGCGGGCGATGGACGTGCTGCTGGTGTTCCCCAGCCTGCTGCTGGCAATCGTTGTGGTGGCGATCCTGGGGCCGGGGTTGACGAACGCCATGCTGGCGGTAGCGGTCGTGCTGCTGCCGGCCTACGTGCGGCTGTCGCGGGCGGCGGCTTTGGGCGAGCTGGCGCGGGAGTATGTGGTTGCGACGCGCAGCGCCGGGGCAGGGGTGTGGCGGCTGATGCTGCTGGTGGTGCTGCCGAACTGCGCGGCGCCGTTGATCGTGCAGGCGACACTGGGGTTTTCGAACGCGATTCTGGATGCGGCGGCGCTGGGCTTCCTGGGATTGGGGGCGCAGCCGCCGACGCCGGAGTGGGGAACGATGCTGGCCGATGCGCTGCAGTTTTACCAACGGGCCTGGTGGCTGCTGACCTTCCCGGGGCTGGCGATCCTGGTCACGGTGATGGCGTTCAACCTGCTGGGGGATGGGCTGCGCGACGCGCTGGATCCAAAGCTGCGGCGGTGACGGCCCCGCTTGACGCACCGTTGCTGGAGGTTGAGGACCTGACGGTCCGCTTCGGCACGTTCCCGGCGGTGGAGGGCGTGGACCTGCGGGTGGATGCGGGCGAGGTGCTGTGTGTCGTTGGCGAAAGCGGCTCGGGCAAGAGCGTGTCCATGCTGGCGGTGATGGGCCTGTTGCCGCGTACCGGCCGGGTCGCGGCGCGGGCGGTGCGGTTCCGGGGTGACGACCTGCTCGGTGCGGCGCCGCGGGCCCGTCGCCGGCTAATTGGGCGCGACATCGCGATGGTGTTCCAGGAGCCGACGACCTCGCTCAACCCATGCTATTCGATCGGCTGGCAGATCGGCGAGGCCTTGCGCGTCCACGACGCCGCGCCGCGGGCGGAGATAAGGCAGCGGGTGGTGGCGCTACTGGGCCAGGTCGGGGTGCCGGCGCCGGAAACACGGGTGCGCGCCTTTCCGCACCAGCTTTCGGGCGGGCTGAACCAGCGGGCGATGATCGCCATGGCCATCGCCTGCAACCCGGCGCTGCTAATCGCCGACGAGCCGACGACGGCGCTCGACGTGACGGTGCAGAAGGGTGTGCTGGACCTGCTGGTCGGTTTGCAGCGCAGCCGGGGGATGGGCCTGGTGCTGATTACTCACGACATGGGCGTGGTGGCGGAAACGGCGCAGCGCGTGCAGGTGATGTATGCCGGGCAGGTGATGGAGGAACAGCCTGCCGCCGCGCTGTTCCGGCATCCGCGCCATCCCTACACCGCCGCCCTGCTGGATGCGTTGCCGGAGCGGGCGGAGGGCAAGGCGCGGCTGCCCACCATTCCTGGCGTCGTGCCGGAGGCCGCGGACCGACCGGCAGGGTGCCTGTTCAGCACCCGTTGCGTCCATCGTACCGGGCGATGCGACGTGGAACGGCCGGTGCTGCGCATGACGGGCGGGGTGCGGGTGCGGTGCCATTATCCGTTGGACGATGCTGGGCAGCCCACCGGGCGAAGCTGAACGGTGGCCATCGCGCCACCGTCCCCACTCAAGCGGCGCCGGTCGGCTCAGGCGTTGCAGGCACGAGCGCGTGCAGCCTGCCGGCGAGGTCACGCAGGCTGGTATCGCCCTTGTTCAGCACCTGGTTGGCACCGCTCAGCCGACGCCGCTCCTCGTTGGTCAAGTCGCGTGCGGTCAGCACCACTACGGGCACGTCCGCACAACCCGGCTGCTCCCGTAATGCGTGCAGGAAGGTGAATCCGTCCATGACCGGCATGGTGAGGTCGAGCAGGACTAGCCTTGGGATCGCATGCACGACACGTTCCAATGCTTCCTGCCCGTTGCTGGCCTCGACGACCGACCAGCCGCTTTTTTCCAGCATCGCCCGCATCCGCTCGCGCGTGTCCGCATCGTCGTCCACCACCAGGACGTCGCCATCGGCATCGCGGAACCGGTCCATGACCTGCCGGAAACGCTCCCACTCCACCGGCTTGAGCACATAATCGGCAGCGCCCAGGGCCGCGGCGAGGCCGCGCTCGCTGACGAAGGTCACCATGACGACCGGGATGCTGGCCAGGTCAGGATCGTCTTTGAGCGCGCTCAGCACCGACCAGCCGTCCATGCCCGGCATCATCACATCGAGCAGGATGGCCCGCGGCCTTACTATGCGCGCTAACGCCAGCCCGGCAGGCCCATCGGCTGCAACGCGCGCGCTGAAGCCCTCGCGTTCCAGGAACCGGCTCATCAGGTCGCGCTGGGCGGCGTCGTCGTCAATCACCAGCACGACGTCCCTCCCGGCGCCGGAAGGCCCTGCGGTCTCCGTTGCCGTCCCGGGCTGCTGTTCCACGTCCTCTGCAGGCTCCGGGAGCCTGGCTGGAAGCCGCACAGTGAAGGTGCTGCCTTGCCCGGACCGGCTTTCCACCTCGACGTCGCCGCCGAGCATGGCGCTGAATGCCTTTGTCAGCGACAGGCCCAGTCCGGTGCCGCCGAACTTGCGCGTGGTGGACGCGTCGGCCTGCTGGAAGCGCTGGAACAGCTTGGCAAGCTGCTCCTCCGTCATGCCCAGCCCGGTGTCGGACACCCGGAATACCATCCGGTCGGCCTGGTGCTCCCCGGCACCGCCAACGAGGTCCGGCGCGACCTCCCGTTCGGCATACAGGGTGATCGTGCCGCCCTCGGTGAACTTGGCGGCATTGCTGAGCAGGTTGAGCAGCACCTGCCGGGTCTTCGTTATGTCCGAGTGCATCGCCCCAAGGTCCGGCGCGAGCTGGACCGCCAACGTGTTGCGCTTTTTCTCCACCAAGCCCTGCACTGTCGCCGCAACGTTGCGAACCATATCGGCTGTATCGAAGGTTTCGGCATACACTTCCATCTTGCCGCTCTCGACCTTGGACAAGTCGAGCACGTCGTTGATCAGGCCGAGCAGGTGCCGGGCATTGGACTCGATCTTGCCGACGTCGTTGGCAATGTCTGCGGGTTCGCCGCCGTCCTCAATCTCTTCCTGCAGCATCTCGCTGTAGCCGATGATCGCCGACAACGGGGTGCGCAGCTCGTGGCTCATGTTGGCGATGAAGGTGCTTTTCGCCTTGTTGGCTTCCTCGGCGTCGTCGCGGGCCGCTTGCATCGCCGTTTCGGCCTGCTTGCGTTCGGTGACGTCGGTGTGTGTGCCGACCCACTCCCGCACGGTCCCGTCGTCATCAAGGACCGGCACTCCATGTACGGCCATGTGCCGCCAAGCGCCGTCCGCGCGCCGCAGCCGGTGCTCGACCTGGTATCGCGACCGGGCCGCGGAGGCGGTGCGCCATGCGTCCAGGGTGTGCTCGCGGTCTTCCGGGTGGATCGCTTCCAACCAGCCCACGCCGCGCGCTTGCTCGAGACTTTGCCCGGTGAATGCGCTCCAGCGCGGCTGAGGGTCACGAAACTCGCCTTTGAACGCGTCGGTCGTCCAAACGATGGTCGCTGCCGTGTCCACGAGCAGGCGGAACCGCTGCTCGCTGTGGCGCACCCGCTCTTCCCATTCGCGTTGCTCGGTAACGTCCGTGTTGGTGCCGAACCAGCGCATGACCTGTCCTTGCCTGTCCCGGATTGGCAGGGCGCGTGACAGGAACCAGCGATACTGCCCATTGCCGCCCCGGAGCGGAAAGGTGTCTTCCCATGGCTCGCCAGACTCAAAGGCGTGCTGAATGTGTTCGAGGACGCGGGCGATGTGGTCGGGATGGTGGACCTGACGCCACTCCCACCCCTGCATTTGTTCAAGCGTGGTGCCGGTGTAATCATACCAGCGGCGGTTATACCAGAAGATCGAGCCGTCGCGGTCCGCGATCCAGGCGAGCTGCGGGATCGAGTCCGCCAGCATGCGAAAGTCGCTCTCGGTCGCGGTTGGCAAGCCTTGGCTGCCCGGTAGGGCGGAAGTTCCGGCATCCGCCACTGAAGCAGCGGCTGGCGCCAGCGGTTGGCTGGACGGAACGGTCCGGTCCAGGGTGTCATCGTCGTTCATCGCTTATGCTGCCTTCCCGCCCCCACTCTGCCTAGGGCTCGGCGACAACGCGGGATCGGAGTTATAGCTCCGTGCACAATTGCGGACGGTCGCGGCTGGCCCGGAACTATGGACTGCCACCCAGGATGGGTTGACCTAGAAACGACGATATCCGTGTTTGATTCCGGTGCCGCAATTGGCCGGCCTAGCATGCCGGCCTCGGGCTGCTTTCTTGGCTGGATGCCGGGTGGCCCGCCTCATGCCACCCGCGCTACGAACCGAACGGTACGGATCTGGCCGCCTGCCATGAACTGCAGCCACAGCAGGTAGCTGCCTGCCTTCGGTGCGCGGATATGAAGCGTCAGGTCGGGCGGGACCTTCGTGCCCAGACGCATCAGCGCACCGCCCATACCTAGCATCCCGCCATGCCCGCCGCCGGCGTGAGCCATGCCGGGCATATCGGTCTCTGCGATTGCCTGCATGTTGTGCTGCATGGCCATACCCATGCCGGCAGCAGCGGGAGCGGCAGCCGGGGAGGCGTGCGCGTGCACGTAGGTGAGGTCTGCCGTCGATATGAATACGGCGTGGGCTGCGACGCCCAGGTAGGGCGTCACATCCGGCGCCGGCTGGCCATCGCGTAGGATGTGCAGGTTCAGCTCCGCGTTCTGTCCGCCCCGCAGGTCCATCGCGTCGAAGCGGACACCATACCGCCCGTCGGCGGCCTCCAGGCCCGTCGGGTCGGGCTGCGCCTGCGGCCTGGACGACTCGCCGCCTAGGTCCAGGTCGAAGCGCATCACCTGCTGGCCCAGGCCCGCCGGCACGGCGTCGGCGTAAACATGCCATAGGCCCCCGTGCGGGAACGTCATCGGCACCCGAAAGCGCCCGGTTACGTCCGGCCTTTCGCTATGGTCGTGCAGGAAGGTCCGGAAGTCGCCGCTGACCGCAATCAGGTGCAATTGCTTGCTCAGCTCGGTCTGGTAGTGCGTAATGGGCCGGCCGTTGTCGAGCTTGGTCATGCCCACTTCCAGGATACGCGTCCCAGAGGGACCGCCGGCCTTGGGCGTTGCAGTCAGCGTGGCCGCAACTTTGGGCTGTCCGTCCGGTAGGGCGTAGATGCCGGACAGCGTGGGCGTTGTTGGGTGCGACGCGTCGGCGGCGTCGGATCGGGAGGCGGACAAGGCTGCGGCCAGGGCGGGGGTCAGCGCGAGCAGCGCAGTCCGGCGGGTGAAGGAGGGCATGATGGTCCTCGTTGCTGACCCGTGCGACGGCGCGGGCGGATACCGGTCGGAGAGGCTGGCCCCCGGTCTGTCTGGCGCATACGGCTGCCGCTGCCGTCTGCGGCAGAGCGGGCCTTAGAGGACGGGTCCCAGGGATTTGACGTCGCCGGAAGGCATAACGCCTGCCGGAGACGGCACGGCAAAGACGGTCCATGCCGCCTGGGCTGTGCTGCCCGGCGTTGGAATGTAGTGCGGCAGCAAGTCCCTCCTCAGGTAGGAGGCGGCGCACTCCGCAGTCGCCGGACAGCCAGGGCAGCGCCGCATTTCCCAGGCCAGCTTAGCGTCAAGACTGCAGCGAACAGAACCCGCATGGACGCGCGATGCGTGGACAGCTTGGACGGGAGTGGCGTCAACGGCCGGCTTGCAGGTGAATGCTGGGGTTGCGAGCCCAGTCAATAGAACCAGAATCAGCGCCCAGATGACCCGGCGGGAGACGATCAAACCCATGGCTCGCCGATATGGGTTGAGGGACATCGCTGCGATGCAACAAGCGGAGCGACTAGCCCGACAGCGGCCGTGCCGTGTAGCCCTCGACTTCGATCGCTCGCGCCACCTGCTCAGGAGGCACCGACCCATCGCGCACCGTGACACGGCCAGCGTCCAAATCCACCTCGACTTGGGCCGCCGCGTCCACGCCGTGGATCGCTTCGGTCACCGCCCGCACGCAGTGGTCGCATGTCATGCCGGACACTTCGAACCTTTGCATTCCCGCCTCCAAATCTCACCGATTGATGCAGGCTTCCACTGCAGGAAGGTCAAGCGCTCCGTCGCCTTATCCCGGAGATGTCATCGGGCAGCAACTCCCGCTGCAGCGACCTGCAATGCCGTTCGGCGTGGCGCAGGGTCCGCCGCGCGATAGAAACATCTTGGCGCCCCTTACCTTCCCATGGTGGGAAGGACCATCTCCTGAAGCTGACGGGATGGTGAGTGTTCGGCATGGACCAGGCTTTGATCGAACGGGACGCGGCTGGACGGAATGGCGGTGACGCAAGCCGCCTCGACCTGCGCATCACCGGCATGAGCTGCGCGGCGTGTGTCCGCCGGGTTGAGCGTGCCGCGGCGGCTGTGCCCGGCGTGCAGGCCGTTGCGGTCAACCTGGCGACGGAGCGGGCTGCGGTCACGGCTGCTCCGGGCTTGCGATGGTCCGAGTTGACGGAGACGTTGGCGAAGGCGGGCTACCCGGTTGTGGAGGACACGGTGGACCTCGCCATCACCGGCATGAGCTGTGCGTCCTGCGTTGGCCGGGTAGAGCGCGCGCTGCTGCGCGTGCCCGGCGTGCTTGCGGCGACGGTGAACCTTGGCACTGAACGTGCGCGGGTGCGGGTGGCGGCTGGCGCGGCAGGCCCGCGGGACCTGGCGGCCGCAGTAGAAGCCGCGGGGTACGGAGCTGCTCTGACGGGAGTTGCTTCTACCATGCCCGGGCATGAGGATGGCGTGCCGGGCGGCGCCGTGGCGAGCCGGCTAGGCCGCGACGGGCTGGCGGCAGCGGCGGCCTGTGTGCTGGCCGCCCCGTTGGTGCTGCCGATGTTGCTGATGCCGCTCGGGGCGGACCTGGCGCTGCCGGCGCCGGTGCAGTTCGTGCTGGCGGGAGTCGTGCAAGTGATGTTTGGAGCCCGCTTCTATCGTGGCGCTTGGTATGCGCTGCGGGCCGGGACGGGCAGCATGGGCACGCTGGTGGCGCTCGGCACTTCGGCCGCATTCGGCTTGTCGGCTTGGCAGCTCTTTGTTGGTAATTTGGGGAGGCAAGGTTGGCATATTTATTTCGAGTCGTCGGCAGCGGTGATTGCGCTGGTGCGCGTTGGAAAGTGGCTGGAAGGGCGCGCCCGTCGGCAGGCCGGGGAGGCCATGCGCGCCCTGGAGCGGCTCCGCCCCGAACGGGCCCGTGTGCGCCGGGGTGGGGAAGAGGTCGAGGTGCTGATGGCGGCGCTGCGCAAGGGCGACCTGATGGTAGTCCGGCCGGGAGAGTGCATCCCCGCCGACGGCCTGGTGCGCGAGGGCGAGGGCAGCGCGGATGAAAGCCTGCTGACCGGTGAGAGCCTGCCGGTGCCTAAGCAGCCCGGCAGCCGCGTCGTGGGTGGCAGCCTGAATGGCGAGGCGCTGCTGGTGGTCGAGGCGACGGCGCTGGGGGCGGAGAGCCAGCTTGCACGCATGGTTCGGCTGGTAGAGGATGCTCAGGCCGCCAAGCCGCCGGTGCAGCGCCTGGTGGACCGGGTGAGCGCGGTGTTCGTGCCCGTCGTGGTGGTGATTGCACTGCTGACGTTCGCCGCTTGGTGGCTGGCTGGCGCCGGGGTGCAGCCCGCGCTGGTCAACGCGATCGCAGTACTAGTGATCGCCTGCCCCTGCGCGCTGGGCCTTGCGACGCCGGCAGCCATCATGGTCGGTACAGGGGCAGCCGCCCGCCATGGCATCCTGATCCGCGACCCTGCGGCGTTGGAGGGTGCGCACGCGATCGGCACGGTGGTGTTCGATAAGACCGGCACCCTGACGGAGGGCCGTCCGGCGTTGGTGGCGTTGCGTCCCGCGTCGGGTGTCGCGGAGGCGGAGGTGCTGCGCTTGGCTGCTGCGATCCAAGCCGGGAGCGAGCATCCGCTGGCCCGGGCGGTCCAGGCTCGTGCTGCCGGTTTGGAAGTGCCTGCCGCAACCGGCGTGCGCGCTATGGCTGGCCGTGGCGTGGAAGGTGTGGTCGAGGGCCGCCGGCTGGTGCTGGGCAGTGCCAGGCTGATGCGGGACGAGGGGGTGGACACCGTGCCGCTCGCCGCCGAAGCCGCGCGCCTGGCCGGGGAGGGCCGCAC
>CAXTOB010000084.1:0-17963 GCA_964245505.1 uncultured Acetobacteraceae bacterium | reverse complement strand
CCGGTGAGGCTGCGCCTAGACGTGGCGGAGCGGGTGGCGGCGGAGCTGGCGTTCATGCCCCGGGCGCGGGCCTCCGCCATGCCGGTCGGCCTGGCATCCCGGCTGCAGGTGCATCCGGACCAGGTGCCGGCGGCGCTGCGTGCCCTGGGCGTGCGGTTGTCGCCGGGTGGCGGCGTGCCCGACGGGGCTTATGGTCCCCCTGCCCCGCCGATGATGCTGCCGGCCCGCCGCCGTCCGGCAGTCCCGGCGCCGGTGTCGCTGCCCGCGGTTCCGGCCCGCGTGGCCGAGGGTCCGTTCGCGGCCCTTGGCGCGCTGCGCCAGGGGATGCGGCAGCGGGGCATCAACCGGTGAGCGCGCCGGATTGAGCGGGACTGACAGCGGCGCAGAGGACCGTGCGTGGCAACGGCTGGACAAATGGCTGTGGTGCGCACGTTTCATGAAGGCCCGGGCCGATTG
This sequence comes from uncultured Acetobacteraceae bacterium, assembly GCA_964245505.1. Classification (GTDB taxonomy): domain Bacteria; phylum Pseudomonadota; class Alphaproteobacteria; order Acetobacterales; family Acetobacteraceae; genus DASWOJ01. Next base: position 17,507 of record CAXTOB010000084.1, on the reverse strand, counting down.
TGCGCGGCTGGTGGCGGAGGGCCTGGTCCGGATCAACCGCCAGGTGACGGATAAGCCGCATGCCCGCTTGCGTCCTGGCGACGTGCTGACGATCCCGCTGCGCGGCGACGTGCGGGTTGTCCGGGTGTTGTCGCTCGCGGACCGGCGTGGGCCGGCGCCCGAAGCCCAGGCGCTGTATGAGGAGGTGGATCCTTCTCCCTCTCTTACCGGACTACGGGCGAGTGGCGTTCAGACGGACGGCGATCTGTCATAGGCAGGCTCAGCGGTTGCGGCTTCCCTCACCCTGGCCCTCTCCCGGAGGGAGAGGGAGAAGGAGCGGTGCTGTTCCGCCTGCCATCTTGCGCCAGGGGATGAAAGGATTGCATACCGACCCACTCTAAGGGTGTCCCGGGGCAAGCAGTCCTGGATCGGATAAAAAGGGGCTTACGATGACCTACGTGGTCACCGAGAATTGCATCAAGTGCAAGTACATGGACTGCGTGGAGGTGTGTCCGGTGGACTGCTTCTACGTCGGCGAAAACATGCTGATGATCCATCCGGATGAATGCATCGACTGCGGCGTCTGCGAACCGGAGTGCCCGGCCGAAGCCATCGTGCCCGATAGCGATGACCGCGCGGCGGCCTGGGCCGAGCGCAACCGTATTTTCTCGCTGCAGTGGCCCAACATCGTCCGCAAGGGCGTGCCGCCGGACGACGCGGACGACTGGAAGGACAAGCCCGGCAAGGAAAGCCTGTTCTCCGATGCTCCTGGCAAGCCGTAGCAGGGATGCTGGTCAATTGTCGTCCTGCTCGCGTCGCAGGCTTGCGAAGTAAGCGGTGAAATTCGGCGCGGTCAGCGCGGTCTCCGGGTTCAGCACGGTATCCAGCAGCACCGCCGGGTCTTGGCCCGAACAGTAGTCAAGGCAAAGCAGGCAATCTCAGCCGTGCTGTGCAATCACGATCTATTGGTCAACGCCAGGGATCAGGCTGCGCCACGACTCCGAGTCCTGCGCCCCATCCGGGCCGATGCCGAAATCGCATGAGTCCGACATGTCGCAGACGGTTGTGAACTCGTCCAGCCGGTGTAGGCGTACGTCCGGAATCGCAGCCCAGCCACCCTCCAAGTGCTTGTATGCAGGATCGGCTGGCGCCAGGTTGTAACAGGTGTAGCCGCCGTTACGCCTGGCGTACAGGGCTTGCAGCAACGGAGGCAGGCGTATGTTGAGGCGCGCCTCGGCTTCGGTGATGGCGGCCAGGCGTTCGGCGTCGGATCCACCGCCGTCGCCTTGCTTGGCCTGGGTAGCATTCCAGAACGTGTCGATTATGGGAGGTGCTGGATGGCCCTTGTCGGACATTGGGCAGGAATCTCCTCCGGCAAGCTGATGGGCTGACGCAGTTCGGTTGTGTTTGCCAACCATTATGAAAAGAGCGGTTTGTGTGGTATGCTGATGACGCAACATCGCATTTCCATACTCCTGTCCGCCAGGCCGGCCGGGGTCGCGGCGTTCCAGCATCACAACCCATCCGCCTGCCGCCCTGGGCAGGCCAGGAGTTTGTCCTGTGCCGACCAAGCCCGCCGTTGAAGACGTTCCCGATGAAGCAGCCGTCAAGGCTGCTGTAGCGCCGGCCGCGAAGCCCACGACCGAGCCGCAGTTCCGGTCCCCGCCCAAGATGCCGGGACATATGCCTGGCATGCATGGCCGTCCCCAGATCGCGCCCCGCGCCATGGCTGCCAAGGAAGATTTCGCCGAGGGCGACTACGTTGTCTATCCCACTCACGGCGTCGGCAAGGTCGAGCGTATCGCCACGGAGGAGATTGCCGGCCATAAGCTGGAATTGATCCACATCACCTTCGAAGAGAACCGGATGACGCTGCGCGTACCTGTTGCAAAGGCGCGCACTGCCGGATTACGCAAGCTGGCGACGCGCAAGCTGTTCGATGATGCGTTGGCGTTGCTGAAGGGCCGCGCCCGGATCAAGCGCACGATGTGGTCGCGCCGGGCACAGGAATACGAAGCCAAAATCAACTCCGGCGATCCGATGGCAATTGCCGAGGTGGTGCGCGACCTGCACCGCAACGCTGGGCAGCCGGACCAGAGCTTTAGCGAGCGGCAGATCTATGAGGCCGCAATGGATCGCCTGGCTGCGGAGATGGCGGCGTTGGACGGGACGGACAAGGCGACGGCAGCGGCAAAGCTGGCCGACTATCTAAAGACCATCGTGAAGGGTGCCGCGGTCGAGGTCGATGACGCTGGTGCAGAGGTCGAGGTGGAGGGAGAAGGGACGGAGTAGCGCCCAAAGCAGAAGCATACTCTCAGGCCTCTGGACCGACCTTTACGTCGCGGACCCGTCGGTGCGAGTTGTGCTGACGGCGCGGCAAATTAGGGTCGCTGGCACATGCCCTGCCGCACCAGATGGCCGGGTCGCTACGCTCCTCTCAACATCGGACACGACCGGAACGAAGAGAGCCAGATCAGCCAGTGACCTGGCCCACAGTCCCATGGTTTGACTGAAATCTAATTGGCCTGCCCTGATTCCGTGTCGGCTGGAACAGGGCACGCCAAGTAGGCCATTCCTCGCCGCTTGTTGAAGCAGCGCGTCTCTCCTGAGCATCAACGGAACGGACGACAGAGAGCAGTGGCGCTACGAGCCTGCCTTGCCCTTATCCGGCTGAGGCGGCGGCTGCCCTGGTGCACCGCCGTTCTTGTTGTCGGGAGGGGGCGCCTGGACCTTAACCTTCTCCTTGTCTACAAGGTCAACCGGCGGGCTGAGGGCGACGCGCTCGCCACCGTTCAGGCCATCGCGCAACTCGACGGTTGTTCCAAAGTCACGTGCGATCGTGACGTCCTGCATGTGCACGATGTCGTCCTTATCCACCACTGCCACTCGCAAGCCCTGTCCGTTGAACAGCACGGCCTCATCTGGAATTACTACACCAGGCCGCTCGCGCGGAATGGAGATCACGACCGTCACATAGAGACCCGGCCGCAGGCGGCCATCTTCGTTCGGCACGTCCACTTCGACTGCAACGCTGCGCGATGCCGGATCGAGGGCGACGGCGTTGCGTGAGACGGTGCCCTTAAATTCCTGACCCGGCAGTTCCTGGACCAGAACCTTGGCAGCGAGGCCATCGCGCATCGTCACTGCCCCGCTTTGCGGCACAGCAACCTGTATGCGCAGGATGTCAGTACGCTGTAAGGCGAACAGCGCAGTGCCGCCCGATGAGTCAGCACTGACCAAGTCGCCGACATCGACGGACCGGGAGGTCACCACGCCATCGAACGGCGCCGTAACGTCCAGGTAGCCGACCAGCGCCTCCAGCCGCTGCACTGCGGCAAGCTGTGCGGCAACGTTGGCCTCGGCTACGGTGACCGCCGCCTTGGCAGCGTCCACGGCAGCGGCGCCTGTTTGCACGTTGGCACGGGTGTTGTCGGCATTCTGCCGGGTTTCCCAGCCCTGGTTCGCCAAGGTGCTCGTGCGGCCGTTCGTCACGCGCGCCAGGTCCACAGTGCTCTGCGACGACTGCACGTTTGCCTGCGCCTGCACCAGGGCGGCGCGGGTTTGCCCAAGCTGGGCCGCTGCCTGAACAAGCTGGGCATTCAGGTCGGGCGCTCCGATGCGGAGCAGCAAATCGCCCTTCTTGACGCGGGATCCAATGTCAACGCGGCGCTCGGCCACATAGCCGGTGGCGCGGGCATATAGCCTCGCCGAGTCGAACGGTGCTGTCGTTGCCGGCAGGGTCAGGTTGACGGGACCGTCTTCCCGCTTGGCCTCGGTGGTCCGCAGCGTCGGCTTGTAGTCCTCGGCAGCCTGCTGCACCTCGGAAGCGCGGTTGCTTTCGCTCCAATGCGTCCAGGCGCCCCAGCCGACGAGGCCAATGACCAGCACCGCAGGAACGATATAGACGAACTTGGAAATAGGCTTCCGCGGCGTGTCCGGCGCATCATTGCCGGGTTGCTTGGCCGGGTCGGGCTTGGGCTCGCCCTGCTTTTCGCGCTGAGCCGGCTGATTGCGCTGAGCAGGCTGGCTGCGTTGAGCCGGCGCGCCCTCCTCTCCCCTGCGCCGCCGCCGGCGTGGACGATCCCCGTCAGCCGCATCATCACCGGGTGGGCGGTGCAGCAGCCGATTCAATATGGCGCCGCGGGCCTTAGGCATGGACGTCAGCCGTTGGGCGCTGTCATCGCGATTATCCCGATCTGCCGACCCCTGTTCCGCGTCGTCTTGCGGTTCGGGAAAGCTGACGCGGCTCGGATGCGCCAGGGCACGCAGTTCTTCTATGGCGTCACGCTGGTCCATGCGGGGCCTCACACGTAATCTGCCAGGGCTTTAGCTTCGCCGCGGCGCAGGGTTGCATACAGGAAAGGCACAAACAGCAGGGTCGAGCAGGTCGCAAAGGCAACACCGCCCATCACGGCACGAGCCAAGGCGGCATTCTGTTCAGACCCATCACCCAAGCCGAGCGCCATCGGGATCAGTCCCACGAACATCGCGAGCGCTGTCATCAGCACGGGCCGCAGGCGTTCCTTGCCCGCCTCCATCGCTGCCTCGAGTGCGCCGGCGCCGGTTTCTTCCCGGTGCTCGCGGGCGAACGTCACCAAGAGGATGGAGTTGGCGCAGGCGACACCGATGGACATGATTGCGCCCATTAGCGACGGAATACTGAGCGTGGTCCCAGTGGCGAACAGGCTGACCATGATGCCAGAGAAGGCAATGGGCAACGCTGCCAGGATGACGAAGGGGTCTCCCCAGCTCTGGAAGTTCACCACCATCAACAAGTAAACAAACACCACGGCAGCAGCCAGGCCCAAGCCTATGCTGCGAAACGACAACTGCATGCTGTCGATCTGTCCACGGATCAGGATACGGTTGCCTGCACCCAAGCCCTTGCCGACGTCATCCGTGATAGCGCGGATGTCAGCCGCGACGGAGGCGAGGTCACGGTCCTGCACGTTGGCGTAAACGTCGAAGGTCGGCTGGGTATTGCTATGCGTGGCCACGATCTGCGTTCCCTGCCGCTTCATGGTGGCGACGTTGGACAGCGGCTGGGTTTGGCCGGCGCCCGATGGCGCCAACGGCGTGTTCTGTAGGTCGGCAAGCGTGGCGACGCGATACTCCGGCGTTTGCACCGCAACCTGGTAGGGAATGCCCGACGTCGGGTCCGCCCAGAAGTTGGGGCTGGTCTGGTAGGACGACGAAAGCGACACGTTGACGTTCGTCGCGACCTGCTGGGTTGACAAGCCGAGTTCCTGTGCCCGTTGACGGTCCAATGTGACGAAGTATTCCGGAGCGTCCAAGATCTGCTGGATGTGGGCGTCCACCACCCCGCGCACATGCTTCATGCGGGCCAGGATCGCCTGCGCCGCTGCCTGGTTCTTGGGGGCGTCCTTGCCGGTCACCTGCACGTCGATGGGCGACGGCAGGCCGAAGTTCAGGACCTGGGTGATGATGTCGGCGGGCTGAAAGTAGAAGATGCCGTTGGGAAAACGGTCGGCGAGCACCTGCCGCAGCTTCCGCATGTAAACCGCCGATGGTGCGTGACCCGGCTTCAGCGAAATCAGCACCTGCCCGTCATTGTATGCAACCGTCGAGCCGTCGGAGAAGGCCAGGTTATAATTATTCGAAGGCAGGCCGATGTTGTCTAGGATGCCGTCCAGGTCTTGCTTCGGCACCACCTCGCGCACCACGTCCTCGACCTTTTGGAAGAAGAGTTCCGCTTCCTCGATGCGCAGGCCGGACCGGGTGCGGACGTGCAGCTGCATCTGTCCGCCGTCAATCTGCGGGAAGTAGTCGCGGCCCACGAACATGAACAGCACGCCGCCCATCGCGAGCGTGCCGGCGGCCACGCCGAGGGTGACCCAGCGGCGGCGCAGCACGGCACCCAGCAGGACGAGGTAGCCATCCTGGAAGCTACGGAAGCGGCGCTCGAAGCCGGCATGGAAGCGGCCGAAGAAGCCTTTGGGCTCCTCTTTGGTTTCCCCGTGCTTCTCGCCGGCCACCAGCACGTCCATCATAATCGGAACGAGCGTGCGCGACAGGCCGTAGGAGGCCAGCATGGCGAACACCACCGCCAATGCCTGTGGTGTGAAGATAAACTTGGCAGCATCGGTCAGAAACAGCACCGACACGAACGCGGTGCAGATCGCCAGCGTCGAGATCAGCGCGGGCTTGGCAATGCCGGCTGCACCCTCGACCACTGCGTTCTTGAAATCCTTACCCTGATCCAGCAATCGGTAGGTGTTCTCGATGGCGACCGTCGCGTCGTCCACCAGGATGCCCACCGCGAGCGCCAGGCCGCCAAGGGTCATAATGTTGATCGTCTCACCCAACGCCGTCAGCACCGCAAGCGAGGTCATGATCGCCAGCGGAATTGATACAAGCACGATGATGGTGGAGCGCCAGGAACCAAGGAACAGCAAGATCATCAGCCCGGTCAGGCCAGCCGCGATCCCACCCTCCCGCACCACGTCGCTGATGGCGCCGGACACGAACACCGACTGGTCGAACAACGGGGTGATCTTCAGCCCCTCCGGCGCTGCGGCCCGGATGCCGCCGAGCAGGCGCTTCACGTTGTTCACCACCGTGAGCGTAGAGGCATTGCCGTTCTTGAGAACGGTGAGCAACACGGACCGCGACCCGTTCTGGCGGACTATGTTCTGCTGGACCTGGTAGCCGTCCCGGACCTGCGCGACGTCACGCATCAGCACCGGCGTGCCGTTCACCACCTTCAATGGGATGGTGTTCAGCACGTCGAGGGCGGTCGGCGACGAGTTGAGCTGGATGACGTATTGCAGGTCGCCGAACTTGGCCAAGCCTGACGGGACCGTGACGTTCTGCGCCGTGACTGCGGTCACCACGTCGCTCGGCGTCAGGCCGTAGCCCTCCAATGCCTTGAGGTCGAGGTCCACCATGATCTCGCGCTGCTTGCCGCCGTAGGGCGCCGGGAGCGTGGCGCCGGGCGCTGTCACCAGCGCCTGCCGGACCCGGTACTGGCCATAGTCGAACAACTGTTGCTCGCTGAGGCGATCCGACGACAGGGCAAGCTGGATGACCGGGACGGACGAAGCGCTGTAACGAACCACGATCGGCGGGTTAATGCCCGGCGGCAGCACGGCGCGGATGCTGTTGGTGGCGGAAACGACCTGGGAGATGGCGAGGTCAATGCTGACGTCGGATTGGAAATAGATCTTCTCGACCGAGACACCCTGCAAGGTCGTACTTTCGATGTTCTTGATGCCGTTGACGTTGTTGCTGAGTGAGAACTCCGAGTATGTCGTGACCCGGCTTTCCATCTCCTTGGTGGACAGCCCGGTGTAGGTCCAAATCACCGTGACCACGGGAATGTTGACTTCAGGCAGCACGTCCTTCGGCGCCGAGATAACGGATGCCACACCGAGGACGAGAATCAAGATGGACAGCACGTAGAACGAAACGCGGAACTTCAGCGCGTATTTAACCAGACCCATGGCAGGCACCTCGGCCGGAGATCCGGCAGCATAGCTTGTTGCAACGCAGCATGTGTTGCATTCATGCCAACAAGCCAGGCAGCCCACGGCAAGTTGACCCTAATCAGCCTAGAAAATGAACACAAAAAAGGCCCCGGGGATCGCTCCCCGGGGCCTCACTTGCAGTTTGGCTAGATCAGTTGTTGCTGCTGCGCCCGCCGAAAAGCTGCAGGAGCAGGGTGAACAGGTTGATGAAGTTCAGATACAGGGTCAGCGCATCGAATACGCTGCGCTTGGCGGCCATGTCGGTGCCCTCGGCATAGGCGAACTGCTGGTAGTCGTTCTTGATTCGCTGTGTGTCGTAAGCGGTCAGGCCGACGAAGATCAGCACGCCCAGGATGCTGATGCCGAACTGCATCGCAGTGCTGCCGATGAACATGTTGACCAGCGACGCGAGGATGATGCCGATCAGGCCCATCATCAGGAAGCTGCCCATCTGCGTGAGGTCGCGCCGGGTGGTGTAACCCCACAAGCTCATGGCGCCGAAGGTGCCGGCGGTAATGAAGAACACGCGGGAGATGCTGCTGCCGCTGTAGATCAGGAAGATGTTGGCCAGCGACGCGCCCATTGCGGCAGCGAAGGCCCAGAACAGCGCCTGCGTGGCAGTGCGAGATAGCCGGTTGACGCCGAAGCTGAGCACCATCACGAACGCCAGCGGCGCGAAGATGGCGGCATAGCCCAGCAGGGTGGGTTGAATACCGACGCCGCGGGCGGTTACCACGCGCTGGTAGAACAGGTCGATCAGGCCGGTGTTGGCGATGCCATAGGCGACGATGCCGGTCAGCACTAGGCCGGACGACATCCAGTTATAGACCCGCAGCATGTAGCTGCGCAGTCCAGCGTCAATATCGCCCGCTGCAACTGCGGCCGGCGCGTAAGTCCGGTTGGGTAGGAAGGCCATAGCTCTTTGTCCTTCGATGAACGAGGGCAGGATGCCCTTGCCGCCTATGTTGGATGAAACCCTTGCTGGATCAAGCGAATTCGGCAATCCAGCTCTGCATCGAGCCAATGGTTACTCGTTGCGCAGGAAGGACGCCGGCCTTGCGCGCAAGGCAGAGGCAGTGCCGGCGTAACCAAAGCCGAGCATCAGCGCCACGCACCCCAGCAAGGTCGCCGCGAGAACGCCGGGCAGGAACACCCAATCCGACCGCATGAAGTAATGGACCACGCCCCAGCTTGCCACGGTCCCGACCAGGGCCGCGATAACCCCGGCGGCTGCGCCGACGATGCCGAACTCGACCAGCCAGGCGCCGCGTATCTGCTGACGGGTGGCGCCGAGGGTTTTGAGCACCACTGCCTCGGCCATGCGCCGGCGTTGTCCGGCTGCGACGGCACCCACCAGCACCAGTGCTCCGGCGGCCAGGGTGATGCTGCCGGTTGCCGCTAGGGCGGCCGCGATCTTGCCGACGAGGGACGCTACCGCCCCCAGCACGTCCGCCACGCGGATGCCGCTGACGTTCGGCAGGGCGTCGGTGACTGCCCGCAGTATTCCGGCCTCATTGGCCGGGGCGACGCGGGCAGTGGCGATGTGGGTGTGCGGCGCATGCTCCAGGAAGCCAGGTGAGGCGACCATGGTGAAGTTGATGCCGAGGGACCGCCAGGCGATGTCCCGTAGGCTAGCAATTTTGAGGTCGAAGTCGCGGCCGAGCACGTTGACCCGGATGGTGTCGCCCACCCCGATGCCCCAGCCACGGGCCAATGCCGCGTCGAACGACACCAGCGGCGGCCCGGCGTAGTCCGCCGGCCACCATTGCCCCGCGACGATGCGCGAGCCTTCCGGGATGGTCCGGCTGTAGGTCAGGCCGCGGTCGCCGCGGAGCGCCCATTGGGTTTCCGGCGTCGCCTTTACTTTGGCGGCGGGGATGCCCTTCACCGCGACCAGGCGGGCGCGCAGGCTGGGCACCTCGTTGACGTCGCCGACGCCGGGCTGGGCGTTTAAGATGCTGTTGAAGCGGGGCATCTGATCGTTCTGGATGTCGATGAAGTAGAAGCTGGGGGCGTTGACCGGCAACTGCTCCAGCACCTGGTTGCGGATGTTGCCCTGGATCAGCGCGACGGCGGCCAGGGTGGACAGGCCCAGGCCGAGGGACACCAGCATCAACGGCGTGGTGGCGCCAGGGCGGTATAGGTTGGCAACGCCCAACCGCGCCCAGGGTGCGGCCAGGCGGGGTGCGTGGCGGGCCAGCGCCATCAGGACAGAGCCGCCGACGCGGAACAGCAGCAGGGTCAGCGCCGCGCCGCCGCAGAACCACAGGGCGAAGCCACGCTCCGGCGAGGTCAGCACCGTCAAGGCCACGAGTGCCAGCACCAGCAGGGCGTTTGCCGCCAGCATGGGGCCGCGGTTGCGGACGTGCACTGGTTGCAGGGCGTCGCGGAACAGCGCCGCCCCGGGGATCGCCGCCGCCCGCGCCAACGGCCATAGCGCGAAGACCCCGGCGGTGAGCAGGCCGTAAAGCGCTGCCAAACCCAGGGAGCGGGGATACAGGCCCAGGCGCGCCGGCACCGGAAGCGCGTCGCCGAACAGCGCCAGTCCCGCGGCGGGCGCCACCGCGCCGGCCAGCACGCCGATGGCGACGCCCACCGCGGAAAGCGCCAGCACTTGGATGAGATAGACCTGGAAGATCAGCCTTGCTGGCGCGCCGAGGCAGCGCAGGGTGGCGATGGTGCGTCCGCGCGCCTCCAGCCAGGCGCGCACGCCGGTTGCGACGCCGATGCCGCCGACCAGCAGGGCAGTCAGGCCGACGAGGGTCATAAACAGGCTGGTCTGCTCGATGAAGCGGGTGACGCCGGGTGCGGCCTCGCTGGCGTTGCGGAGGCGCCAGCCCTCGTTGGGGAAGGCGGCGCGCAGGTCGGCTGAGAGTGCCGCCACGTTCGTGCCCGGCGGCAAGGCCACGCGCAGGTCGTAGGTGAGCAGAGACCCCGGCTGGATCAGCGCCGTGCCGGGCAGCGCGGCGGTGGAGATCATGGCGCGCGGGCCCAGGATGCTGGGGGTGGCGACGCGGTCCGGCTCGGACGCCAGGGCAGCGCGCACCTGCACGATGCTGTTGCCTAGACGCAGCAGGGCGCCGGGCTGCACGCCGAGGCGGTCCAGCACGAGCTGCTCGGCGACGAGGCCGGCTTTGCCGTCGTGGACGGCTAAGGCGTCCTGCAATGCGCCGGGCGGGGTTAGAGTCGCCTGTCCGACAAGGGGGTAAGCGCCGTCCACTGCCTTCAGCTCGACGAGCTGCCGCTCGCCGCCGGTGCCATCCGGGCGGGAGACCACCAGCATGGAGCGCATGCCCACGATGTCCGAAACTTGGCCGCCCCGGTCGCGCAGCCAGGCGCGCAACGCGTCGGGCGGGGCCTCGGCGCCGGTCTGTATTTCCAGGTCGCCACCCAGCAGGCGACGGCCTTCGGACGCCAGACCGGCCTCGATACCTTCCCGCAGGCTGCCGACTGCGGCGATGGCCGCTACGCCCAAGGCCAGGCAGGCCAGCACGATCCGCAGGCCGCGGACGCCGGCGCGCAGTTCCCGGGCAGCGTAGCGGAGTGCGATCACGCCGGGACCCCTGCGTCGCCGGCCGCCGCGACCTCCCTGGTGCCCGGCGCCGGAGTGTCCTCCGGCACGACCCGGCCGTCGGCAATGCGGATGCGGCGGGTGCAGCGGGCGGCGAGCGCCGGGTCATGGGTGATGAGGAGCAAGGTCGTGCCTAGCTCCTCCTGCATGCCGAACAGCAGATCCATCACGGTGCGGCCAGTGGCGTGGTCCAAATTGCCGGTGGGCTCATCCGCCAGAAGCAGGCGTGGGCGCGGTGCGAAGGCGCGGGCCAAGGCAACGCGCTGCTGCTCTCCGCCGGAGAGCTGGCCCGGCAGATGGGTCAGGCGGTGGCCCAGCCCGACCTTGCGCAGGCTGTCTGCCGCGCGATCCGCGGCGTCGCGCACGCCGGCCAACTCCAGCGGCACTGACACGTTCTCCAGCGCGGTCATGGTTGGGATCAGGTGGAAGGCTTGGAAGACAATGCCGACAGTCTCACGCCGAAAGCGGGCCAGGGCGTCCTCGCTCATGCCTGTCAGATCTTGGCCGGCCACGCGGACGATGCCGCCGGTCGCCTGCTCCAGCCCGGCCAGCACCATCAACAGGCTGGTCTTGCCACTGCCGCTGGGTCCGACGATGCCCACTGCCTCGCCGGCCTGGACGTCCAGGGTGACACCGGCCAGGATGTGGACGGGACCGGCTGAGGCGGGCACGGTCAGCCGTAGGTCCCGCACCTCCACAAGTGGCGTGGGGGCGGAATGGGGGTGCATCGCTGTGTCCATGAAGGCTCCATATGGCACCCGGCGCTGGCTGGCCAACGCTGCGGTTGCCGTCGCACTCCTTTTGTTTACGGGGCGGCCGGCCTACGCCCGCACCGTGCGGGTGCTGATCCTGGGGGACAGCCTGGCCGCGGGATATGGGCTGGCGGCGGCGGACGGATTCCAGGCGGTCATGCTGGCGGCGCTGCGGGCGCGGGGGCATGACGTGCAGTTCGTGGACGCCGCCGTGTCGGGGGATACCACTGCGGGGGGATTGGCGCGGCTGGACTGGGCGTTGGCGGACGGCGCCGATGCCGCGCTGGTGGAACTGGGCGGCAATGACGGGTTGCGCGGGCTGGACCCGGCGGGGACGGAGGCGAACCTTGGCGCCATCCTCGACAAGCTGGCGGCCCGGCATATCCCGGTGCTGCTGTCGGGCATGGTGGCACCGCCGAACCTTGGGGCGGATTACGGCCACGCGTTTGCCGCGGTGTTTGCCCAGCTGGGCGCGCGGCCCGACATCATATATGACCCGTTCTTCCTCGAAGGCGTTGCCGCCAACCCTGCCTTGAACCAGCCTGACCACATCCATCCCAATCCCGAGGGCGTGCGCAAGGTTGTCGCCCGGCTGCTGCCGTTGATGGAGCAGCTTCTCGCGAAGGTTCCGGCGTGATTGCGGGGCGTGTTCGGCGGTCGTTGGCAGCGGGTTGCGGCGCGGGGATGCTGGGGCCGTCCGGACCAGCATTGGCCCTTGTCGCCCGGGGATTGCCGCGTAGCCGCGCTACCCGCAATGGGAGGGGGTGGCGGGGACGATGAGGCTGTTTGTTGCTCTTGACTTGCCATATTCCCTAAGGGAGCGGCTGTCCTGGATGGCTGGCGGGCTGCCTGGGGCGCGCTGGGTGCCACCGGAGAACTATCACGTCACTCTGCGCTTTGTTGGCGACTTGCCGGGCTGGCGGGCAGAGGAGGTGGATCAGGCGCTGGCTGCCCTGCGTGCGCCGGGCTTCACCCTGCAGCTGGCGGGGATCGGCACGCATGCGAAGGGCAGCAAGCTGACGAACCTGTGGGTCGGGGTGGAGCGCACGCCGCAGCTCGAGCACCTGCAGACCAAGATCGAGACGGCGTTGCAGCGCGCCGGGCTGGAGCGGGAGCGGCGCCGTTTCAGTCCTCATGTCACCCTGGCGCGCATTGACGGCGTCCCGGAGTCGAAGGTTGCGGGCTGGGTGGCGAGCCATAACCTGTTTCGCAGTGAGCCGGTGCAGGTCGAGCGTTTCACCCTATTCAGCTCCCTGCTGGGCAAAGAGCAGGCCGTATATGTCCCGGAGGTCGAATACGGTCTGGCGTAAGCGCCGGCTGTGGGCAGGCTTGTCCGGTCTGTCACGCGGAGGGCCGACGGTCGTGCCCGGCCGCGCTGGGCTGCGTTAGCTTGGCCTCGGTGCGGAAACCTCGAAAGGTGTGCTTCGGCTTCTGCTGGACCGGCAATCCCGTGCTATTTTACGTTGCGCCATGGAGGCGTTGAGCGGACGCAGGGATTTGCGGACAGGCGTCCAAATTGCGCTAGGCTTTGAGAACCACAACAAACCTAAGCAGACCTCTGGAGAGTTACCCACAGATGAAAAGCTACGCAGGCTTGTGCGCCCTGGCACGGCCATAGGGCGTCTGTGTGACAGGCCGTGCGAGGCTGCCTGGAGGCACCCGGTGCAACCGCACCGAGTGCCCCTGGGTTTGTGTTTCGGGTCCTTGAAGCGAGTGAACCCGGCTATGTCAGAAGTTCACGTGCGACTTGAAGCCGAAGACTGCCGCATCCTTGATGTTAGCTTGGGCGTTTGGCCGGAAGTAGTACTGAAAGTCCGGCGCGAAATCGATGCCGTGGCCGACATGGATGTTGTAGTTCAGTTCCATAAGGACCGAGCTGCTCTGCACCCCGGTCGCCCCGCCCAGGATCGGCAGGCCCGCAGCGAGGTCGAGTTCCTGCTCACGCGCATAGGCGCCGCTGATGTTGGTGTAGTTCACCAGCAGGGCAACCTGGTCCTGTGGGCGTGCACGCCAGAAGCCGTGGTCGATGACGCCAGCGAATATCTGGTCATTGTAGCTCGACAGGGAGCCGTCGGAGTGAGTGTAGCCAGCCAGAAGCGTGATGCCGTCCAGGGAGCCGGGTCCGTTGCGGAACACCATCTGGTCGGCCAACGCCCAGAACTCCGACTTGTTGCCGGTCGGACGCACCCCGGTGTTGATGGCTTGGATGCTGCTGAAGAACCCGGTGTTCTGGGCGGTGTCATACGCGAAGCCGAGCTTGTAGTGCCCCGGCAACTTTGCAGCGCCGATCGTTGGCTCGTAGGCGACCTCGATCGGGATTTCGGCGCCATTGCTTCCGGCGCTGCTGAAGTCGAAGTTCGAGCGGAAGTACTTGTTGCCGTACAGGGTCTGGTTCACCTCGTAGGCGCCGACCTGGATGTAGGTCTGCTCGGTCGGGCGCACCCGGATCCGGCCGCCCCACACCGAGTCCGGATAGGAGCTGATGCCGATGTCGGCGCTGGGCAGCAGCTTGGGGTTGCCGCAGAGCGAGTTGTTCATGAAGTTACAGTAGAGTGGCGACGCGGCGAAGTCGTTCAGGAGCGGCATCCGGCCTAGTGCTATGTTGACCCGGCCGTTCAGCAGCGCTTCCTCGGCATAACCATAGACGAAGTGGATGCCCACGTTGCCGCCGGCGCCGTAGATTTCCTGCGTCGGGTTAAGCTTGTCGCCAAAGATTGTGCTGTCGAGGCTGCCCTGGCGGTTCACGACGACGACGTGGGTCTGCAGGCCGGGAATTTGGAGGAGCTTGTTCCAGTCGGCGTCCACCTGGAGGCCGACCTGCCCGGCATAGGTTGCACCCTGTTGCGCACCGCCGGTGTTGCCGGCGACTTCGGACACCCAATCGGCGGTAATGTTGACGCCCGCGTTCTCCAGCTTGGTACGCAGGCCGCCCCAGTCGCCGAACAGGTGCTCGGCGGGCGGGGCTTGCGGCGCATTGGGTGCTGCGAGGCCCTCGCTGGGGCCGATGCTGACGCCGCTGTTGGGGGTTTGCGCACGGGCCGGGTCCACCGGTAGGGCGACGGCTGCGGCGAATAGGGCGGCACACGCCGTGCTGGCGTATGCAACTGCCGATTTGGGCATATCGTTCCTCCTAAAGCTTTTACTTTTTATTATGATGGCAGATGCCACAGCATTCTTTTCGCCAGCATGACAAGGTTGATACGGTTCAAAACTTATTTCATTGTTTATCACTTCGAGCTTTGGCCTTGGATCACTACACTCCTAAACCCCTCTCAAGCGCAATCCGACCTCCTGCCCAGGCATTTCATTTCGCCTGCACATCCCATGCCTCACGTGTAAAAGCTGTGCGGCCCTGCCCAGCAATAACGAAGACAAGCACTTATTACGTCCGGTTCCGACCACGCTGAGTCTCTGGCCGCTTAGGACGGTAATCGGCCATAACGTCTACTGGTTTCGCACGGAACCACGCAAGGGGTTTTCGAACAGTGGAACCTGACTCTCCTTCAGATTCGAAGGAAGTGATGGCGTTCACCCAAGCGCGGCGGGCCACAGTGGTGAGAATGCAACATTTGGATTGCTCTCGAACCTGTGATCCCCTTGCGGCGTGGGTTCCCAGAAGTTTTTGCAAAAGGTTTTTCCTCTCGCTTCAGGCGGCCTGCGACGACTCGCGCAACTTGACTGGCGCGGTGCCGCCGGGGATCGTGCCGCCATGCCTGCACCAGATCTCGTCATCCTGACCGGCGCTGGCGTCAGCGCCGAAAGCGGGCTGAGCACATTCCGCGACCCCGGCGGCATCTGGCAGCGCGTACGAATCGAGGACGTGGCGACGCCAGAGGCGTTTGCCCGCGACCCTGCGGGTGTCCACGCGTTCTACAACGCCCGGCGCGCGCAGCTGCCGGACACGCAGCCCAATGCCGCACACCTCGCCTTGGCCCGGCTGGAGCGGGAATGGCCCGGCGCCTTCCTGCTGGTGACGCAGAACGTGGACGACCTGCATGACCGTGCCGGCAGCCGGCCGCTGCATATGCATGGCGAGTTGCGCCGGGTCCGCTGCCTGGCGTGCGATGCGCGCCATGAGTGGGGGGTGGACCTATTCGTGGGCACGCCCTGCCCCGGCTGCGGCACGCAGCGCCTGCGTCCGGACATCGTCTGGTTTGGTGAGATGCCGATGGGCATGGACCGGATCGGCGCGGCGCTGGACGGGTGCGGGCTGTTTGCCTCGGTCGGCACCTCCGGCAACGTGTATCCTGCCGCGGGCTTCGTGCAGGACGCGGCGGGGGCGCATAAGGTGGAGCTGAACCTGGAGCCATCCGCCGGGTCGGCGCTGTTCGACGAGGTGCACCATGGGCCGGCGACGCAGGTGGTGCCGGCCTGGGTGGAGCGGATGCTGCGGCAATGGACGTAGGCGCTGCCGGACTGGATGCTGCCGGCCTGGACGCCCTGGCCAGCGAGGTCCGGGCGTGCACGGTTTGCGCGGACAAGCTGCCGCTTGGACCGCGGCCGATCATCCGGGTGTCGGCGACGGCGACGCTGCTGATCGCCAGCCAGGCGCCGGGCACGCTTGTCCATGCGAGCGGCACGCCTTGGACGGACGCCAGCGGGCACCGGCTGCGCGGCTGGCTCGGCCTCACGCCGGAGGAGTTCTATGACCCGGCGCGCATTGCCATCCTGCCGATGGGGTTCTGCTACCCCGGGCGCCTGCCGCGCGGCGGCGACGCCCCGCCACGGCCGGAGTGCGCGCCGATCTGGCGGCGGCGGCTGCTGGCGGGGATGCCGGCGCTGCGGCTGACTCTGCTGGTGGGGGCTTATGCCCAGGCAGACGCGCTTGGCCCGGGGGCGATGACGGACCGGGTGCGGGCGTTCCGGGCGTATCTGCCGCGGTACTTTCCGCTGCCGCATCCGAGCTGGCGGACGGAGGTTTGGGAGAAGCGGAACCCTTGGTTCACTACGGAGGTGCTGCCGGCGTTGCGGGCGGAGGTGCGGGGTGTGGTGCGTCGTGGGATTGAAAGACTTGAGAAAGGCCTTGGTTCGCCTGCCGGCTGATTGCCTATTTGTCCCTCCAGCCCTGGTAGCGTACGCGCGTTATCCAAGCATGGAAGAGAGATAGCACTGGAAAAGTGCCTGTCGCGCACCGTCCCACGACCCCGTGCTACAGTGGGCCCAGCTTGACACTGAGACGCAGCAGCATCAGCGTCCACGGAACCAGCACAACATACAGGCCGCCCACCATCCAGATAAGCAAGGTCAGCCGGCCGTTCATGCGAACGAGGCGGGACTCAACGCCGACGGACGCTTCTGCTGCCTTGCCCGCCAAAGCAGAGTCCACTTTGGCGCTTAGCAGCGCGTCAAGCAACACGCCGAGTTGCAGTGCCATTCCGAACTTCCTTTCCCACCGAGGGTAAGCAACCTGCACGTCCTGTTCCTATGTGTTGGATCAAGCTCTGCAGTTGAGAAGTTCCTCGCAGGGCTCTCCCAAGTAGTCTCAGCCTACACCCCCTGCAGCCCTTGCAAGACCGCCACCAGCCGAGCATCCCGCGCCCGCGCCATCTCGGCGATCTCCTTCCCCCCGGCCTCCGCGACCACCCCGTCAATCAGCACCTGCTCGAACGCCGGCGTCATCTCCGGGGTCCCCAGTTGCGGCCACAGCCCGTCCACGGAAATATGGTCCATCAGGTAACGCAGCCCCCCTGCCCCGCCGCCCAGGTGATACGTCATGAT
>CAXTOB010000083.1:0-18008 GCA_964245505.1 uncultured Acetobacteraceae bacterium | reverse complement strand
GTGATATCGCACGAAGTCCTGGAAAATGACCCCCATCCCACCGCGCAGCCCGGCCACGTCGTAGTCCCGCAGGTCCCGCCCCTCCAAAAGAATGCGCCCCTCAGTCGGGTCATAAAGCCGGGTCAGCAGCTTTATAAGCGTCGTCTTTCCCGCCCCATTCTCTCCCACCAGCGCCAGCGTTTCCCCGGCCTGCAGCGAGAACGACAATTCCCGCACCGCCCATCGCTCCGATCCCGGATACCGGAACCCTACGTCTTCGAAAACAAACCCCTCGCGCAGCACGTCCGGAAACGGCAGTGCCCCGGGCACGCTGCTTATGCCGGGCTGGATGCGGAAAAACGAGTAAAGGTCCTCCAGATACATCGCCTGGCTCGCCATGGAGGAAAACCCGCTCAGCAGTCCTTCCAGCAGCCCGCGCAGCCGCAGGAACGACCCGGCCAGGAACGTCAGGTCGCCGATGCTGAACCCACCCGTCAGCGTCCGCCACGCAAGGTAGGCATAGGCCGCGTAGTAGCCGACCTTTCCCAACGCCGCGAGCCCGCCGCCCCATGCCGCCCGCCGCAGCAGCAGCCGCCGGTTCTCCGCCTGCATCTCCAGCGCCAGCACCTGATAGCGGTCGATCAGGAAACCGTTGAGGCCAAAGATCTTGACCTCCTTCGCCGCATCGGTGCTGGCGCCGGTCATGCGGACATAGTCCAGCTCCCGCCGGTCCGCCGTCCGCGTGGCGCTCAGGGCATAGCCCTGTGCATTGAAGTGGCTCTCCCCCAGGAACGCCGGTACCAGCGCCGCCAGCAGCAGCACGATCAGCCAAGGCGCATAGGCCGCCAACCCCGCGGCAAAGCTCAGCACCGTCACCAGGTCCTGGGCCTGGCCGAACAACTGGCTGATCAGGGTCGTGCGCCCGATGGTTTGGCGCCGCGCCCGATCCAGCTTGTCCTGCAGCGCCGGATCCTCGAAGTCCTGCAAGTCGAGCGTCGCGGCGTGCGCCATCAACTGAATGCTGGCGGCGTTGGTGAAGCGCTCGGACAGCAATCCGTCCAGCAGCGTCACGGTGCGGCCCAGAATATCAGTGCCGACTGCCAGGCCCAGTTCCACCAGCAACAGCAGCGCCATGCGCCCCAGCAGTCCGCTGGCCAGCCATGCCGCGCTGTCCGCCGGATGCCCCGGCAACGAGGCCAGACGCACGACCTCGTCCACGATCAGCTTGCCGACGAACAGGGTGGCCACCGGCAGCAGCGCCCGCACCAGACGAAGCGCGAGCAGGCCGGCCGTCAGCCCAGGACTGGTGCGCCAAACCATTTTCAGGAAGGGTGGCAAGGTGCGCAGCGCCCCCATGCGGGCGCGGAGCGAGGGCGGGGCCGTGCCCGCCGAAATGCCGCTCACGCGTTAGTGTTCCAGGCTGGGGCGGAAAGCAAGGGATATTCATATTGTGCTGAGGCCGCCGTAAACGACGGGTCTTGCGTCACGAACCCAACTGCCTGCAATTCGTTCGTTAATTCGACGTTGCAGCAAATCGCTGCGAATTCGAATGACGCATCGCCAGGTATTTTCCATTGCAGGAGGTTCAATCTGAGATTGTGCATGTACCATCCGTGGTAATGTACGCGTTAAAATACACCATGACTTGATTTCGCCGCACTTTTGTCTGATTTTATCAGTAGAGATTATAGTGTGTTTGCCGGGATGGCGCCGTTTCCGGCCGCCATTCTGACGCAGCGTAGTCCTAATCGGCATGGAGGCGTGGCGTTTTTGGATACGTTCGAACCCCTGATGGCAGCAGCGAGCAGCGGTGAGACGCCAAGCTTGCCCCGCCTGATCCGCGCCGTTTCCCAGGCTCGGGACGGTGGCGGCAACCGCAGCCGCATGCTGGAAGCCGTGCTGGCCAACGTCCGGGACGCCGTCATGATCACCGAGGCCGAGCCGATCGACCCGCCCGGCCCGCGCATCCTGCATTGCAATGCCGCATTCACCGCCATGACCGGCTACGCCGAGGCCGAGCTGCGCGGCCGCACGCCCCGCATCCTGCAGCCGCCCGGTGTGGACCGGGCGGAACTGGACCGGCTGCGCCTGGCGCTCGGGCGGCAGGAGGCGGCCGAGGCCGAGCTGCTCAACATCAGGAAAGATGGGACCCATTACTGGGTGAAGATAAGCATGTTCCCCGTGCATGACGACGTCGGTGCCTGCACGCATTGGGTGTCCATCCACAGCGACGTGACCGCCCGGCACATGGAGGAGGTCGCGGCCCAGGCCCGCAGCGCCGACAGCCGCGTCCTGCAGGCCGAGGTTGCCGAACACAGGCGCACCGAGGCACGGCTGCTCCATGCCGCCTACCATGACAGCCTGACCCGGCTCCGCAACCGCGCCTGGTTCATGGGCCATCTGCAGGACGTGCTGGAGCAGGGCAGGACCGGCGGTCCCCGCTGCGCCGTGCTGTTTCTGGACCTCGATGGCTTCAAGCTGGTGAATGACGGCCTGGGCCACCGTGCCGGGGACCTGCTGCTGATGGAAGTGGCCGCCCGCCTGCAAGCTGGTGTCCGCCGCAGCGACATCCTGGCGCGCGTCGGCGGCGACGAGTTTGCATTGCTGGTCGTGGACCCCGACCCCTTGGATGCGGCGATCCAAGCCGCCGAGCGCATCCTGGCGGCACTGCGGCCGGCCTTCGTGCTGGACCGGCATGTCGCATTCTCGTCCTGCAGCATCGGCATTGCACAGGCGACCGCCAGCCATCGGGAGCCCGAAGCATTGCTGCGCGACGCCGATGCCGCAATGTATGCCGCGAAGATGCGCGCACCCGGCAGCTACGCCGTGTTCGACGCCGCCATGCGGATGGCGGCCGTCGAGGCCCTGGCGCTGCAGAACGACCTGCGCCATGCGTTGGCCCGCGGTGAGTTCCACCTGGACTATCAGCCGGTGAGCGATCCCCGCACGCGCCGTCTGCTGCGGGTGGAG
Organism: uncultured Acetobacteraceae bacterium; assembly: GCA_964245505.1. Lineage (GTDB taxonomy): Bacteria > Pseudomonadota > Alphaproteobacteria > Acetobacterales > Acetobacteraceae > DASWOJ01. The sequence goes on along the minus strand of CAXTOB010000083.1, from coordinate 15,059 downwards.
GCGCTGCTTCGCTGGCGCCACCCCACCCGCGGCCTGGTGCCGCCGGCCACCTTCCTCCCGTTGGCGGAGGAGATCGGCCTGATCCGAGACATCGGGCGATGGGTGCTGCACGCTGCCTGCGCCCAGGCCGCCATCTGGTCGAGCAGCCATCCTGGCCTCGACCTGCACATAACTGTCAACGTGTCTGCCGTCGAGCTGCGGGACCCCGACTTCTTCGCCGGGCTGTGCGCCGTGCTGGACGCCACCGGACTCCCAGCCCGCCGCCTGCAGCTGGACATCACCGAGGGCGTGTTCCTGCAGCGTCCCGATCTTGCCGGCGCCGTGCTCAGCGCGGTGCGGGCGGCTGGCGTGCAGGTGGCGCTTGATAACTTCGGCACGGGCTACTCGTCGCTCAGCCACCTCGACCGGTTTGAGGTTGATGCGATCAAGGTGGACCGTTCGCTGGTCGCACGCATGGGCGAGCAGCGCCGGGCGATGGCGATCCTGGACGGCATCGTGCGCCTGGGCGTGGCCATGGACATCAACGTGGTGGCGGAGGGGGTGGAAACCGAGGATCAGCTCCAAACCCTGCGCGTGCTGGGCTGCACCGCCGTCCAGGGCTACCTGCTGGGCCGGCCGATGCCGGCGGCGGAGTTGGCATCGCGGTTCGGCAACCTGCCTTAGAAGCGTCGGCCCAAGCGCGAACCTTTGGAGGTTTGCGCACCGATGAAAAGCTAAGTAGGCTTGCGCGGATTAGCGCATCTGTGTTGTAGGTAGTGCAAGCCTTCTCAGTCCGGTTCAGTGACGGTCTTGTAATGAGCCCAGACCAGCCTGGCCTCTCGCTCCCGGATGCGGCGGTGCCAGCGGGAAACAACCCCGCTGATCTCCCGGACAGGGTGAGACCGCCACAATATCCCTCACGCGACGCTGTTGCCGTAAGGCACATTGACCTCGCACAATTAACCCTTCGTTGATTGCCGCCCAAGTAAGCTTCGAAGTGCTGAACATAGAATCCTAATATTCGTTGTAAAAAACTAACAACTAATCTCCGTAATTAGGGTCTATGTTGAAGGTATGTTTTTTAATTAACGAATAGCAAGCATTTTGGCATCAATCCCGGATGCAGTCGTCTTGCCGCGGGCAAGTGGGTTGCCGCACACTTCGCCCGGCCTGCACGGGATTAGAGGCGCTATAAGGAAAGAGGGACCGACGCGATGGACGCGATGATGGACAACGAAGCTTGGCGGACCGACGGTGACATCGCTGTCAACACGTGGGCAATGGCCATTCGCGACGTTGAACTGCCTCCGCTGGAGCGGCTGATCCGAAGCGCGGCATTTGCCGCTGAGTGTGGATCTGCCGTTTTCCTGGCCGTGTCGGACGGCGTGGCGACGGTGGCAGCCCTGTTCGACCCCACTGGCTGCCTGCCGCTTTCGACGGCTTGGTGGCCGTCCGCGGATGCGCTGATTCCGCAAGTTGGTGTCATGGTATTCGACGATCCCGCGGCTGCCGGCCTCGGCCTGGGTTTGTCGCACGAAACTGCGGCGCGCTTCGTTGCTGCGTTGCGCGTGCGCCGGGCAGACGGCGTCACCTGCGGCGTGCTGCTGGTTGCCGACCGGCGGCCCCATCCCGGTCTCAGCCCGGCGCAAACCTATGTGCTGAGCACCCACGGCCTTCAACTGAACGCCTGTGTGCAGGCTCTTGCGAGAACCGCAGCCGGATGCGCCCGGCGTGAAGCGTCCCAAACCGAGCGGCTGCGCTTGCTGGAGTCGGTCGTGGTCCATGCAAACGATGCCGTGCTGATTACGCAGGCCGAGCCGATCGACCTGCCGGGGCCGAGAATCGTTTACGTCAACGCCGCCTTCACCAAGACGACCGGCTACACGGAGGCCGAGGTGCTGGGGCTGACCCCGCGCATCCTGCAATCGGCGAAGGTGGATCGCACGGCGCTGGACCGCCTACGGCGCGCGCTGCGGGCCTGGGAACCGGTCGAGGTCGAACTGCTGAACATCCGCAAGGACGGAACCGAGTTCTGGGTCGAACTGAGCATCGTCCCGGTCGCCGACGAGAACGGCTGGTTCACCCACTGGGTGTCGGTCCAGCGCGACGTCACCGGACGCAAGCAGGCGGAGGAGGTCGCTCTGCGCGCCCGTATCGCCGAGATCGAGAATCACGCCCTGGAGGCCGAACTCGCCCAGCGCAAGCGGACGGAAGAGCGGTTGATCCATGCCGCTTGCCACGACGGCCTGACCCAGTTGCGGAACCGCGCTTACCTGATGGAGCGCCTGGCGGCGCTGATCGGCCAGCCTGGCGGCGCGCCGGCCGAGTGCGCCGTACTGTTCTTGGACCTGGATCGCTTCAAGCTGGTCAACGACAGCCTCGGCCACCGTGCCGGGGACCTGCTGCTGATGGAGGTGTCGCGCCGCCTGGCTTATTGTGTGCGGCCGGGGGACGTGCTGGCGCGCGTGGGCGGCGACGAGTTCGCCGTGCTGGTCGCAGGCGCCAGGAGCGAGGGGGCAGGAGTGGAGGCCGCCGTGCAGGTCGCCGGCTGGATTATCGAAGCGTTGCGCCAGCCGTTCAAACTTGGCCAGCACGACGTATTCTCGCATTGCAGCATCGGCATTGCAGTCGTCACGGATCACCATGAAAAGCCCGAGCAGCTGCTGCGGGACGCCGACATCGCAATGTATCACGCAAAAAAGCGCGGTCCCGGCGGCTATGCCATTTTCAACGACTCCATGCACGCCGACGTGGTGGAAGCGCTGGCGCTGCAAACCGATCTGCAGCACGCCATCGTGCGTGGCGAGTTCCGGCTGCAATACCAACCGATCTATCGCCTGGACGGCGGCGCGCTGCTGGGCGTGGAGGCGCTGATACGCTGGGACCATCCCGTCCGCGGGCTGGTGTCCCCGACGTCGTTCATCCACGTGGCGGAGGAGGTCGGGCTGATCCGTGACATCGGCCGCTGGGTGCTGCGCGAAGCATGCAGCCAGTTGCGCGCCTGGCAGAATGCGCAGGGTCCAGGTCTGAACACTGGAGCAGCCTCGCTGCGTGTCAGCGTCAACGTGTCGGCCGCCGATTTGAACGACCGCGCCTTCATCCCGGAGCTTCGTGCAATCCTGCGCGTGACGGGGCTGAACCCGGCCTGCTTGCAGCTTGAGATCACCGAAAGCGTGTTCCTGCACAATCCCGAAATGGTCGGGCGGGTGCTGAAGCGCATACGCGCCCTCGGTGTCCGGGTTGCGCTGGACGACTTCGGCACGGGCTACTCGTCGCTGGGCTACCTCGACCGCTACCAGATAGACACCTTAAAGATTGACCGTACGTTCATCGCCCGGATGCTGCGGCAGCGCCGGGCCATGGCGATCCTGGAGGGCATCGTGCGGCTGGGCCGGTCGCTGGACCTGGACATCGTGGCGGAGGGAGTGGAAACGCCTGCGCAGCTTCGCACGCTGCGCGGCATGGGCTGCGCCTCGGTCCAGGGCTTCCTTCTCGGACGGCCTATGCCGCCGGGAGATGTCGCAGCGATTCTGGACAGGGCTGCCAGCAAAGCGCTTCCTCCAACAGCGGCCTAAACGCCAGGGTGAGGGGTGGAGCAGGCTGGCCCCCTCCCGGCCCCGGGCTGCGGCCCCATATGCGCGTCATGCCGATTCTCCTCCTCCTATTCATCGTCGTATCCATCGGGGCCACCGGGTTCGACCTGTATCTGCGCGCGCGCCAGGCCGCCTACGTGCAGCGCCACCGCGGCGCCGTGCCTTCCGCCTTCGCCGGCAACGTGACGTTGGCCGAGCACCAGCGCGCCGCGGAATATGAACGCGCCCGGTTGCGGCTTGGTGCAGCCGCGTTGGTATTCGGGCTGGCGGTGGCGCTGGGCTGGGCGGTATGGGGCTACGATGCGCTGTATGGCTCGATGGCGGGCCTGCTCCCGCCGGGCATTGGGCGCGGGGTGGTGTTCCTGGTGGCGGCCGGCGCGGTCAGCAGCCTGCTGGGCCTGCCGATCGCAATCGTCCGGACCTTTGGGGTTGAAGCGCGGTTCGGCTTCAACCGCACCACCCCAGGCCGCTTTGCGGTGGACCGGGTCAAGGGCTGGGCGCTTTCGCTGCTGCTGGGCGTGCCGCTGCTGGCCGGGCTGCTCTGGCTGATGCGGCAGCCTGGCCCATGGTGGTTCTGGGCCTGGCTGGGCCTTATGGCGCTGATGTTCGTGATGATGGATCTGTATCCACGGATCATCGCGCCGATGTTCAACCGCTTCACCCCGCTGGACGGCCCGCTCCGCGCGAGGGTGGAACGTCTGCTGGAGCGATGCGGCTTCAAGGCCAGCGGGTTGTTCGTCATGGACGCATCCCGCCGGTCGGCGCACGGCAACGCCTACTTCTCGGGCCTTGGCCGCAGCAAGCGGATCGTGCTGTTCGACACCTTGATCGCCAGCAACCCGGAAGAGGAGCTGGAGGCCGTGCTGGCGCATGAACTCGGCCACTTCAAGCTGAACCATATCCTGCTGGGTCTGCTTCAATCTGCCATCGTGACGTTTGTCGGGCTGTTCTGCGTCGGCTGGCTGCTGCGGCAGCCTTGGCTTCTTCCAGATTTTGGAATTACGCACCAGGACGATGCGCTGGCGCTGGTCGTGGGGTTGCTGGTCGTGCAGATGGTAGGGCCGTTGCTGGGCGTCGCGGCCAACTGGGTCAGCCGCCGGCACGAGTATCAGGCCGACGATTTTGCCCGCAAGCTGGTCGGCGCCGAGCCGATGGCTGGTGCGTTGATGCGGTTGTCGCGCGACAATGCGAGCACGCTGACGACCGACCCGCTGTATGCACTGGTGAATTTCAGCCATCCTCCCGTGCCGCTCCGCGTGGCGCGGCTGCGCGAGGCGTAAAGATTTCCCTTCCTCTTCGAGAAAGGGTCGAGGAGGCCGCACGCGGCAATTTTGACAACGGCAGCTGCTCTCGTGGGAGCGGCAGGTATCGTATGGCCTGTGCCTAACCCTGACCCTTTTCCGGAGGGAAAGACAAGGCAACCACTCCGGCCGGTGCCGGGTTAGCGCGGAATGGACCCTCTTTACCTGAACGGCCTCGGCCTGGCCGCGACAACCGCACTGGTCGCCGCAGGTGCGCGTGGAGCCGGTATGCCGCACTCCATCCTCCTGGTGCTTGCCGGCGCCGTGCTGGCCTTCGTGCCTGGCATCCCTCGCATCAGCATCGACCCGGACATGGTGCTGCTGCTGATGCTGCCGCCGCTGCTGTATGCCGCAGGCGTCGGCATGAGCTGGCCTGGTTTCCGCGACAATCTCCGGCCGATTATGCTGCTCGCGGTGGGATGCGTGCTGTTCACTGCTGCGGCGGTCGCGGCGGCGGCGCATCTGCTGCTGGGCATACCCTGGGCGGTGGGCTTCGTGCTCGGCGCTGTCGTGTCCCCGCCGGACGCCGTGGCGCCGATGGCAATCGCCCGCCGCCTCGGCCTGCCGGGGCGCATCCTGGTGGTGCTGGAGGGCGAGGGGCTGGTCAACGACGCCACTGCGTTGATCCTGTTTTCATTCGCTGTTGCGGCGGTCGAGACCGGCGGCGTGTCCGTGCCGAAGGCAGCGGTCACCTTTGCCGCCATCGTCGTGGGCGAAACCCTGTGGGGCATTCTGCTGGGCTGGGCCAGCCTGCGGCTGCGCCGCCTGGTGGGTGATCCGCAGGTGGAGGTCGTGCTGGCGCTGCTCGTGCCCTACGTCGCGTTCTGGCCGCCGCACGCCTTGGGCGGGTCCGGAGTGATCGCGGCGGTCGCAGCCGGGCTGTATGTGAGTTGGAACGGTCTGCGTTTCATCTCGGTGCAAACGCGGCTGCAGGCCTACTTCGTATGGGGCCTAGTGGTCCACCTGATTGAGGGGCTGGTGTTCCTGCTCACGGGTCTGCAGGCGCACATGGTGCTGGACGGGCTGCACGACAGCAGCGGGTGGCGGTTGTTGCTGGCAGGGGCGGCCGTCAGTGCCGTGGTGGTGGTGGTGCGCTTCGTTTGGGTGTTCCCGGCGACCTATTTGCCGCGGCGCATCCCGGCAATCGCCCGGCGCGACCCGGCGCCCTCCTGGCAGGTGCCGTTCCTCATCGGCTTCACCGGGCTGCGCGGTGTGGTGTCGCTAGCGGCAGCCCTGTCCATCCCATTGGAGGTGGATGGGCAGCCATTCCCGGAGCGAGGGCTAATCCTGTTCACCACCTTCTGCGTGATATTCGTGACCTTGGTGGGGCAGGGGACGCTGCTTCCGGCCGTGATCCGGCGGCTGGGCCTGGCCGACGCCGGGGCATCCGAGGCGGCGGAGGACAAGGTTCGGGAGGTTGCGGCGCGCGTTGCGGGCGTGAACGCCGCGCTGGCCCGTTTGGACGCCCTGGAGGCCAGGGGCGCCCCGGATGCGGCGACCGCAGCCCTGCGGCGGCGCCACCTGGACCGCCGTGCACAGTTCGAAGGAACGGCCAGCCTGCGCGTGGATGGCAGCCCGGTGGCCGACGACGCCATGATCCAGCTGCAGTTGAACGACGCCGAACGAGCACAGATCACCGCCCTATACCTCTCCGGCGCCATCACCGACGAAGCCCGGCGACGCATTGAGCGCGAGCTTGACCTAGAGGAAGCCCGCATACGCCATGCCGCAGAGAGCGCCACGGGCGATGAGGGTGCAGCCGACCCGGAAACTGAGCAGGCCGAAGCTTAATCGCGTCTTCCTGCTGCCGTTTCCGAAGGGGGAGGGAGCAGCAACCCCTACGCTGCCACCTGCACGAATCCACCGGACTGCCGCGCCCAAAGCCGGGCATAGGCGCCATCCGCCGCCAGCAGCGCCGCATGGGTGCCCTGTTCGACGATCCGGCCCTCATCCAGTACTACCAGCCGGTCCATGCGGGCGATGGTGCTCAGGCGGTGGGCGATTGCGATCACCGTACGGCCCTGCATCAGCGAATCCAACTGGCCCTGAATGGCTGCCTCCACCTCGCTGTCCAGCGCCGACGTGGCCTCGTCCAGCACCAGGATCGGCGCGTCCTTCAGGATCACCCGGGCGATGGCGACGCGCTGGCGCTGCCCGCCGGACAGTTTCACGCCGCGCTCCCCCACCTGGGCGTCGAACCCGGTGCGGCCCTGCCAATCCTCCAGCCCCTCGATGAACTCCAGCGCCTCCGCCTGCCGCGCTGCTTCGATCACGTCGGCCTCGGACGCATTCGGCCGGCCATAACGAATGTTGTCCCGGATGGAGCGGTGCAGCAGTGATGTGTCCTGTGTAACGACCGCGATGGCGCCGCGGAGGCTTTCGGCAGTCACCCCGGCGATGTCCTGACCATCCACCAGGATGCGCCCGGACTCCGGCGCGTGGAAACGCAGCAGCAGGTTCATCAACGTGCTCTTGCCGGCGCCGCTCCGGCCGATCAGCCCGATGCGCTCCCCGGGCACTACGTCCAGTGACAGGCCGTGCAGCACGCCGCGTACAGTGCCATAGCCGAAGCTCAAACCCTCGAACCGGATGCCGCCCTCCGTCACGCGCAGCTCAGGCGCATGAGGCGGGTCCGGCATTCCCTGCGCCACGGCGATGGACTTCATCCCGTCCTGCACGATGCCGACGTTGTCGAAGATCTGGGTGATGTTGAATGCGACCCAGCCCGCCATGTTGCTGATCTGCCAGGCCATCGGCAGCGCCGTCGCCACCGTGCCGACCGCAATCGAGCCCCGCGCCCATAGCGTCAGCGCCACGCCGCCGACGCCGACCAGCATCGTCGCGTTCATCGCCGCGAGCGTCAGCCCGAACCGCGTTTGCATCCGGAACAGCCGGTGCATCGCCGCGGTATGCTCGTCCACGCCGTCCCTGACGAAGCGGTCTTCGTCCTGCGCGCGGGCGAACAGCTTGACGGTCAGGATGTTGGTGTAGCTGTCCACGACGCGTCCGGTCAGCGCGGACCGCACCTCCGACACTAGGCGCGACCGCGTCCGCAGGCGCGGGATGAAGTAGCGCAGGAACAGGGCATAGCCGCCGAACCACAGCAGGATCGGCAGCGCCAGCACGGCGTCGGCATGGGCCAGCAGCAGCATGGCGCTGGTGCCATAGACGACGATATACCAGGCGGCGTTGGTGGTCGCGGTGATGCTTTCCCGCAGGCTCGGCCCCGTTTGCATCACCCGATTGGCGATCCGTCCGGCGAAGTCGTTCTGAAAGAACGTCAGGCTCTGCCGCACGACGTGCCAGTGGTTCTGCCAGCGCACCAGGTTGGTGAAGCCCGGCGCGATGGCCTGGTTGGTCATCAGGTTCTGCAGCAGCAGCGCCGCCGGGCGCACCAGCAGCAGGAAGGCCGCCATGCCTAGCAGCTGCGGCCAGGCGTCCCGCAGCATCGTCGCCGGGTCGTGGGTGCTGGCAAGCGTCACGGCACGCCCAATGATGACGGGAATGCCGGCATCGCATAACGCCACCAGCAGCCCGGCGCCGAACAGCACCGCGATCAGCCCGCGCATCTGCCGGGCATAATGCCAGCAGAACCGCAGCAGGCTGTCGTCCCCCGTCCCGCTTGGGGGCGGCGCGGAGGGGTCGGTACGGGTCGGTTGGACCAGGTTTTCGAACCAGGTAAACATCCTGTACGGGTGTACCCCAGGCGGCACTGCGTCAATGCGGGGGCGGCACGATAAATTGCTGCGGCTGCTCACTTCGCCGCGACTGAAACGGGAGGACGGGGCCATGAGGTTTGCAGGTGCGGTGACAGCGCTGGTGCTGGCGGCGGCAGTGCCGGCGGCGGCGCAGAACGCAGCGCATAAACCCGTAGGGAACCCCGGCCTGGACGCGGCGGCCCGCCGCTACCCGCCGATCATCACCGGCGCGAACACCCGGCCGGCAGACGGCACGCCGCCCATGTCCTGTCCCGCAGCAGGTGCACGGGTCGAAACCAAGGGTGGACCCACCTTCGAATACCTGGGCGCCACGGACACTCCGGACCTGTGCCGGATGCGGATCGGCGGGGAGGAGGTGCAGGCGTGGTATGGCATCTGGCTTACGTCCTGGCCCGGCGCTGACAACGCTCATCCCGCCTTGAAGCAGGTGATGTCCGGCCATACCGGGGACACCGTGGGCTTCGACGTGCGTATGGCGCCGGGTTACGCCTACCATGACCTCGTCCGCAACGAGGGGATCGAACATATCAAGATCCTGGACGCGACCTACGAGGCAATGAGGCTGTCGCACTACCGCGAGGGATTTGAGGGTAATACCTACCGCTCTGTCGCGACGGCCTGGAAGGATATGGCGACGGGGATGATTCTGTACAGCACCTACCAGCACATCAGCGGCACGCCGGTGATTGACGACCCGCTGATCCCGACCACGATTGTGCCCGCGGCCCAGTAGGCACTGGCCGCTGGCGGTGGACCTGCACGCCTTCTAAGGTGCAGCCCAACGCTTGGCGGCCCCTATCGGCGCCGGCGCTAGTCAGGTAGCCTGCCAGCTTACCGAAGCTGCTAAATCAGGCCGTGCCGGCTTTTATTTTCAGGCCGCTCAAGTAAGCCGCCGGGTCCGCTGGGTCGAACACGTGGCCGTCGAAGAAGGTTTCCTTGCCGCGTGACGTGCCAACCGGCATGTCGGATGCGCCCACCCCGGCAGCGGCCGCCGCGGCCCGCCACACATCTTCCCGGTTTATCGCCGCGATCGCTGCCCGGGTATCAGTGGTTCGTGACAGGAAACCCCAGCGCATGCATTCCGTAAGGAACCACAAGTCATGCGACTGGTAAGGGTAGCTGGCATGGTCGGCCCAGAACTTCATCCGCACCGGCGAGTTCTGCACTTTCCGGCCGTCGCCATAATCCACATCGCCAGATAGCCGCGGCCCGATATCGGTGACCGGCACATTGAACCAACTGCTTTTGCCCAGCATCGCGGCGACGTCCGCCTTGTTCTCCGCCTTCTCGGCCCATTGCTGTGCCTCAATTACTGCAGCGGTCAGAGCTACGGCGGCACGGGGGTTCTTCGCCACCCAATCCGCCCGCACCACCAGGGCCTTCTCCGGGTGATCGCGCCAGATTTCCCCGGTCTGACAAGCGGTGTAGCCAATGCCCTGGCGCCTGATCTGGTCGGGCCAAGGCTCGCCGACGCAGGCCACGCCCATGGCGCTAGCAGCCATGTCCGACACCATGCGCGGTGGCGGCACGACAACGGTCTGCACGTCTTTGTCAGGGTCCACGCCGCCGGCCGCCAGCCAGTAGCGGAGCCAAAGGTCGTGCGTGCCGCCCCGGAAGGTGATGCCGGCCCGGCTATCGGGCTTGCCCGCAAAGGCAGCTTTCAGCGGCGTCGCATCCATCCGTGCGCCGTGCGGCATCAGTGCCTTGGACACGCTGATGGCCTGGCCATTGGTGTTCAGCCGGGCCAGAATGTGCAGCGGTGGCGCCGCGCTCACGTCCGCCGCCTTGCCCAGGCTGAGCAGGTAGGCGAGCGACGACATGAGATGCGCCCCGTCCACACCCTCGCCCGCTCCGCCAAGCCCCAAGCTTTCGCAAGTGAAGGCCCAGCTAGGCTGGCGCATCAGGCTGACATCCGGCATGCCGTATTTCGCGAACAGGCCTCTTGATTTTGCGACGATCAAGGGGGCGGCGTCCGTCAAAGTGACGTAGGCAAGCAATGCCGACGTTGTTTCTGGCCCGGCGCCCTGCGCATGAGCACCTCCAGGGAACACGGCCCGCGCAGCAGCGACGGTTGCCGTAGCGCACGCTGTGCGCAGGAGAGTGCGGCGAGATGCCTGAGCCATGCTGCTTCCCTAGATTACGACACGAATCTCCGTCGCTTTATAGCAGATACATTAATGAAATGCAACGGCACGATAACGTAACAAAATAAACAAAGCAGTTATATTGGGCCTTACAAAGTATATCATATTTCTAAAAAGCCAGACGTGAAGCATACTGCAAAGTGTAAGCAGGGAAACATGATCATAACGGCAGCTATCCTTGCCATTCGTGTATAGGCTTGCCGCCCCCTGGGCCGGCACGGGCGGCTGGCGGCGTCCTGTACTTTGCTGATGGCATCGCTTCTCTCGCCAAAGTGCGATGCGAGCTGCCAGCCAACAAGTGGGGCGGGTGGTTACTCCGCCCCTACCGTCACAACGATCACCCCATCCGCCCCGACCCGGGCCGGATAGGTCTGCACCCGGCATTCCGTGTTCAGCCCATCCCCGCTCCGCAGATCATAGGTCCGGTCGTGCAACGGGCAGATCACTGCATTGTCATCAATCAGCCCGTCCGCCAGCGGCCCGCCCAGATGCGGGCACCGCTCCTGCGTCGCAAACACGCCATCCCCATGGGTCCGGAACACCGCCAAGCGCTGGCCGCCCACGGCAAACACCCGGCCCTCCCCGCGCGGGATGGCGTCCAGCGCGCCCACGCGGTGCTCCAGCATCGCTTCAGTCACCGACCACCTCCGCAAACTGGTTCACCGTCTTAGGCTTCACCGCCTCTTTCCACGGGTCGTAGGCGGCGTCCGTGCTGGCCTTCATCGCCTCATCCAGCGCCTCCGCGATCCCGTCGGAGTCATCCACCACGATGGCCCGGATACGCTCCAGCCCGATGCGAGGGACGAAGGTGTAGGTGCGCTCCTTCCACTTCGCGTTCTCGCGGTAGTACTGCATGAAGCGTCCGCTGATCTGCAGGGCAGCCTCTTCCCCGTCCACCACGCATAACAAGTCGCCCTTGCGGATATGCGCCCCTGCCGCGCCGCCAATGTAGATCTCCCACTTGCCCTCGCCGATGGCGACCAGGCCCACATCCTTGACCAATGCCTCGGAGCAGTTACGCGGGCACCCGGCGGTGGCGAGCTTCATCTTGGCCGGGCTGTCTATGCCGCGGAACCGCCGCTCGATCTTGGTCGCCAGCCCCATGCTGTCACCGAGGCCAAAGCGGCAGAACTCGGTGCCGATGCAGCTTTTGCAGGTACGGTAGCTCTTGCCCCATGCGGTGCCGGCCGGCATGTCGAGGTCCTGCCAAACACCCGGCAAGTCGGCCTTCGCGATGCCGACCAGGTCAATGCGCTGCCCGCCCGTCATCTTCACCAGCGGCACGTTATACTTCACCGCGACCTGCGCGATTCGCATCAGTTCCGCTGGCGTGCAGACGCCGCCCGCCATCTCCGGCACCACGGAGAAGGTACCGTCCTTCTGGATATTGGCGTGCACCCGGTCGTTGATGAACCGCGCATCCCGCTCGTCCTCATACTCCCCGGCCCACACCGTCGCCAGCAGGCTAGCCAACGGCGGCTTGCTCGCAGCGTCCTCGCCGGTGGCCGACAGCGCGGCGAACACCTGGGACACCGACTTCAGCCCCAGCCGCTTAACCTCGGCGACAAGCTCCGGCTTGGTCATCGGGATGCAGGGCACGTAGTAGTGGACGCTAGGATCCTCCTCCACCTTGCCGCCCGCGAACCATTCGACCAGCTCGCCCACCAGCGACTTGCAGGACCCGCAGCCCATCCCGGCTCGCGTCGCCTTCATCACCGCGGTCATGCTCTTGGCGCCGCCCGCGACGCAGGCGCCAATCGCCGCCTTGCTGACGCCGTTGCAGTTGCAAACCTGGGCGTCCGCCGGCATCTCGTCGAGCGTCACCGCCTGCGGTGGAGCGCCGAGGTCGAACAGCAGCTCAAGCCGCTCGTCCGGCAGCTTGCTGTCCCGGTCGAACGCCTGCATCAAATAGGCGGCCTTGCTGATGTCGCCCATCAGGATGCCGCCCACCAGGCGCCCATCCCTGACGATCAGCTTCTTATACGTGCCCCGGCGCGGCTCGCTGAATTGGATCACCTCGTCGCCGTCATCCTTCGGCTCGGTAATTCCCATGCTGGCCAGCTCGACGCCCATGACCTTCAGCTTGGTCGCCAGCTTGCTGCCGGTATATTCGGCATGGGGGTTCGCGCCGGTGATCTGGTCCGCGAACACCTTGGCCTGGTCCCACAGCGGCGCCACCAGCCCATACACCTTGCCGCGGTGCTGCGCGCACTCGCCCACGACATACACCCGATGGTCGTCCGGGCTGCGCATGGTGTTGTCCACCACGATCGCCCGCTCCACCGTCAGCCCGGCGCGCGCCGCGATCTCCGCATTCGGCCGGATGCCGGCGGACACCACGACCATGTCGCAGGCCAGCTCCGTCCCATCCTTGAAGCGCAGGCCGACCACCTTGGCGGTGCGGTTGTCCTCACCCTCGGTCAGCACCGTGGTGGTCATCTTGCCCAGGTGCACATTACACCCCATGCCCTCCATCGCCTTGCGCAGCATCGCCCCGCCGGGGGCATCAAGCTGCATTTCCATCAGATGTCCGCCCAGGTGGATGACATGCACCTCGCAGCCATGGTTCAGCAGGCCACGCGCCGCTTCCAACCCCAGCAGCCCGCCGCCGATCACCGCCGCTACCTTGCTCTTCTTGGCGTGCGCCATGATGCCGGTGCAGTCGTCAATCCCGCGGAAGGCGAACACGCCGGCACGGAGGCTGCCATCGTCAGCCCACGCGCCGTCCATTGGCGGGATGAAGGCCCGGCTGCCCGTGGCAATCAGCAGGGTGTCGTATTCCTCCTGGATGCCATTGGCGGCGGTGACGATCCGGGCGGCACGGTCGATGTGCGTCACCCGCGCGCCGCTGTGCAGGCGGATGTTGTTCTCCTTGTACCAGTCGAGCGGGTTGATGTAGATCTCGCTCACCTCCTGCTGGCCGCTCAGGATGTTGGACAGCATGATCCGGTTGTAGTTGCCGTAGGGCTCGTCGCCGAACATCGTGATGTCGAACAGGTCCGCACCGTCGCGGGCCAGCACCTCCTCGACCGCACGTGCCCCTGCCATCCCGTTGCCGATCACCACCAGGCGTTGGCGCTTGGCGCCATAAGTCATGCCGTCCATTGCGCGAGCCCTCCTAAATTTCCACGAAGCCCATATCGAGCACCAGCGTCCCATTGCAGCCGGCTGGCGCCAGAACGTGCATCTCCAGCTTGGTCTCGGGCTGCAGGTCCTCGACCACCACCAGCGGAATATGCACCGCGGCCTTGGCCCCGATCGGGAAGGAGCGCATCGGCTCGCCGTCCCGCACCAGCACGACCGAAATCATCTCCGCCGTGCTGTTGCCGGCGCGGAAATAGACCGTCTGCGCCCGGCGGTCGGACGGGACGGTGTAGCTGACGCCCAGCGGGGCCGGCGTCTCGTATCCCGTTCCGGTGAAGGCATGGGTGCCGACCAGGATACGGGGGGTGCTCTCTCTCATGCAGGCTCCTTTGACGCGCGGTCCAGGCGGACGGCGCAGGCTTTGTACTCAGGGATGCGCGACACCGGGTCCAGCGCGGCGATGGTCAGCCGGTTGGCGCTGCCCTCCCCGCTCCAGTGGAATGGGACGAACAGGGTGTCCCGCCGGATGTCGCGGGTAATGCGCGCGGCCATTTCGGCAGTGCCGCGTCGGGTGGTGAGGGTGACGCGGTCGCCGGGTCCAATGCCGTGCTGCCGCGCGGTGTCGGGGTGCATCTCGGCATAGGCGGCAGGCTCGGCCGCAGCCAGCTCCGGGACGCGCCGGGTTTGGGTGCCGGACTGATACTGGCCCATGACGCGGCCGGTGGTCAGGATCAGCGGGTAGTCGTCACATGGCTGCTCGGCGGGGCCACGATGCTCGACGGGGTGGAACCGGGCGCGGCCGTCGGTATGGGCGAAGCTGTCCAGGAAGGGCCGCGGGGTGCCGGGGTGATGCTCGTCGGGGCAGGGCCAGAACACCCCGGCCTCCGCCGGCAAGCGGTCCCAGCTCGCCCCGGCATAGTCCGCCATGCCGCCGGAGGTGCAGCGGCGAAACTCGGCGCCGGTCGTCTCGGCGTCGCCGGTGAAGTGCGCCCCGGCGCCCAGACGTCCAGCGATACCGGCGATGATCTGCAAATCAGTCCAAACCCCCGGCGGCGGTTCCTTGGCCTTGCGGCGCAGCAGGATGCGGCCTTCAAGGTTGGTCATGGTGCCGCCTTCCTCCGCCCACTGTGCCACCGGCAGCACCACGTCGGCGATGGCGGCGGTCTCGCTTAGGAAAGGGTCGGCGACCACCAGCAGCTCCGCCGCCGCCAGCCGGTCACGCAGCTTGTTGGCGTCGGG
>CAXTOB010000082.1:0-18317 GCA_964245505.1 uncultured Acetobacteraceae bacterium | reverse complement strand
GCTTGAGGCAGGTCCGCTGGAAGGCACGCTGGCAGCTATCCTCCGCTTCGGCGCGTTGCCGCTCGGCCCTGGCGCCCCGCCGCTGCTGGTGACCGGTCCGCCCGGCGCCGGCAAGACCTTGACCACTGCCCGCCTAGCGACCCGCCTGACCCTGGCTGGCACCCCGCCGCTCGTGGTCACTGCTGATGGCCGCCGTGCCGGGGCTGCCGAGCAGTTGGCAGCCTTCACCCGCGTGCTCGGTCTGCCGCTGCTGGTCGCAGACGAGCCTGTGGCCCTGTCCCGAGCCCTGGCCCGCCGGGAACGTGGGGCGCCGGCGCTGATCGACTCCGCCGGCCTGGACCCCTTTGATCCGCACGAACGGGAGGAATTGGCCGGGTTGGCCGGGGCCGCCGGTGCGACCCTGGTTCTGGTGCTGCCGGCCGGCCTGGACCCATCCGAGTCCGCGGATCTGGCCGGCGCATTTGCGGAGGCAGGCACGACGCTGCTTGTGCCGACCCGGCTGGACATGGCCCGGCGGCTTGGCAGCATTCTGACCGCCGCTGCAACCGGACACACGCTGACAGAGGCCGGGGTCGGCCCTGGCGCCGCGGACGGCCTGCGCCTGCTGACCCCCGCCGTCCTTGCGGAGCGGCTGATGGCCGCGCCGGGCTATCCCCAACACCTCCGGAATCCCGCATGACGATCCAAGCCGCCATCCGCCCGCCTGCAGCCACCCCGGCCCGCCCGCCACCGTTGGGACGGACGGTCGCGATCGCATCCGGAAAGGGCGGTGTCGGCAAGACCTGGTTCGCCACCACACTGGCCCATGCCCTGGCCCGTCACGGCCGGCGGGTGCTGTTGTTCGACGCCGACCTGGGACTGGCCAATATAGACATCCAGCTGGGTCTCACGCCCCGGCATGACCTGGGGGCCGTCGCCGCTGGAACCGTGACGATGGCGCAGGCGGTCGAGCGATTCGCACCGGGCGGCTTTGACATACTGGCCGGCAGCAGCGGTTCGGGCGCGCTGTCCGCCTTGGACGCTCCAGGGGTCGAGCGGCTGCTAGCGGCGTTGGCAACCATGGCTGCAGGTTATGACAACGTGCTGCTGGACCTTGGCGCCGGCTTGGACCGTGCGGTCCGGCGCATGTCGGCCTGGGCGGATACTCTCCTGGTGGTCACGACGGAGGAACCCACGAGCCTGACTGACGCTTATGCCGCGCTCAAGCTGCACGCCGCCGACCGGTCCGGCGGCGATGCACGGCTGGTCATAAACCAAGTTACCAGCCCTGCCGCTGGGGAGCGTACGGCGGCAACCCTAAGCCGGGCCTGCATTGCTTTCCTAGGCCGAGCGCCGGCGCTGGCAGGGTATATACGCCGGGACCCCCATGTTTCCGACGCCATACGCCGGCAAGCGCCGCTGCTGATCCGCCATCCAAACTGCAACGCCAGCCAAGACGTGGAAGGAATAGCAGCCAGCCTGCTAGGCGCGTAGCACTTTGCAACACGGATTGGCCGCGGTGCAGGGTGTCAACCCAGGCTTGCATCCCTATTTCAGCCACACGCGCCTATCAGGCCGCGGTGCCGGAGGCTGCATGGTCCAACTCCATCGAAACCGCGACCTGCGGGTTGATCTGTTCCGCGGGATCGCTCTTTGGTGGATTTTCGTCGATCATATCCCGGCCAACTGGATCGCGCAGTTCAGCCTACGGAACTTTGCGCTGTGTGATGCGACCGAGATCTTCGTGCTGCTCGCGGGCTATGCCGCCGGGCTGGCCTATGGCCGCAGCATGGACAAGCACGGTTGGCTGTTCGCCGGTGCAGACGTGATGAAGCGCGCGTGGACGCTGTATATCGCCCATATCTTCTTGTTCGTGGTTTTCAGCGCCCAGGTATCCTACTCCGCCAATGCGCTGGACCGGTCGGAGTATCTGGACGAAATCCATCTGGATGTGCTGGCGGAGGCGCCGTATCGCGCCATGCTGGAAGCGTTGAAGCTAAGTTTCCAGCCGGCCTACCTCAACATCCTGCCGATGTATGTGGCGTTGCTGACCTGGTTCGCGTTGCTGCTGCCGTTGTTGCGGCGGCCCCTCGTGCTGTTCCTGTTGTCTGCTGGCGTCTATGTCACGATGCGGGTGACAGGCATCAATTTCCCGTCCTGGACCGGCGGCGGCTGGTATTTCAACCCGATTGCCTGGCAGTTCCTGTTCGTTATCGGCGCAATCCTGGCGTATGCGCCACCACGGCCGCGTGTGGCGCCGTGGGTACTGGACAGCCTGGCGATCGTTATCTTGGCTTTTGGACTGATACTGCTGTGGGCGGTGTGGCCCTACCCGGACATCGAGGCTCGGGTGCTCGCCACCGCGGCGCGGGCCTTGATCTCGGTGGACAAGGAAGGCCTGCATCCCATGCGGCTGTTGTCGATCATGGCGCTGGCTTGGTTGGTGTCGCGGACGGTAGCCAAAGATGCGGCATGGCTGCACTCCGCCTGGGTACGGCCCTTCATCATCTGCGGCCAGCATTCGCTGCCGGTGTTCTGCGTCGGCATCTTTCTGTCCTTCCTGGCGCGGCTCGCGATGGAGGAGATGGATGGCTGGGTGGTGATGGCTGTGGTCAACCTGCTTGGCACGATGGGGCTGTTTGGTGTCGGAGCGTTGGCTTCATGGTATAAGTCAAAAGGCCGGCTGGTGCGGCCGGACTTGCCCGAGACCCACCGTGCTGGTAACGCGCAGGTGACATGATGAGAACGTTGGTTCGACTTGCTCTTACCGTTGGCTCCTTGCTGCTGCCGCAGCTTGGGTGGGCAGCCGTTCCGGCTAATCCTTGCCCCCTTGCCGACGAGGGAGTTAGTGCGGCCGGGGACTTGGTGCATGTCGGCGAGCAGTTGAAAGCGGCCAAGCACTTGGAAGTATTGGCTGTTGGCTCGGCAACGATGTTCGGCCCCGAGGCGAGCCTGGCGCCGGGCACCATCACCAGCCAGTCGCTCGGCTCCCTCGTCAACCCAGTTACCCCTACCGTTGCAACGCTGAGCCAGCCCGCGTCCGAGCGTGCGTTCCCGTTGCAGATGGCCAAGCAGCTTCGTACCCTGATACCTGGCTTGAAGGTTGACGTGACCGTGCGCGGCGGCCGGGGCATGCTGGCGTCCGAGATGCTGGACTTATTGCGCAAGGAACTGGCCGCCAAGCATTATGACATGGTGATCTGGCAGACCGGCACTGTTGAGGCCGTGCGGAATTTGCCACCGGGGGAGTTCGGCCAGACCCTGTCGGAAGGTGCTCAAGCGGTGCTGGACGCGGGCGCTGACCTGGTGCTGGTGGACCCGCAATATAGCCGGTTCCTACAGACCAACTCTAATCTCGAACCCTATACGCAGGCTTTGCAGCAAGTGTCTGCCATGCCTGGCGTGATCCTATTCCGCCGTTTTGACCTGATGCGCGGCTGGGCTAACGATGGCGGCATAGACTTGGAGCGAACGGCGCGTTCCGACCGGGAAAAGGCTGTCGTCACTCTCCACGCCTGTTTGGGGCAACATCTGGCCCGTTTGGTGGCATCCTCGATCCGCGGCTAGCTTCGGCGCCACAAACTGACGGTATTGTACGCATATGAGCTATGTCTGGGAACCGAAAGGCAGATATGGCATTGCAACATAATGGCACTGAGCATTGCCCTGGCGGAGACAACCATGCGGACCGAACACCAAACGGCCCTTGACCTGTGGCTGCGCGGCGTGTTGACGCATGAATTCGGTGGGCCCGAAGGTGAGGCGTTGCCAGAGGAACTGTTGCAGCTACTGCCGCAGGACGGAGATAATGACGTCTCCTAGAGGTTGGAGCCAATTTGGGTTCCACTGATAGGGGCGGACACGTTAGTCTGCTCGGGCACCATTCCTGCAGGCCCATCATGACCCCGCCTCTTACCGTGCTACGTCCAAACTCCCCGGCAGCCCGGGACGTTGCTAATGCGCTGCACCCCTATACCGAGTTGGTGGCGCATCAAACGAACGGCCCCATGATCATCACCCGGGGTGAAGGCGTCCGCGTTTGGGATGATTCCGGACGGGATTACATTGAGAGTGTCGCCGGACTTTGGTGCGCGAGCCTTGGCTTTAGCAATGAACGACTGGCCCGCGCCGCATATGACCAGATGCGTATCTTGCCGTTTTATCATGCCTTCACTGCCAAATCCCATACGCCGCTGATTGATCTAAGTGAGATGCTGATTGCCAGGGCACCAGTTCCGATGAGCAAGGTGTTCCTGGCCAACTCGGGTTCTGAGGCCAACGACTCCGCGGTCAAGATGATCTGGTATTACAACAACGCCCTGGGACGTCCGCAGAAGAAGAAGATAATCGGCCGGATTAAGGGATATCATGGTGTTACGGTTGCTTCCGCATCGTTGACTGGGCTTCCGTATAACCACCGCAGCTTCGACCTGCCGCTGCCGGGCTTCATCCATACGATGACGCCGCACTACTACCACCAGGGCCTGCCCGGCGAGTCCGAGGATGCGTTTGCCACCCGCTGTGCGGAGGAACTGGACAAGCTCATCGTCGCCGAGGGACCGGACACAGTGGCGGCGATGTTCGCCGAGCCGGTCATGGGTGCAGGCGGCGTAATCGTACCGCCCCGTGGCTACTTCGAAAAGATACAGGCAGTGCTGCGCCGCCATGACGTGCTGTTGGTAGCGGACGAGGTTATTTGCGGCTTCGGCCGTACCGGCAACTACTGGGGCAGCCAGACCGTCGGCTTGGAGCCGGACATCCTAACCTGCGCCAAGGCATTGTCGGCCGCCTATCTGCCGATCTCCGCCGTTATGGTGACGGAGCGGGTGTTCCAGGCCTTGGCGCGTGAAAGTGCTGAGATCGGCACCTTCGGCCATGGCTACACCTACAGTGGCCATCCAGTGCCGGCTGCTGTCGCAGTCGAGGCATTGAAGATCTATGACGAGATCAATTTGGTGGACCATGTGCGGACAGTCGGACCGTATATGCAATCCGAGTTGCACCGCCGCTTTGCCGGGCACGAACTGGTTGGTGAGGTCCGCGGCGTCGGCCTGATTGCCGCCGTTGAATTGGTCGAGGACAAGGAAGCTCGCCGCAACTTCGATCCCAAGCGCAAGATGGCCGCTCGCCTGACGAAGTTGTGCGAGGCGCATGGCGTGATCGCGCGCGGTCTGCCCGGCGACAGCCTGGCGTTCAGCCCGCCGCTGATTATCACGGAAGCGGAGGTTACCGAGATGCTGGACCGGGTCAGCGCCGCATTGGACGAACTAACGGTGCAGGTGCGCCGGGAGGGGCTGGCCGCAGCGTAGGTGTCAATGGCTGTGGACAGTCTGAGTTTCCGGCGGAGCAGTGCCGAAGATTGTGCAATGTCGGTCCCGGTTTGCGGACACGTCGGGCGCGTTTAAAAGGGTCACAAGCATATCCTGACGCCGGGCAGCGTTTCAGATTGGGGTTACGCCAGCCTCGACCCACGTAATCGCTATAGCGATTACGTGGGAGGGTATCAAAACGGATTATGGCGTCTCGGAACGTGCGGCCATAGCCGATAGCGGCGCCCATATGGAGATCTGCCAGAACCCATCGTAATTATACGGCTTCTTCTGGCTCACCTTTTAAAGTGGAGTGCGGCTACGTCCCGGATGCTCAGTGCCCGGACGTGGCAACCGTCCTGTGTTCGCCCGTAAAGTGCTAGGCCGGTTTTGGACTTGAACCAGCCTAGGTCATGACGTCGTCTCAAGTTATCGAAGGGATGCGCAGCACACCTTTATGGATCAGCTCACCCGGCTGATCGTGTAATCTGCCACGTCCATCAGTGCCCGGCGAATGGGACTGTCTGAGAACACCGCGAGGGCCGCCTTAGCACCCGCGGCAAACCGCGCAGCGCCATCCAGCGTCGTCTTGATCGCGCCGCTGCGGGCCATCAGGCGCATGGCCCGTTCCAAGTCAGCATCGCGTTGGTCGCTAGCTTCGATGGTGCGCACCCAGAACGCCCGCTCCTCCTCGTCGGCGGCCTGGTATGCGGCCAGGACCGGCAAGGTAATCTTACCCTCCCGAAAGTCGTCGCCAACTGTTTTGCCCAGGATCACCTGGTCAGCCGCGTAATCCAGCGCATCGTCCACGAGTTGGAAGGCGATGCCAAGATTCATGCCGTAGTCGCGCAGCGCCTGTTCCTCCCCTGGAGGACGGTCAGCGACGACGGCGCCGACCTGGCATGCCGCGGCGAACAGGGCGGCGGTCTTGCCGCGCACTACGTCAAGATATCGTTCCTCCGAGGTGGACAGGTCGTTCTGCGTGACCAGTTGCAGCACCTCGCCCTCTGCAATGGTCGCGGCCGCATGGGACAAGATGCCAAGCACCTTCAAGGACCCATCCTCGACCATAAGCTGGAAGCTGCGGGCAAACAGGAAGTCGCCCACCAGTACGGACGCCTTATTGCCGAATACCGCATTGGCGCTGCTCAGGCCGCGGCGCAACAGGGACTCATCCACCACGTCATCGTGCAGCAAGGTCGCAGTGTGGATGAACTCGACGCAGGCGGCCAGGTGAACATGACGAGTGCCGCCGTAGCCGCACAACTGCGCGGCGGCGAGCGTCAGCAACGGGCGAAGCCGCTTACCGCCAGCGGCCACGATGTGGGCGGCTAGTTGCGGGATCAATGCCACCGGGCTGTCCATCCGGGCAACGATGGTGCGGTTGCATGCCTGCAAATCAGGCCCGACGAGCGTGACCAGTGCCTGCAGCGCGTCGGACACGACTTCGCCATCATGCCCAGCGCCGGGTATTAGGGGGGTGGTGGTGACAACGCCCAAACTGGACTCCCGACCTGTTCGCGCCGCACCCGGCATTTCCGGCGGCGTCCCGGCTCCTGCAAGCCCACATGCACCATATCGGCGGCCTGGAAAATGGGTCAAGGCGAGGGCCGATGGCTCACGCACCACATTGGCCGACGCGGCGGCGTGTGCGACACCGGGATCATGCGCACCGTGCTGCTGTCCAATGACCCTGTCCGCCTCAATTTCCTCGCCGCACTGCTGCGGGATGCCGGTATTGAGACCGTGCTGCTGGACTCGCACGTGAGCTCGGTTGAGGGAAGCATCGGCGCCATTCCCCGGCGCCTGGCGGTGCTGCCGGAGGATGAGGCCCAAGCCCGGCGGGTCCTGCAGGAGGCCGGCGAGCGGTAGTGGATACGACGGACGGCACCCTGCTGGGCGGGCGCGTGCTGTATCGCCAACCCGCACGTGGCCACCGCACAGGGATTGAGCCGGTATTCCTGGCTGCGGCGGTCCCTGCATGCCCCGGCGACCGGGTGTTGGAGGCTGGGCTGGGTGCCGGGGCCGGGCTGCTGTGCCTGGCGGCGCGGGTGCCGGGCCTGTTTGGCACGGGGGTCGAGATAGACCCCGATACCGCCGCGCTAGCCCGATGCAACCTGCGGGACAACGGCCTGCTGGACTGGCCGGTGCTTGAGGTGGATGTGCTGATGCTGCGGACGCCAGGCACATTCACGCACGCCTTTGCCAATCCGCCCTGGCATGATCCAGCCGGCACCCCGTCTCCGGACCCGCGGCGTCTGCTTGCTAAGCGAGATGCCGGCGCTGGCCTGGAAGGCTGGGCGTCCGCTTTGGCCGCGGCAGTACGGCCCGGCGGGACTGTGACGCTGGTGGTTCCCGGCGCTTCCGCCGCGCGTGCGCTGCGCGCGTTGCATGACGCGGGTTGCGGCGGCCTTGTCTTGGCTCCGTTATGGCCGAAGCAGGGGCGGGACGCACGACTGGCCATTGTGCGGGGTTACCGGGGCAGCCGGACACCAGACCGGATTGCGCCGGGATTGGTGCTTCACCGCGACGACGGCGGGTTTACCAACGACGCCGATGCAATTTTACGGAACGGCAGCCCACTGCGGCTCTAGGTTCTCATTCACGGGCTGCGTCGCTGCTGCCCGGCGTCCGGACCGTTAGTCCTCGGTTTCCGGGTGACGAAGATGCCAAAGCCGTTCATGGGCGGCCACCAAGCTTTCGATGCTGCGGCGGCGGTTGCTGTCGGGGTTAGGGGTCCGGCGGCTCAGCATCATCTCCAAGGTGCCGAGCAGCTGCTCAGCAACCTCAAGGTCGGATGTGTCACAGGCATGGTGGAAGGCAACGAGCACCTTGTCCGATAAGCGCCGGGTATGCCGGGGGATGCCATGGTTGGAACCCTCGCGGACCGAGACATCGTCCTTGTCACCGACTTCGCTCATTGTTTTACCAAAACTACTTTCCACGGTTTGCCTCGATCCGCCTCGTGACCGACATAGACTAGACGACGACGGCCTGTCGAGGACCATGCGTCACAAAATTTTACAGGTTGCATGGCGACAAAGCGAGAATCTTTTTCTGCATGTGGGAACGTGAGGACGGTTACGTTCAGCGATTCCAAGGCGCACCGCCGTCAGCGAGGTCTAGGTAGGCTTGCGTGGCCTATAGCACAGATGCCTTCCAGCCGTCCCAGCATGCGAAAGCCTGCTTGGCATTTCATAGGTGCGCAAACTCTTGGCGGTGCGCTTAGAGCCGCACAGCCCGGCCCCTGCGTTCCGCTAAATCTGGATCGCGCCCTGTGGCTGCTCGGTGGCGAAGACGTCGCCGGCAAACGCCTCCTCCCATGAGCCCTGCGTGCTGGCCCGGCTGTACTCGGTCGAGCGGTTTTCGAAGAAGTTGGCGTGCTCGACCGCGTTCAGCATGTCGTCCAGCCAGGGCAGCGGATTCTCCTCGACGCGATACAGCTCGTCCAGGCCCAGCTGGATCAAGCGGCGGTCGGCGATGTAGCGGATATACTGCTTCACATCGGCCGGGTTCATGCCCTCGATCGGTCCCTGCTCGAACGCCAGGTCAATGAAGGCGTCCTCGTGCACAACGATCGTGGCGCAGACGTCGGTGATCTCCTGCTTGAGATCGGCTGTCCAAATCTCCGGGTTCTCTTGGACGAAGGTGCGGAACAGGCGGATGACGGACAGGCAGTGCAGCGTCTCGTCCCGCACCGACCAGGACACGATCTGCCCCATGCCCTTCATCTTGTTGTGCCGCGGGAAGTTCAGCAGGATCGCGAACGAGGCAAATAGCTGCAACCCCTCGGTGAAGGCGCCGAAGGCCGCCAAGGTCTTGGCGATCTCATGCTTGCTGTCCACGCGGAAGGACTGCATGTAGTCGTACTTGTCCTTCATCTCCTTGTACTTGAGGAACGCCGTGTATTCGATCTCCGGCATCCCAATGGTATCGAGAAGATGGCTATAGGCGGCGACATGGATCGTCTCGATATTGCTGAAGGCGGACAGCATCATCAGCACCTCGGTCGGTTTGAACACCTGGCTGTAGTGCTTCATGTAGCAGTTGTTCACCTCGACATCCGCCTGCGTGAAGAAGCGGAAGATCTGGGTCAGCAGGTTCTGCTCGGCGCCGGTGAGGTTCCGGTGCCAGTCCTTCACGTCGTCGGCGAGCGGAACCTCCTCCGGCAGCCAATGCACGCGCTGCTGGGTCAACCAGGCCTCATAGGCCCAGGGGTAACGGAACGGCTTGTAGACCGGGTTCTCGGTCAGCAGGTCCAGGACGGGCTTGCCGGGCTGGTCGCGTGGGGGGATCATGCCGTCCATGGTGCTCTCCTGGTGGGACCCGGCGCCTACTGGCAGGCCAGGCATTCCTCGTAGTTGTTCGGCTTGGCCGCTCCCGCGAGCGACAGGCGCCCGGCGTCGCTCGGCGCTGCGGTCGCCATCTCGTCCGGGCGGACCGCCTTCTCGCTGACGCTGTCCGCGCGCTGGATGCTCAGGCTGCGGCAGTAGTACAGGCTCTTCACCCCGCGTTTCCACGCCATGAGGTGGATCTGGTGCAGGTCCCGCTTGTGGATGTTGGCCGGCAGGAACAGGTTGACCGACTGGCTTTGGCAGACATACGGCGTGCGGTCCGCCGCGTGCTCCACCACCCAGCGCTGGTCCAGCTCGAACGCGGTGCGATAAACCGCCTTTTCCTGCAGGGTCAGGAAGTCCAGGTGCTGCACGCTGCCCTTGTTGAGGGTGATGCTGGACCAGATGGCGTCGGTGTCCCAGCCCTTCTCCGCCAGGAGTTGCTGCAGGTGCCGGTTGCGGACGCTGAAGCTGCCGGACAGGGTCTTTTGCAGGAACACGTTGGCGGCGATGGGTTCGATGCCGGGGCTGGTGTTGCCGGCGATGATGCTGATGCTGGCGGTCGGCGCAATGGCCATCTTGTTGCTGAACCGCTCGGCAATGCCATACTCTGCGGCATCCGGGCAGGCGCCGCGCTCCTCGGCCAGCATCCGGCTGGCGGCGTCCGCCTGGGTCCGGATGTGCTTGAACATACGGCGGTTCCAGACCTTGGCCACCACGCCCTCGAACGGGACGCCTTGGCTTTGCAGGAAGCTGTGGTATCCCATGACGCCTAGGCCCACCGAGCGCTCGCGCATCGCCGAGTACTTCGCCCGCTCCATCCCCTCCGGCGCGCGATCGATGAAGTCCTGCAGCACGTTGTCGAGGAACCGCATGACGTCCTCGATCAGCAGCGGGTGGTCGTGCCACTCCAACCAGGTTTCCAGGTTCAGCGACGCCAGGCAGCAGACGGCGGTGCGCTGCTTGCCGTGGTGGTCCACGCCGGTAGGCAGGGTGATCTCGCTGCATAGGTTGCTGGTTTTCACCTCCAGACCCGCCAGCTTCTGCTGCTCCGGACGCGCGTTGTTCACATGGTCGGAGAACACGAGGTAAGGCTCCCCTGTCTCGATCCGCGCGGTCAGGATGCGTATCCATAGCCCCCGCGCGCCCACCTTGCGCACGACAGCGCCGTCCTTAGGGGACGTCAGCGCCCACTGCTCATCTGCCTCCACCGCGCGCATGAAGCTGTCGGATACCTGGATACCGTGGTGCAGGTTGAGCGCCTTGCGGTTGGGGTCACCACCGGTGGGTCGGCGCAGCTCGATGAATTCCTCCACTTCCGGGTGCGAGATCGGCAGGTAAACAGCGGCGGACCCGCGCCGCAGCGATCCCTGGCTGATCGCCAGTGTCAGGCTATCCATCACCCGGATGAAGGGAATCACGCCGGAGGTCTTGCCGTTCAGCCCGACCTTCTCGCCGATGGAGCGCAGG
The DNA here is from genome assembly GCA_964245505.1 of uncultured Acetobacteraceae bacterium. GTDB lineage: Bacteria > Pseudomonadota > Alphaproteobacteria > Acetobacterales > Acetobacteraceae > DASWOJ01. The sequence continues at coordinate 7,225 of CAXTOB010000082.1, read as the reverse complement.
TTGCCCCAGTAGGAGCCGATGCCGCCGCCCTTGCTGGCGAGCCAGACATTCTCGTTCCACAGGCCGACGATGCCGTCGAGGCTGTCAGTCGCCTCGTTCAGGAAGCATGAGATCGGCAGCCCCCGCGTGGTCCCGCCATTGGACAGCACCGGCGTCGCCGGCATGAACCACATCCGGCTGATGTAGTCGTAGATGCGCTGGGCATGGGCGGCATCGTCGCCGTAGTAGCTGGCGACCCGGGCGAACAGGTCCTGATACCCCTCGCCGGGCATCAGGTAGCGGTCGTCCAGCGTTGCCCGGCCGAAATCGGTGAGCAACGCGTCGCGCGACCGGTCCACGCGCACGGGGTGGCGACCCGGCATCTGCACGGCATCGAGCATCGGGAATTCGTCGCTGCGATTCATGTCCATCAGCTCGACCTACTACATGTTGTCGTCAAAGGCCAACAGGATATACCACCCTTAGTTCTGGTCCGGGATCCTGCAACTCGAATCGCACGCGGAAACGTGAACGGAATGTGACGGTGGGCGAGGCACGGGGGGTCCTGCAACCATCACGGTGCATCCTCCCCATGTACCCCGCTTTTCACAGGGCTACGTTTGCAGGATCGTCGAGGGTCAGGAGTATTTGCCCAGGCTGTAGGTTGCAGCGAATGCTGCAATCCCTTGGCTTCCAGCCGATAGCGATCGATGAACGGCGACTGATGGCGAGCACGCGATGCCGGACCTGCTGGTGTTCAGCCGGGTCGCGCGGTTGCTGCAAGCGTCTTTTGCGGTGATGCCGCGGATGACGTTCGTGACGGGCCGGGGCGAGATGGGGCGACCCGCCGTCGGGCGGCTGGTGGCGGCGCTGGCCTGGGCCGCGACGGCGCTCATCACCGCGCCGAACCTCAAGCTGAACTACGGCGCCGCTACTGGGATCGAGTAGCGTGTCGGATTCGGAGCGGAATCCTCTTCCCGACGCACCCACCCAGGCGCACCGGTTTTGAGGGCACGGTCCGCCCAGCCCACGGCGCTGCTGGCAGATTATGCGAAGCTGATCGCCGACCTGCTGCCGGCCGATGGCAAGGCGCGCCCGACCAACATCGCCCGCCGCCTAGGCATATCGCACGCGACGGCGATCAAGACGATCAGCCGGTTGAAGCGCGAGGGGCTGGCAACCGCTCATCCCTACTGCGGCGTGTTCCTGACCGAAGCCGGACATGCGATGCCCCGGCGGAGCCACGCCCGGCACCGCCTGATGGTGGGCCTGCTGCTCGCCACCGGGGTGCCCGGCGAAGCGGCGGAACAGGATGCGAAGGGGATCGAGCACTACCTGTCCGAGGCGACGCTGGAGGCGTTCGGGCGGTTCTTGCAGCGGGAGGGCGAGGGGTGATGGTTGTGGCAACCATCCTCGCGCCTCAGTAGGATGGACGTATGAGCGAAGCCGTCAAAATCCCAGTCTATATGTCCGTTGACGAGTTCCTGGCGTGGAACCCCGGCGGCAGAGAAGTGTGGCAGTTGGTGGACGGCGTGCCGCAAGCGATGGCGCCGCCCAGCACCATTCATGGAGCGATATTGAACCGGCTGGCACAGGTGATCGGAAGCCACCTTGATGCCCAGAACAGTCCTTGTGTGGCGATCATCGAGCCAGGCGTCGTTTCCCATATCAATGCCAGCCACAACTTGCGTGTGCCTGACCTTGCCGTGACCTGCACCGAACTTGAGGTCCGGCAGTCCACCCTGGCCGATCCCGTGCTGATCGCGGAAATTTTGTCGCCTAGCAACCAGGCCGAAACTTGGAACAACGTGCTGGCGTATGCCACGATTGCGAGCGTGCGCGAAATCGTCGTCTTGCGCTCCGTATTCATCGGGGCTGACATCATGCGCCGGCACCCCGACGGAACTTGGCCGAACGAGCCAGAGCAGATCAGGACCGGCGACCTTGTGCTGGACAGCATCGGCCTGCGGATGCCGCTTGCAGACCTTTACCGCCGCACCCCACTCTGGCGCCCGCCCGCCGGCTGACGCCCTCCTACGCTGCCGCCAGCCAGTCCATCGCTGCGTCCACCCCGCCGCGGCCATGCGGCACATCCGTCACGCGCAGGCTCATCTCGATGGCGCCGAGTGTGCCCAGCAGCATCGGCTCGTTCAGGTCGCCCAGGTGGCCGATGCGGAACACCTGGCCGTCCAGCTTGCCCAGGCCGCCGCCAAGCGACACGTTGTAGCGGTCCAGCGCGACCTTCCGCATGGCGTTGGCGTTGTGCCCGTCCGGCATCAGCACCGCCGTCACGCTGTCCGACAGCCGCGCCGGGTCCAGGCCGAACAGTTGCGGCCCGTTGTTGCCGGACCAGGCTCGCACGGCCCGGCGTGCGGCCTCTGCCAGGCGGTGGTGCCGGGCGATCACCAGGTCCAGCCCTTCCAGCTCGATCAGGCGCAGGCTTTCCTGCAGGCCGTAGAACAGGCTGGTCGGGATGGTGCCGACGAAGCTGCGCTGCGGGCGCGTCATCATGACGGACCAGTCAAAGTAATGCCGCGGCAGGTCCGCCGTCTTGTGCGCCTCCATCCCCTTGGCGGAAACGGCGGTGAAGCTGAAGCCAGTGGGCAGCATCAGCCCCTTCTGGCTGCCGCCGACCACGCCGTCTATGCCCCAGTCGTCCATGCGGAACTCAAGCGACCCCAGGGACGAGATGGTGTCCACCAGCAGCAGCGCCGGGTGCCCGGCGGCATCCATGGCAGCGCGCACATCCTGCAACGGCGTGGACAGGCCGGTTGCGGTCTCGTTGTGGACGGTCAGCACGGCCTTGATCTTGTGGGTGGTGTCCTGCTGCAGCGCTGCCTGCACCGCTGCCATGTCCGCGCCCCGGCGCCAGTCGGCGGACACGAGTTGATGCTGCACGCCCAGCTTGTTCGCCATCGCCGCCCAGCCCTCGCTGAACCAGCCGGACTCCAGCACCAGCACGGTGTCGCCGCGGCTCAACAGGTTCTGCAGCGTCGCCTCCCAGGCGCCGTGGCCGGAAGCGGTGTAAAGGAACACCTCTCCCTGGGTCCGCAGCACGCGCTTGAGGCCGGCGACTCCCTGGTCGAACACGGCGGTGAACTCGGGGTCGTTGAAGTCTATGGTGGCGCGGTCCATGGCGCGCAGGACTGAATCGGGGATGTTGGTCGGGCCGGGGTTGGCGAAGAACTGGCGGCCGGTCTTGCGGGTCATGCGATGGTCCTGTCGTTGATGCGCCGGGCTGCCGGTGCCGAGTTGTAAACGTATTGAAGGTAGGTGAGCCGCACAAGCTGAAGGACAATGGCATCTTGCAACCTAGACACGAGCTGACCAGGATCCTGACTAGATGAAAACATGGACCCTATGATGCGAAGTTGGCAGGTCCAGGACGCGAAAGCCCGGTTCAGCGAACTGCTCAACCTTTGCCAAACCGAGGGTCCGCAGCTCGTAACGAAGCGCGGTACTGAGGCTGCCGTTTTGGTTCCTGTCGCCGAATGGCGCCGGCTGCAGGAAACAGGCCGGCCAACGTTGAAGGAAGTGCTGCTGGCCGATCATCCAAGGGGCGATTTCGATATCCCCGAACGTGGGCAGCTTCAAAGCCGAGAAGTTGTCGACTCGGACTGATCCGGTATGTATCTCTTGGATACGAACGTCGTTTCAGAACTTTGGCGAACGCGTCCGCATGGCGCAGTCCTGGCCTGGGTGTCCGGCATGCGCAATGCCGACCTGCACCTGTCTGCGGTGATGATCGGCGAACTGCAGACCGGCGTCGAACGTACCCGAGACCGTGACGCAGCAAAGGCCGCAGAGCTTGAGGCATGGATTACGCAAATTGTGAGCGGCTACATAATCCTGCCCATGGACGGACCAGCGTTCCGTGAGTGGGCGCGGCTGATGCATCGCCCGTCCAGCATGCTGGCGCAGGACGCGATGATCGCTGCCATTGCGACCGTGCACGATCTGGTCGTAGCAACCCGGACCTTCCAAGATTTCACGCCTCTCGGGATTAGGACCGTCAACCCGTTCGAGGCTTAACCCCCTACTCCCACTCAATCGTCCCCGGCGGCTTGCTGGTGATGTCATACGTCACCCGGTTGATCCCCCGCACCTCGTTGACGATCCGCGTCGCCACCCGCGCCAGGAACTCCATGCTGAACGGATAAACCTCCGCCGTCATGCCATCCACGCTGGTCACAGCCCGCAGCGCGCAGGCATTGTCATACGTGCGCCCATCCCCCATCACCCCCACCGTGCGGACCGGCAGCAGCACCGCAAACGCCTGCCAGATCGCGTCATACAGCCCGGCGGAGCGTATCTCCTCCAGGAACACCGCATCGGCCCGGCGCAGGATGTCCAGCCGCTCCCGCGTGATCGCGCCGGGGATGCGTATCGCCAAGCCCGGACCCGGGAACGGGTGGCGGCCGACGATGTGCTCCGGCACGCCCAGCTCGCGGCCCAGCGCGCGGACCTCGTCCTTGAACAGGTCGCGCAACGGCTCCACCAACTGCATACGCATGTGCGCGGGGAGGCCGCCGACGTTGTGGTGGCTCTTGATGGTGACGCTGGGGCCGCCGTGGGCGCTGACGCTCTCGATCACGTCGGGATAAAGGGTGCCCTGCGCCAGGAAGTCCGCCCCGCCGACGCGCGCCGCCTCCTCCTCGAACACTTCTATGAATACGCGGCCGATGGTCTTGCGCTTCTGCTCCGGGTCGGTGATGCCCTCCAACTGGTCCAGGAACAGGTCCGCGGCGTCCCGATGCACCAGCTTGATGTTGAAGCGGTCGCGGAAGGTGTGCACGACCTCCTCCGCCTCGCCCAGCCGCAGCAGGCCGCTGTCCACGAAGATGCAGGTGAGCTGGTCGCCGATGGCCTCATGGATCAGCGCCGCCGCGACCGAGCTGTCCACCCCGCCCGATAGCCCGCAGATGACCCGGCCCGAGCCGACCTGGGCACGGATGCGCTCGATCTGGGCGCCGCGGAAGCCGGCCATGCTCCACCCGCCCTGCAGCCCAGCGACGCGATGGGTGAAGTTGGCCAGCAGTTGCCGGCCGTGCGGGGTGTGCACGACCTCCGGGTGGAACATCGTGCCGTAGTAGCGCCGGGCGTCGTCGGCGATGACGGCGAACGGCGCGCCCTCGCTGCTGGCGACAACGCGGAAGCCGGGGGGCAACCGGGTCACGCGGTCGCCGTGGCTCATCCACACCTGCTCCCGCCCGCCGGGGGACCAGGCGCCGTGGAACAGTTCGCAGTCGTCGGTCACGTCCACGACGGCCGATCCGAACTCCTGGTGGTCGGACAGGCTGACCTCGCCGCCAAGATGCGCGCACATTGCCTGCTGGCCGTAGCAGATGCCGAGCACCGGCAGGCCGCTGTCGAACACCATTTGCGGCACCCGCGGCCCGGCGGTGTCCAGGACGCTGGCCGGACCGCCGGAGAGGACCCAGGCGCGGGGGGCGAACGCCTCCATGCGCGCGGGGTCGGCGGTGGCTGGCATAATCTCGCAATACACGCCGGATTCGCGGATGCGGCGGGCGATCAACTGAGTGAACTGGCTGCCGAAGTCCAGGATCAGGACGCGGTCTTGGGCAGGGGCGGAGCCGGGAGGCTGGGTCATGGCGCAGCTTGCAGCATGGGCGGGCGCGGGCTGCAAGGGGAGTGCTGCGCTACTCCCTCTCCCTCGGGGGACCTTTGCAGATTGCGCTGGCGGTTTGGTTCGCGTGGTGATTCACTTCCGGTCGTGGTTGTGGGGTCGTCAAGCCGTCATGCCAAATGAGCTTGGTTGGAGCGTTGCTGGACCGGCGCTTCGGGGCAAATACAGTGTTCACCCAGCACCAGATCAGGCAATTCTATCTTCGCAGAGCAGAACAAACCCACAAACCCGTCACCCATGTCGCCAAACGCCTGTAATCCACACGCCCGGTCTAGACACCCTGGAGGGGAGACGGAGACGCGAGCATCTGCTGTGACGACGGCGGCGCTTTGCCGGGACTGTGGCGGGGCTCCGGCGGGACCAGTTTGCCCTGCTTGCGGCTCTCGGCGGGTGGTGCGGCATCCTGAGCTGTTCACGCTTTCGGTGGCGCACGTGGACTGCGACGCGTTTTTCGCCAGCGTGGAGAAACGGGACCGGCCGGACCTGGCCGGGCAGCCGGTCATCGTCGGCGGCGGCTTGCGGGGTGTGGTGGCTGCGTCCTGCTACGTCGCGCGGATGCATGGGGTCCGCAGCGCCATGCCGATGTGGCAGGCGCTGAAAGCTTGTCCGGACGCGGTGGTGATCCGGCCGGAGATGGCGAAGTACGCCGCGGCTGCCCGGCATATCCGCACCTTGATGCAGGACCTGACGCCGTTGGTGCAGCCGCTCTCGATCGATGAGGCGGTGCTGGACCTGTCGGGGACCGAGGCGCTGCACGGCGTCCCGCCCGCCGCCGTCCTGGCCCGCTTCGCGCTGCGGGTGGAGCGGGAGGTGGGCGTCACCGTCTCGGTCGGCCTGGCGCGCAACCGGCTGCTGGCGAAAATCGCGGCGGGGCGGGACAAGCCGCGCGGATTTGCAGTGCTGGGCAGCGAGGCCGCCGCGTTACTGGCGCCTGAACCCGTCCGCCTGCTCCCCGGCGTCGGCCCGGCGCAGGAGCGGAAACTGCACGCCCTCGGCATAACGCACCTCATGCATTTGCAGGCCTTGGACGACCGCGCCGCCCGGGCGCGACTGGGCGATGACGGCCCTGCCCTAGCTCGCCGCGCCCGTGGCGAGGACACGCGGCCGGTGAACCCTGACCGCGACACCAAGTCGGTCAGCGCCGAGACCACCTTCGACACCGACCTGTGCGACCCGGCGCTGCTTGAGAAGCACCTGTGGCGCATGGCGGAGAAGCTGGCCCGGCGGCTGCGCGAGGGCGGGTTCAGCGCCGGGGGCGTGGTGCTGAAGCTGAAGACCACCCGTTTTGCCAGCCGTACGCGCAACACCCGGCTGCCGGGGCCGACCGCGCTGCCGGACAGCCTGTTCGCCGCAGGGCGGTCGCTGCTGCTGCGAGAAGCGGATGGGACGGCGTTCCGCTTGATCGGCCTGGGCGCCAGCCCATTGTTGCCGGGCGCGCTGGCCGATCAGCCGGACCTGGCAGACCCCGACGCGCCGCGGCGGGCGGCGGCTACGGTGCGCCGGGCATCGCGCCAGGCGATCAGCGCGGTCCGGGTCCGGGGCGAGGTCACCGGCTGACCGTGGCGCCGGGCGCGGAGCTGGTCTTTGAGCCAGGCCGGG
>CAXTOB010000081.1:3557-18363 GCA_964245505.1 uncultured Acetobacteraceae bacterium | reverse complement strand
CCGTCATCCAGCACCACCCAGCGCACGGGTTCACCCGCCATCGTCTTCGGCAGCAGCTCGATGGTGCGGCGGGCGGGGACGCCGAGGCCGGCGCCAGAGCCGGTCAACGACAGCACTGCGCCGAGCGTGACGTCCGCCCGCGCCGGGGAGGCCAGCAGTAGCGCGAGCAGCATTAGCATGTGTTTTCCGCTGGGCGCACCAGTCTGCCGCTTCGCGCCGTGCACGCCAGGCTGTTGCTTCGCGCCGCCTGCACGAGGCTGCCGGTCCGTGCGGCTTGCGTGAGATTGCTGATCCGCGCCGCTTGCCTGAGGCTGCCGCTTCACGCTGCCTAGACCAGGTTGCCGCGTCACGCCGCCTGCACCAGGCTGCGCTTGCCGCCTGGGGTGTCCCGCCCTTCCTCGACCGCGTGGCACGCCGCCAGCACGTCGCCGCTCCGCGTGTAGCCCGGCCGCTCCACGCTGCAGCGCTCGTTGGCCAGGGGGCAGCGGGGATGGAACGGGCAGCCGGACGGGGGATGGATCGGGCTGGGCACCTCGCCGCCCACGGCGATCCGGGCGCGTCCGGACATGGATAGGTCCGGGATCGCCTCCAGCAGCAGGCGCGTATAGGGATGGCGCGGCGCGGCGAAGATGCTCTCGCCCGGGCCATACTCGACGATGCGGCCGAGATACATGACGCCCAACTGGTCCGACATGTGGCGCACGACGGACAGGTTGTGGCTGATGAACAGGTAAGAAAGCTGCAGCCGCTGCTGCAAGTCGCGCATCAGGTTCAGGATCTGCGCCTGCACCGACACGTCGAGCGCGCTGGTCGGCTCGTCGCACACCAGGAACTCCGGCTCACTGCTGAGCGCACGGGCGATGCTGACACGTTGGCGCTGGCCGCCGCTGAACTCGTGCGGGAATTTTTCGCCGTCGCGGGGCGATAGGCCGACCTGGGTCAGCAGTTGCGCCACCCGGTCCGCCACGTCGCGGCCACGCAGCAGCCGGAAGGCGCGGATCGGCTCGGCCACGATGTCCCGCACGCGCCAGCGCGGGTTCAGCGAGGCGTAGGGGTCCTGGAAGATCATGTTCATCCGCCGCCGCAGCGCCGGCTGCGCACGGGCGGCGGACAGGTCGGTGCCCTCGAACAGGATTTCGCCGAAGGTCGGCGCATACAGGCCGACCGCCAGCCGGGCCACGGTGCTTTTGCCGCAGCCGCTTTCGCCGACCAGGGACAGGGTGGTGCCGAGGGGGATGCTGAACGAAACCTCATCCACCGCGCGCAGTGTTTGCCGCCCCTCCCGCGCCAGCGTCCGGGTCAGCCAGGGGCGGGACACGTCGAAGTAGCGGCTGACCTTGGTCGCCTGCATCACGATCCGGCTGGGGCTGGTTCCGTCACGCATGGGCGGCCTCCGCGGCGGCGGGATTATACAGCCAGCAGGCGGCCGCCGTGCCTCGCGCCGGCATCAAGCCGGGCCGGTCCCGTAGGCAGCGGTCGAACACCTTGGGGCAGCGGGGGTTGAACGGGCAGCCCGGCGGGATCGCGGTCAGGCGCGGCATGGCGCCGTCAATCTGCCGCAGCCGGTCCACCCGCACGTCAAGCGACGGGATGCTGGCCATCAGGCCCTCGGTGTAGGGATGCGACGGGTGCTGGATCACGTCGCGCACCGGACCGATCTCCACGATGCGCCCGGCATACATCACTGCCACACGATCCGCGGTTTCGGCGATCACGCCCATGTCGTGAGTAATCAGCATGACGGCGGTGCCATGCTCCCGTGTCAGGTTCTTCAACAATGCGATCACCTGCGCCTGGATGGACACGTCCAGCGCCGTCGTCGGCTCGTCGGCAATCACCAGCCGCGGCTCGGCGCACAGCGCCAGCGCGATCACCACCCGTTGCCGCATCCCGCCGGAGAACTCGTGCGGATAGGCGTCCACCCGGCGGTCCGCAGCCGGGATGCCCACGTCCTGCAGCCAGCGCACCGCCCGAGCCCGGGCCTCGGCGTCGGACAGGCGCAGGTGGGCCTGCATGGTCTCCACGAGCTGCTGGCCCACGGTGTAGAGTGGGTTCAGCGTCGTCAGCGGGTCCTGGAACACGGCGCCGATCTGCTTGCCGCGGATGCGGCGCATCTGCTCATACGGCAGGTTGTCGATGCGACGGCCGTCCAGCAGCACCTGGCCGCCGCCGATCCGGCCGGGCGGCTCCAGCAGCCCGATGATGGCGGCGCCGGTGAGCGACTTGCCGGCGCCGCTTTCGCCCACCACGCCCAGGACCTGGCCGGGCTCGATGCTGAACGACACGCCGTCCAGCGCCCGTAGGGTGCCGCGGCGCCCCGGGAACTCGACTACCAGATCCCGCACCTCCAGGAGCGGCATCAGCGCAGCCTCGGGTTCAGGGCGTCGCGCAGCCAGTCGCCTAGGAGGTTGATGGACAGCACCATCAGCACCAGGGCAATGCCGGGGAAGATCGTGACCCACCATTCCCCGCTGAACAGGAAGTCCTGGCCGACGCGGATCAGGGTGCCGATGGAAAGCTGGCTGGCCGGCAGCCCTACGCCGAGGAAGGACAGCGTCGCCTCGGTGACGACCGCCAGACCGAGGGTCAGCGTGCCGATCACCAGCACGGGGCCGAGCACGTTGGGCAGGATGTGCGTCAGCATGATGCGCGGGCCGGATAGGCCGATCACCTTGGCGGCCATGACATACTCCTTGCCGCGCTCGACCAGGGTGCTGCCGCGCACGGTGCGGGCGAATTGCGGCCAGAAGCTGATGCCGATGGAGAAGATGACGACGTAGATCTGCAGGGCTTCATGCAGGTTGCGCGGCAGTATCGCCGTCACCACGCCGTCCACCAGCAGCGCGATCAGGATGGCCGGGAAGGACAGTTGCACGTCCGCGAGCCGCATCAGGGCCGCATCGGCGGCACCCCCGGCATAGCCTGCCAGCAACCCGACCACGATCCCGACCGCCACCGCGAACAGCACGGACGCGAAGCTGACGATGAAGCTGATGCGGATGCCATACATGATGGCCGATAGCAGGTCGCGGCCCTGGTTATCGGTGCCCAGCAGGTGGTCGCGCGTGCCCTCCGCCGCCCAGGCCGGCGGTTGCAGGCTGTCCATCAGGTTCAGGCTGGCCAGGTCGAATGGATCGTAGGGTGCGATCCCCGGCGCCAAGATGGCTCCCGCCAGCAGCACCAGCAGCACCAGTGCCGACACGATCGCGATGGGCGAGCGGCGGAAGCCGTACGCGACGTCGCCATCCCAGAACCGCGCAACCGACTGCACGGCCGATCGTGCAACCGATTGGGACATCAAGCCTGTCATCGCGCTGCCCCCACCGCCGCGCGTCCGATCCGCAGCCGGGGGTCAACGGCGTAATACAGCAGGTCCACGACCAGGTTGATGATCACGAACAGCACGGACATCAGCATCAGGTAGGCGCCCATGATCGGGATGTCGGCGTTCTGCACGGCCTGGATGAATAGCAGGCCCATGCCGGGCCACTGGAACACGGTCTCGGTCACGATCGAGAAGGCGATGATGCCGCCGATCTGCAGCCCGGCGATGGTGATGACCGGCACCAGCGTGTTTTTTAGTGCATGGCCGAAGTTGATCGCTCGCGTGCCTAGGCCGCGGGCACGGGCGAACTTCACGTAGTCGGACCGCAGCACTTCCAGCATCTCCGCCCGGACCAGGCGCATGATGAGGGTCATCTGGAACAGGCCCAGGGTGATGGCCGGCAGCACCAGCGCCTTTAGCCCCTTCACGGTCAGGAAGCCGGTGGTCCAGTGGCCCAGATCCACCACCTCGCCCCGGCCGAATGAGGGAAGCCAGCCGAGATAAACGCTGAACACCAGGATCAGCAGGATGCCGATTAGGAAGGTGGGCAGCGACACGCCGATCAGGCTGAAAATCATGAACAGCCGGGAGCTGAAGGCGGTGCGCCGGATGCCGGTGTAAACGCCCATCGGAACGCCGACCGCGATCGCGAAGACCGCCGCGGTCGCGGCCAGTTCCAGAGTCGCTGGCAGGCGCTCGCCGATCAGGTCCATCACCGGCCGGGCCAGGCGGTAGCTGACGCCGAAGTTGCCGTGCAGCGCGTTCCACATGAACTTGCCGTACTGCACGAAGAATGGCTGATCGAGGCCGAGCTGCTGCACCAGCGCCACCCGCTGCGCTTCGGTGTAGTCCTGGCCCAGCATGATGGTCACGGGGTCGCCGACGAAGGCGAACATGGCGTAGGCAATCAGCCCGACCACGAGCAGGACCGGCACGGCCTGCAAGAGGCGGCTGATGATGAAGGCGAACATCGGCGGGTCGTGCGCTCCCTAGGGCAGATTGCAGCGGGGTCCAGACGCGCAGCAGCCGGATCTGAACCTGTGAGCCTCTGCTCGCAAACAGAGAAGCTAAACCGGGCTGTGTCCAGCCTGAACACAAACCCGTTTAATGGTCAGCCGTCGCGGGCGCCCTTTCTTTCACCGGCTTCGCGGAGGGGTCAAGCAATTCCGATGCCACCTCCCCGACGCCCGCGAACTCCGCAACCAGCGTGAAGCCTACTCCCAGCAGCACCGGCCCTAGGAAGATGCCCAATAGCCCGAATGCCAGGGCGCCGCCCAGCACGCCCAGGATGGTCAGCAGGAAGGGCAGCTTGGCGCCGAGGGCGATGAAGTAGGGCTGGATCAGGCTGTAGGCGCCGGTGATGAAGAAAACCCCGTAGCAGGCCAGGAAAATGCCCCAGCCCATGTGCCCCATGCTGACCAGCCAAAGCGCCGCGGGGATCCAAACGACTGGCGCGCCAACCGGCAGCACCGAGAGCAGGCCGGCTACGGCCCCGAGCAGCAAGGCCCTCGGCACGCCGGACAGCCACAGGCCGAAGCTGGTCAGCAGCCACTGCACCAGCGCGGTGCCCAGGATGCCGTAAACCGTCCCGCGCACTGTCGCCCCGGTGACCGCCACCAGCCGCGTGGCGTGAGCCCCGGCGATCCGGTGCATGATCCGCAGCAGGTGCACGGCGAGCTGGTCGCCCGAGGTCCAGAAGAAGAACGCGATCAGCAAGGCGATCAGGAACTGCAGCAGCCCGCTGGCGATGCCCAGCAGGACGTTCAGCCCCTGCTCTGCCATCATGCCGAAGTAGGGCTGGAAGAAGCTGACCATCGCGCTGAGGTCTGCCGCCCACTCGTTCCAGTATTCGGAGAAGGTGCGCCCGACCACAGGCGCCGACTGGAGCCACGCCGGGGCGCTCGGCAGGCCGGCATTCAGCGCCGCTTCGATGGAGGCGCGGAGCTGGGCCACGTCTTCTGCGCCTGCAGGCGCCGCGAGCGCCAGCGGCAGCACGATCAGCACCGTCGTCAGCAGCACCATGACCCCGGCGGCCCAGCCCCTTCGCATCCGCCCATGCACACGCACCCAGGTGAACACCGGCCAGGTGCTGTAGGCCAGGATCGCCGCCCATAGGATTGCCGACAGGAAGGGATGCAGCACCAGGATGCAGCCGACTGCGATGCCGACCAGCAACAGGCCCATCAGCAGGCGTTCGGCAATATTGGAGTTGGGAGTCATGAGGCATCTGCCTGTGGGGTCGCTCTATCCTACCCTGGCCATGCCGGGCCGGCAAAGCTAGCTTCCCCGCGAGCAACCCAAGGGAACGCCGATGCCCCGATACGCCGCCAACCTGTCCATGATGTTCAACGAAGTGCCGTTCCTGGACCGCTTCGCCGCTGCGGCCGAGGCTGGCTTCAAGGGTGTCGAGTTCCTGTTTCCCTATGACCACCCGGCTGCGGACATTCGCGCCCGGTTGGATGATGCCGGGCTGGCGCTGGCGCTGTTCAACATGCCGCCGGGCGACTGGGCGGCGGGCGAGCGCGGCACCGCCGGTCTGCTGGGCCGGGAGGCGGAGTTCCGGGATGGTGTCCAGCGGGCGATAGACTATGCCGGCGCCCTGGGCTGCCCTTTGCTGCATTGCATGGCGGGCATCCCACCAGCCGGCTCGGTGCCGGGCGCGAACTTTGCTGCTTATGTCGCCAGCGTGGCCTGGGCGGCGGAGCGCACCGCGGCCGCCGGGTTGCGCCTGGTGCTGGAGCCGATCAATCACCGCGATATGCCCGGCTACATCCTGAACACCACGGGGCAGGCGGCGGGCATCGTCGAGGCACTAGGTCGGGACCGCGTCGCCCTGCAGTTCGACCTGTATCACTGTCAGATTACCGAGGGCGACCTGATCCGGCATATGGAGACGCTGATGCCGATCATCGGGCATGTGCAGATCGCCGACGTGCCCGGCCGGAATGAGCCTGGCACCGGGGAGATCAATTGGGCCAATGTCCTGCCCTGCTTGGACGCCCTGGGCTATGCCGGCTGGGTCGGATGCGAGTATCGGCCGGCTGGGGAAACGGTGGCTGGGCTGACGTGGCGGAACCGGTACTGATCTGCTTTCTTGGACACTCGACGCGGAGAGGGAGGAATATCTAGCGCTGACGCAGAAATCCTGCACGGCGACTCGTCTTTTCCTGTAGACTCACATTGCGGAGTCGTTTGCCTGTGGTGAACAGCGCGGGACGCGGGTGGAGGATGTGAGATGCGCTTTGCAGAGATCGGCCAACAGCTGAGAGCCTACCGGATCGAGTCTGGGTTGCGGGCGGAGGAGATTGCGGCGCGGCTGGGCGTGTCCAGGGCGGCGCTGTATCGCTACGAGAAGGGCGAGGTCATCAAGCTTGATACGGTGAAGCGGCTGGCGGAGCTGCTCAAGGTGTCGCCGTTGTCGCTGCTTGGGATTGGTGTCGAGTATTACAGCCGCCCTGTTGGCTACTTCGAGCGTATCCGGCAGATCGAGGAAAGCGCCGATCAGGTGCTGCAGGTGTTCGGGCCGATCAGTTATCTGACGACCTCCGATGGCTTCGACCAGGCGATGGCCGACGGGCTGGGTGAGGCTGCGGAGGGCGCGGGGGCGGACCGCGGGGCGTTCCGGACGTCGGCGGACCAAGTGCTCGGCATTCTGGCGTCCCGTAAGCGCATGTACCAGCAGCGTAAGCCCGGCATTATTGCGTTGCTGTCGGCTTCGTCGATACGTGCGTTCTTGGACCAGGGCTTGTTGGGTGGACTGAACTTGTCTGAGCCGTTGCGGCAGCAATGCCGGGCGGTTGCCGCACGGGAAGTCGAACACATCGCTAGCTTGATGGAAACCGAGCCGATGGGGCTGCAGTTCGGCCTGCTGGCCGGGCCGGACCCGTCGGAGAGTTTTAAGATACTCCGTTCGCGTGAGCGGGCGATGCTGGCAGCCAACCCGTTCCGCAGCGATAGCGTGCCGACGGCGCAGACGGGGGTCGCGATGATTACCGGGGCGGACGAGGCTATCGCCGCGCATCAGAGGGTGGCCGAGGCGATGTGGCGGGACGCGGTGAAGGGCAGCGCCGCGGCATCGCGGCTGCGCGGGATGCTGGGCACGAACGCCTGACGTTGGCGCCAGGGGAGCTTTGACCGGCGCGGCAAATCTGCTCCCCCTCTCTCCGGGAGAGGGTTGGGGTGAGGGGGTCGTGGCTGCGAAGCGGGGCACCACGGGTGCAACCGGATTGTCGTCCTTCACAGGCCAACAACCGTTCTTGCCCACTCCCTCACCCCGACCCTCTCCCGAAGGGAGAGGGAGAAGGCATCGCCAGCCAGGTGGGCGCTAACTTAGCCGTGCCTTTAGCGCCTCGTTGACTAGGGCCGGGTTGCCCTTGCCGGCCATTGCCTTCATCACCTGGCCGACGAAGAAGCCGAACAGCTTGTCCTTGCCGCCGCGATACTCCGCGAGCTTGTCCGGGTTTGCCGCCAGCACATGGTCCACCGCGGCGTCGATCGCGCCAGTGTCCACGACCTGACGCAGACCGCGCGACTCGACGATGGCGGCCGGGTGCTCGCCAGTTTCCACCATTGCCTCGAACACCTCCTTGGCGATGCGGCCGTTGATGGTTTTGTCGGCCAGCAAATCCAGTAGGCCACCGAGCGATCCCGCCGACACCGGGCTGTCCGAGATAGTGCGGCCCGTGCGGTTCAGCGCCGCGAAGAAGTCGCCCATCATCCAGTTCGCCGCCTGCTTGGCATCGCGCCCGGCCGCGACCGTCTCGAAGAACGCCGCCGTCTCCTGGTCCGCCACCAGCACCGCGGCGTCATAGGGGGGTAGGCCATGCTCGGTGACGAAGCGGGCGCGCTTGGCATCCGGCAGCTCCGGCAGGTGTGCCTTCAGGTCGGCTATCCAGTCCTCGTCCAGCACCAGCGGAAGCAGGTCGGGGTCGGGGAAATAGCGGTAATCGTGCGCGTCCTCCTTGCTGCGGAGGCTGCGGGTTTCACCGCGCGCCGGGTCGAACAGCCGGGTTTCCTGCACGACTTCGCCGCCGGCCTCCCAGACCTCGACTTGCCGCGCCGCCTCTGCCTCGATGGCCTGCATGACGAAGCGGACGGAGTTGACGTTCTTCACCTCGCAGCGGGTGCGGAACGGCTCGCCATGGCGGCGGACGCTGACGTTCACGTCGGCGCGGAGCGACCCTTCCTCCATGTTGCCGTCGCAGGTGCCGAGGTAGCGCAGGATGGTGCGGAGCTTGCGGAGGTAGGCGCCCGCCTCCTCCGGGGTGCGTAGGTCCGGTTCGCTCACGATCTCCATCAGGGCGACGCCGGAGCGGTTCAGGTCGATGAAGCTGCGCGTCGGGTCCTGGTCGTGCAGGGACTTGCCGGCATCCTGTTCTAGGTGCAGGCGGGTGACGCCGATTTGCTTGGTGCTGCCGTCCGCCAGCTCGATCTCGATGG
Organism: uncultured Acetobacteraceae bacterium; assembly: GCA_964245505.1. Lineage (GTDB taxonomy): Bacteria > Pseudomonadota > Alphaproteobacteria > Acetobacterales > Acetobacteraceae > DASWOJ01. Next base: position 9,599 of record CAXTOB010000081.1, on the reverse strand, counting down.
TGCCGGCGCCGACGACGGGGTGGGCGAACTGGCTGATCTGGTAGCCTGCCGGCAGGTCGGCGTAGAAGTAGTTCTTGCGGTCGAACCGGCTCATCAGGTTGATGTGCGCGCCCAGGCCCAGCCCGGTCCGCACCGCCTGCGCCACGCACTCTTGGTTGATGACCGGCAACATGCCGGGGAAAGCCGCGTCCACCAGGCTGACTTGGCTGTTCGGCGCGGCGCCGTACTCGGCGGATGCGCCGCTGAACAGCTTGGACTTGCTGACGACTTGGGCGTGGACCTCTAGCCCGATCACCAGTTCCCACGGGCCGGTGCGGCCCTCGACGACGTAGCTCATGGATGTGCTCCCGCACGGATCTGCGGCAATGCCGAGAAGCCGGCCGCACGCTCCAGGGCGGCGCCGACGGCGAACATGGTTTCCTCGTCGAATGGGCGGGCGATCACCTGCAGGCCGAGCGGCAGCCCCTGCCCGTCCAGTCCGGCGGGTACCGACATGCCCGGCACGCCCGCCATGTTGGCTGGGACGGTGAACACGTCGTTCAGGTACATCTTCACCGGGTCGTCCATCTTTTCCCCCTGGGCAAAGGCGGCGCTGGGCGTGGTGGGGGTCAGCAGCGCGTCCACCTTGGTGAAAGCTTCGGTGAAGTCGCGCAGGATCAGCGCCCGCACCTTCTGTGCCCGCAGATAGTATGCGTCGTAGTAGCCGGACGACAGCACGTAGGTGCCGATCATGATTCGGCGCTTGACCTCGGCGCCGAAGCCTTCGGCACGGGTTCGCTCATACAGGTCGGTCAGGTCCTTGCCGTCCACCCGCGCGCCGAACCGGACCCCGTCGTAGCGGGCAAGGTTGCTGGACGCCTCCGCAGGCGCCACGATGTAGTAGGTGGCTAGGCCGTACTTGGTGTGGGGCAGGCTGACGTCCACAATCTCCGCGCCTTCTGCCCGCAGCCACTCCAGCCCCTGGCGCCACAGCGCATCGATCTCCGCCGGCATCCCGTCCGAGCGGTATTCCCGCGGTACGCCGATGCGCAGCCCGCGCACGCCGCGGCGGCAGGCGGCGGCGAAGTCCGGTATTGCCTGGTCGGCTGACGTGCTGTCCTTGGGGTCGAAGCCGGACATGCTGCCCAGCAGCACCGCGCAGTCTTCTACGGTCCGCGCCATCGGCCCGGCCTGGTCCAGCGATGATGCGAAGGCGACGATGCCCCAGCGGGAGCAGCGGCCATACGTTGGTTTTACCCCTACGATGCCGGTGAACGAAGCGGGTTGCCGGATGGAGCCGCCGGTGTCGGTCGCCGTCGCTCCCAGCGCCATGCGCGCGGCAACTGCGGCCGCCGAGCCTCCGGAGGAGCCGCCGGGCACTAGCGCCGCCTCGTTGCCACGGGTCCAGGGGCTCTGCACCGGGCCATAGGCGGAGGTCATGTTGGACGAGCCCATCGCGAACTCGTCCATGTTCGCCTTGCCGAGGAAGATCGCGCCGTCGCGCAGCAGGTTGGCGGTCACCGTGCTTTCATACGGCGGCACGAACGGCGACAGGATACGGCTGCCGGCGGTGGTGCGGGTGCCTGCCGTGCAGAACAGGTCCTTGATCGCCAGCGGAAGGCCGAGCAGCGGGCGCTCATCGCCGGACGCCAAGGCCACGTCGGCTGCCGCGGCGGCGGCCCGGGCGGTGTCGGCCATCACGGTAATCAGGGCGTTCAGGCGAAGGTTGAGCGCATCAATTGCCGCAAGGTGCGCGTCGGTCAGCTCGACAGCGGTGAAATCCTTGCGGCGCAGCCCGTCGCGGGCCTGCACGAGGGTCAGGTCGGTCAGCATTATTCGACTACCTTCGGAACCGCATAAAACAGGCCCACGCGGTCCGGGGCGTTGGATAGCACCTGCTCGGTGATGCCGCCGTCCGTTACCTCGTCGGGGCGCAGGCGTAGCGCCATGTTGGCGGCGCCGGTCAGCGGCTCGATCCCGTCCACATCCAGTTCGTTCAACTGCTCGATCCAGCCGATAATGCCGCCGAGTTCCTGCGCCAGTTGCGCCAGGTCGGCCTCCTCGACGCGGATGCGGGCCAGCTTGGCGACGCGGCGGACGGTCGCGGGATCGAGCGACATTGGGCGGGTTATCCTATGGTATGGAGGAGGCTCCGCCCATACAGGGCGATGCAGCAAATGGAAAGCATACCGGCCGAGATGCCCCTGTTCAACATGGCGGAGCTTCGGGCCGCACTCCCGGCGGGACGGCGGCTGATTGGGTTGGACCCGGGGGCGAAACTTATTGGGGTCGCACTGTCGGATGTGGGGCTGATGCTCGCCAGTCCGTATGGCAGCCTGCGCCGGGGTAAGCTGTCCACTGCCGCGGCCGACATTACCGCGTTGGCGCGCAAGGAAGGCGCGGGCGGGATGGTGGTGGGTTGGCCGCTGTCGATGGACGGCACGATGGGTCCGGCGGCGCAGGCGGTGCGGGATTGGGCGCGGGCGCTGACCGACATGACCAGGCTTCCGGCGGCGCTGTGGGACGAACGGCTATCGTCGTCTGCCGTCAACCGCTTCCTAATTGACGAGATGGACCTGACCCGGCGCAAGCGGGCCACCCTGGTGGACAGCATGGCGGCGGCCTACATCCTGCAGGCGGCGCTGGATGCAAGCGTGCCTGGCCCAGCCCTAGGCGCTGGCGGATAGGCCGACATCGAAGCCGGGTGACGGACGATGTGGGTGGGGGACCTGTTTCCGCGATGAGATATCGGTATGCGCCCTTTGGCGGGCGGGACGGCGGACACCCAGCATGACAGCATCCCTTGTGGAACAGGCGCTCCCCAGCACGGGCCAAGCAGCGACCGCCATCCCGTCCGACGTGGCGAAGGTGGGCTTCGAAGGACGGGGAACGCAGCATAGCCAGCGGTTCCTGGCCGTCGAGACCGCGGTCAACGTCGTTTACGGCACCGTCCCCTATGCCGTGATGATGATAACTCCGGCCGATTTGGAAGATTTTGCGGTCGGCTTCAGTTTGACCGAGGGCGTCATCCAGGCGCGCTCCGAGGTGCGCGGCACCCGGGTGGAGGACGACCCTGACGGACTGCGCCTGGTGGTGAACCTGGCGCCGGAGCGCTTTCACGCCTTGTTGGCGCGGCGACGGTCCATGAGCGGCCGCACGAGCTGCGGGGTCTGCGGGATCGAGGATTTGGCTGCGGTTCCGCGCACTCCGCAGCGGATGGCGGGCCTAACCCGGCTCAGCACGGCGGCGGTGCGGCGGGCGCTGGACGCGCTGCCGGGTTTGCAGGCCCTGAACCAGGACACCGGCGCCGTCCACGCCGCGGCCTGGGTCGATTTGTCTGGCGGGATCACCTGCCTGCGGGAGGACGTTGGCCGGCATAACGCACTGGATAAGCTGGTTGGCGCCGTGCTGACGCGGGGGGTGGACCCTGCTGCCGGCTTCCTGCTGGTCACGAGCCGATGTTCCTATGAGATGGTGGAGAAGGCGGCGGCCCTGGGGGCTGGCGCGCTGGTGGCGATCTCCGCGCCGACCTCACTCGGGGTGGAGCGGGCGCGGCATCATGGCATGACGCTTGTGGGGGTGGCGCGCGGGGACGCGATGACGGTGTTCACCGGGGCGGAGCGGGTCGAACCCTGAGGTGATTTGGCTGGCCTTCGCGCAACCGTGCTGTTTGCCTTGCTTCCACCCATCCCGTCGTTGTGAGAACCGCAGCGACGCGGCAGACCGAGTTCCGCATGCGCCGTCGCCCTGCCCTCCTGGATCGCAGAGCCGCAAGCGGCTCACGGTGATTGCAGTGTCTCAGTTTCGAGGTCGGCTTACAAACCGTAACGGACATGCGGACATCCGGGGAGGCTTTATGGCCTCATTGCAGTAACCGGGTTACCAACCCGGCTGAAAGTCAATGGCTTCATACTGCAATAAGCGTGCTGAGCGGTGGTTGGCTAACGTCCGGTTGGACGACCATAATCCCAAATTCTACGGATCAAACGGATGCTCCAGCCAATAAAAATTAGGAACAAAAACCATGCAATCGCGACGTTCTCCGGCATCGTCTGGTCAGAGTGGCTACCCATAGACGTAAAACATTCACCGAACCGATTTATTCCATAGGTAAAAAACTCAGAGAAGATCCAACCTGTGAACAACAGACTCAATATTGAAGATAATACCACGTATCTTAGAAGGAGATGTGATCTCGTAAAGTAAGGTAACGCTGCTGTTATAATTATAGTGATCGTCACAACCCATGCAGGGATAATATCTAAGTATTCTCCGCATTTTTTATTATAGATATGAGTAAACCAAATATCATATGCTTCGAGAAGTCCAACGCTTGAAAGGGCAAGCGCCATCGCAAACGGCCGAAGCAATGGATACGATCTTCTCATATCCCGTCGAATGTAGCCGAGCGCGGCAACCTGTGGCTACCATCTTGATCAAGCAAAATGATAACGAAACAGGTTGGTCTAGCTCGCTCTGTGCTTTTGAGTCATGAGCCGATGACCCCGGAATGTCCGGTTCCCATACCTAGCCGACATTCAATCTGAGATGCTACTACGACGACGGCGGGCTTGCGGACGGGTCGGAGCGGAGGGTGGTTGATATTGCCCGGCCCGCAGCGATCAGCCCGGCCCACGCGGAGAAACCGGGGACACGAGAGGATCACACGCCGCCGCTGCCGCCCGGGCCAGCACCACCATGCGCCGGGCAGCAACGCCAGCGCCAGCCATCTCGCCAGCCAGGTGCGTCAGCAGCGGATGGGACAGCACGGCATGAGCTGCGGCATTGCCGGCAAACTCCGCCGCGCCGACCATCGTCGCAGCCCCCGCCGTCCGGCGCAGCAGGGCCAAGGTGCTTAGCGTGCCCGGCTGCACCCCGTAAAGCTGCGCCACCTGCCGCACCAGCCGGACGCCGCGCCAGGCCACCATTGCCACATCCAGCGCCGGCGACGGCATCGCGGCGATCCCGGCCACCATCTGCACCGCGGCGGTCCGGCCCAGCCGGTCCGCCTCCGCACGTAGCGCCTGGCCGGGGCCGGCGCGCAGCAGGGCCAGGGCGGCGTCAGGATCGTTGACGGCTCGTAGCGCAGGCAGCAGCGCGGGGCCGCCGGGCACGGCCGAGGCCCAGTCCATTGCCGCCGACATGATACGCTGCGGCTCGTGGGAGGCCAGGTCCGCCCGTAACCCGTCCACGTGGCGCAGCGCCCGTATCGCGCGTATCTCCCGCCACACTCCTGCGCCCACCAGCCCAACGCCCACCCCGGACACGGCCAGCGTGGTCCAGGCCAGCCAGGCCGCACGCGCGAACTGATCCGCCACGAAGTTGAGCAGCGACAGGCCGCCCACCCCAGCCGCGAGCGTCACCGCACCGGCCAGCACCAGTGGCGCCCGGCGGGACGGGGCCGGGTCGGCCAGGATCTCGGCTGGCGGCTCCGCTTGCAAACGGTTGGCGGGCACAGTCTCCAGCTCGATACGTGGCTCTGGCAGCGTGATCCGGGCCGGCGGCTCTGGCAGCATGACCTGGGCCGGCATTTCCGCCGGGGCCTGGACGGCCTGACCGCCACCCACCGGTTCGGCCGGGCCGTCCGTGTCGTCATCCAGTTCGATCCGCGGGCGTGGCAGCAGGGTCATAGCAATCCGTCCAGCAGGAACAGCAGCAGCTCGTCCAGGCCCAGTTCCGGCACACCGCCGCGACCGCCGTCAGGGGGCCGAAGCGGTTCGAACACCGGGAGCTGCAGGAACGGGTGTGCCCAAAACTCCGCATCCGGCGGCCGGTCCGGCACCTCGCCGGGGTAGGAGCGCAGCATCCGCTCGTCGCCGATGCGGCGGCCGCGGACGGCGGACACTGGACGGCCTTCAAGAGTCCAGACGAAATCCTCGGTGCACCGTACGGCGGCCACCGGGAGGTAGGCGGTCCGGACGTCCGATCCGGCCTCGGGTGGCTGCGTCACGTTCCGTAGCAGCGCCGCCAAGTTGCCGCGCTGCCGTTCCGCCACATGGTCCGACTTGGTGACGACGTAGGCCACGCGGGACACGGTGCGCGGCGGCCATTGCAGCCGCGCAC
>CAXTOB010000081.1:0-3547 GCA_964245505.1 uncultured Acetobacteraceae bacterium | reverse complement strand
CGCCCGAGCGCCAGGGCCGCGTCCAGCAGCGACCATTGCCAGCGCAGCGCACCCGATGCGGCTTCCAGGGCGCCGCGGGCGTCGGCGAATGCTGCCTCACCGGACGACAGGGCGGACAGCAGGTCCACCAGCACGACGACACGGTCCAGGTTGCCGAACATCGGTTCCGATAGCTCCGCCTGCACCGATTGCACATAGGCGGCGTAGCGCAGCGCCAACAAGGAGTGCAGCCCCCCGCCGCCTGGCTGCCCGGCCATGGGGAAGAAGGCAATCCATACCGGCTCCGGCCCCGGCCCCGGCATCAGGAAGCGGCCGGGCTGCAGCAAGGACAGCCCAGCCTCGTTGCGCATGCGGCGCAGCATCGAGCGATACAGGCGATGCCCGGTGGCGGCCAGAGCCTCATCGGCCGGGGCGCCTGGCGGCAGGGCAGTGCAGAAGGCCAGGAACTCCTGCGCCATGGGCTGCCCTTCTAGGCGGTGCAGCACGGCTTGCGACCAGTCGGCATAGGAGGTGCGGACCAATGGCAGATCGAGCAGCCACTCGCCGGGATAGTCCAGCAGTTCCAGCCGGATGCGTGTGGGAGGCAGGCTGATCCCAAAGCTTTGCCGGTCCAGCACGAGGTCGAGCGCCAGCAGGGAGGCCGAGCTGGTCCGCTCCGGCCAGGCTGGCGGATCGGCGGTCAGCGCCGCCAGGTGCTGAGCATGGTCGAACCGCGGCAGCCCGGTGGCGCCGGACGGCGCGAGCGACACCTGTAGGTTGCGGCCAGCCACATGCCGTGCCAAGCCCGGCAGCACCGGACGCCCGGCGCCCAGGGCCAGTAGGTTGGCGGCGATGGAGGTCAGGAACGCCGTCTTGCCCGCCCGCGCCAGGCCGGTCACGCCGATCCGGACCGTCCGCCGTGTCAGCCAGGCCAGGGCGCCGTCGTCGCTCAGCGTCCCATCCCCGGCCAGCCAATGGCGGCGCGGACGCGCGTGCGGCTTTGCCGGGCTGTCATGGCGCCGCATCCCCGGCGTGGTCGGCGGCGACGCCGAGCAGGAACAGCCCTGCCGCATCGGCGGCGGCGATGCAGCCGGCGCGGTCGGTGACCAGGGTTCCGCCGGCCTCGTAGGCGATGCCGCGCAGCCCGGCGGCAGCGGCGGCGGAAACCGTGCGTGGGCCGATAGTCGGCAGGTCGGTGCGGCGGTCCTGGCCGGGCTTGACTAGCTTGACCAGCACGCCGCCAGGGCCGGGCCGGGCCAAGACGGCGGCGCGGGACAGCATGGCGTCGGTGCCCTCGATGGCCTCGACCGCCAGAACGATGCCCTGCTGCACGACGCAGCCCTGGCCCACGTCCACCTGGCCCAGGGCGCGCACGACCTGTGCTCCGCGTCCCACGTCGGCCATCGCGGCTGCATCAGGCTCGACCCGGCCGATGACGCCTTTGGGTCCGACGGCTTCTGTCAGTACTTCATGTGCGCCCAGGACGCGGAATCCCTCCTCGCCCAGGACACGCACCACGGCAGCCAACAGGCCGTCATCCCCGGCGAAGGCTGCCCGGCCAATACGGGTCATGATCCGCGCACCCTCGGCATCCGGGCGCAGGTCCATGATCGAGGGGCGGCGGACCGGGCCGACCAGGACAAGGTCGGTGCAGCCGTGGGCGCGCAGGTGCGCCAGGATCTCCGCAGCGGCGCCCAGCCGCACGGCGACGTGGGGGAACCGGGCGATTACGGCCGGCTCGGCATAGCCGCGGAGGGCGATGATGAACACCGGACGGCCGGCAGCCTGGGCCGCGGCGGCAACCCGGCCTGGAAACGGCCCGCCGCCCGCGATGATGCCGAGAGGGACGGTCACTCCCTGCTTCCTCTCCCTTTGGAAGAGGCTTGGGGTAAGGGACGCCCTAAGCGTGAATCCCAAACAGACGTGGAGCGCGTTAGTTCAAAACGACCAACGTTCGTCCTGGCGGCTTTTCCCTCATCCTGGCCCTCTCCCGGAGGGAGAGGGAGCAGGAAGGGGGACACCTTATGCTGCCTCACCCTCGTCCAAACCGGCTAGCTCCGCGCGGATCAGCCCGCGCTTGCTCGGCGCGTCCATGAAGGCCAGCAGTTCCTGGACCAACGGGTCGGCTGCATAGGCACTGCGCACTTCCGCCAAACGGGCGCTGAAAACCTCATCGGGGCCGAACAGCCGGCGCACCGCGGCGCGCAGGGACATCAGCCCGGCGCGGTCCACGCCGCGCCGGCGCAGGCCAATCACGTTCAGGCCGGTCAGCCGCGCCCGGTTACCTAGCACGCTGCCGAAGGGGATCACGTCCGCCTCCACGCCCGACACGCCGCCCACCATCGCACCGCGGCCGATCCGCACGAACTGGTGCAGCGCCGCCGAGCCGCCGATCACCGCGCCCGCGCCAATGACGACGTGCCCGCCCATGACGACGTTATTGGCAATAATGACGCCGTCCCCGATGGCGCAGTCATGTGCCACGTGGACCACCGCCATCAGCAGGCAGTCCGATCCCACCCGGGTTACGCCGGTTCCGGTCACCGTGCCGCGGTTGACGGTGCAGTGCTCGCGCACCTGGGTGCGGTCGCCAACCTCGCATCGTGTCGGCTCGCCGCGGTATTTCAGGTCTTGCGGCGCCTGGCCCACGGCGCAGAAGGGGAACAGGGTCACGCCGTCGCCGATGGTGGTGTCGCCCTCGACCACGACGTGGGACATCAGCCGGGTGCCATCCCCTATGCTGACCTCTGGCCCAATGTGGCACCACGGCCCGACGTGCACGCCCTGACCCAGCACAGCCCCAGGCTCGACCACCGCCGTTGGGTGTATCTGCGTGGGTTGCGTCCGGACTGCTGCTGAAAGCGGGAGGGTGCTCATGCGACGACCTCAATGGCCCGGCAATGCCGGTGTGGGCACAGAGTAAGGAAACGTGGCGGGCCGGGCCAAGACACGGATTGTTACCGAAACAAGAACCCCTGAGGTTTACTTGTCCACGATCATGGCGGCGTAAGTTGCCTCCGCCACCGATACCCCCTCCACCCGTGCGGTGGCAGCAAACTTCCAAACGGGACCACGGTGCCGGACCTTGTTGATGGAAATTCGCAGTTGGTCGCCAGGGATCACGGGGCGGCGGAACTTCGCGTTTTCGATGGTCATGAAGTAAACGACCTTGCCGGCGGCGTCCGGGCCGAGCGTTTCCACCACCAGCACGGCGGCGGTCTGCGCCATCGCCTCGATGATCAGAACGCCGGGCATGACGGGGTGGCCGGGAAAATGGCCCTGGAAGAAGTTCTCGTTCACCGTAACGTTTTTAATGCCAACCGCGGATTCACCGCGCACGACGTCTATCACCCTGTCCAGCATCAGGAAGGGGTAACGGTGCGGGATCGCATACATGATCCGCTTGAAGTCCAAGACCTCGACGGGCGGCAGCGCCGCTTTTAGCGAGGGCTTGGGCGCGACATCGTCAGGCGGGTTTGACGGAGAGCCCGCCGCCTGCTGCGGCTTGGTGGTTTGTGTGGGTGTGCCGTCCATCTGAACCTACTCCGGGCGGGCGGCGTTTGAGGGC
>CAXTOB010000080.1:0-18442 GCA_964245505.1 uncultured Acetobacteraceae bacterium | reverse complement strand
CCATTCCGACGTAGCCGCCGGTGATCGGCATGTCGGCTTCCTTGGCGGTCGGCGAGACGATGCGGGCGCCGGTGGCGCGGGCGACGATCTGGCTGTCGGGGATGCCGAACTCGCGGACGCAGACGGGCGGGATGGCGCCGCCGAAGCAGGCGCAGAACGCCGCACCGGCACCTTCGAGCGCGTCGGCCGCGACCCGGACGGCGTCGCGGTGGTCCACTTCAAGACCCCCGACGGCCCCGGCCAAGTCCGTGCCCGGGCGATCATCGGCGCGGACGGCGCAAAATCCAACGTCGCCAAGCAGTGCGTGAAGGGCTGGGAACGCGTCCGCTACGTGTTCGCCTACCACGAGATCGTCCGCTCGCCGCGTGACCCCGCCGCCTTCGACCTGAACCGCTGCGACGTTTACTACCAGGGCGCCCTGTCGCCGGACTTCTACGCGTGGATCTTCCCGCACGGCGACACCATGAGCATCGGCACCGGCTCGGCCCGCAAGGGCTTCGGCCTGCGCCCCGCGATCGGCGCTCTGCGCAAGGCCGCCGGGCTGGACGGGCTGGAAACCATCCGCCGGGAAGGCGCGCCGATCCCGCTGCGCCCGATGCGCCGCTGGGACAACGGCCGCGACGTGGTGCTGGCCGGAGATGCCGCCGGGGTGGTTGCGCCCGCGTCAGGCGAGGGCATCTATTATGCCATGCTCGGCGGGCGGCTGGCGGCGGAGGCCGTCGAGGCGCTGCACGCCACCGGGGACGTGCGTTCACTGCGCCTGGCGCGCAAGCGGTTCATGAAGGCGCATGGTACGGTGTTTTGGGTTCTCGGGATGATGCAGTGGTTCTGGTACTCGTCGGACCAGCGGCGGGAGAAGTTCGTGCACATGTGCCGGGACCCGGACGTGCAGCGCATGACCTGGGACGGTTACATGAACAAGAAGCTGGTCCGGCGCGATCCCTTGGCGCACGTGCGTATATTCCTGAAGGACACCGCACAGTTGCTCGGCCTTGCCCGCGCGTGACACGGCAATGGCCAGCCATCCTGCGCAACCCGGTCGTCGTCGCGGCGCTTGCGGCCATCGTGGTCGCCGGCCTAGGGGCGTCGGCAACGGACATCGGGCCGTGGTACTACGCCCTGCGCAAGCCGAGCTGGCAGCCGCCGGACTGGCTGTTCGGCCCGGTGTGGACGCTGATCTACGCCCTGACCGCACTGGCCGGGATCATGGCATGGCGGGCCGCGCCGGACGGACGGGCACGCAGCCGCATCCTGGTGCTGTTCGCCGCCAACGCGCTGCTGAACGTGCTGTGGAGCGAGTTGTTCTTCCACTTCCGGCGCCCCGACTTGGCGCTGCTGGAGACGGTGGCGTTCTGGGCGTCCATCGTCGTGCTGATCGCCGCGGTGTGGCCGCTCTCGCGCCCGGCGTCTTGGGTGCTGGCGCCCTACTTGGCCTGGGTGACGTTTGCGAGCGTGCTGAATCTGGCCGTGGTGCGGCTGAATGCCCCGTTCGGGGCCTGAACCAACTGCAATGGCGCGGCCAACGCGCCAACAAACATGGGATCGAGGGGAAGCGGGCATGGACACGATGACTGGACCGGGTGTTGCCACGGCCTGCACGCGCCATGCGGCGCCTGCCAAGCCGAGCGTCCGGCCGCACACCCACCCCTTGCCCCTGCGCGTGGGCACCCGGGCATCACCGCTGGCGCTGGTGCAGACCCGCGCCTTCCTGGGCCTGCTCACCAAGTTCTGCCCGGTGCTGCGCGGCATGGACGTGTTCCAGGAGCACGCGATACGCACCACGGGCGACGCCACCCAGGCCACCGGTGAGCGCCTGGCCGACATCGGCGGCAAGGGCCTGTTCTCCAAGGAAATCCACGAGGCGCTGCTCGACCGGCGGATCGACTTCGCGGTGCACAGCCTGAAGGACCTGGAAACGGAGCTGCCGCCCGGCATCGCCCTGGCATGCGTACTACCGCGAGAGGACCCGCGCGACGCGCTGATCCTCGGCACGGACGCGATGATCCCCAGGGGCGACGACCCCTATGCCACCCTGCCCCGCGGCGCCGTGGTCGGCAGCAGCAGCACCCGGCGCGCGGCGCAGTTGCTGCACGCCCGCCCGGACCTGCAAATCCAGAACATCCGCGGCAACGTGCATGGCCGCCTGGACAAGGTAAAGCGCGGTGACTACGCCGCCAGCCTGCTTGCCCTCGCCGGGATGCGCCGCCTGGGCCTGGAGGATGAGGCATCGGTGGTGATTGATCCCGAAGTCATGGTGCCGTCATCCTGCCAGGGCATCGTCGGCATCACCGTGCGCGCCGAAGCCACGGAAATCCGCGACCTGCTAGGCGCCATCGAGGACAAGCCCGCCCGCATCATGGCCACCGCCGAGCGGTCGCTGCTAGGCGCACTGGACGGCTCCTGCCGGACCCCCATCGGTGGTCACGCGCAGTTGCTGCCAGACGGTCGGATGCGGCTGACCGGCCTCGTAGCACGGGCAGACGGCAGCTTCGTCCTAAAGCGCCATCTCGACTGCCTACAGGCAGATGCCGGACCAGCCGGCCTGGCACTAGGCGACGAACTGCGAGCCGACAGCCCCCGCGACATTTTTGCATAGCGGTCGATGTCTGCTCCCTCTCCCTCCGGGAGAGGGTCGGGGTGAGGGAGGCCGCAAGCATCACCCCCTGCCGATATCAGCGCAGCAGCACGCATTAAGTCATAAACACCGCCTATCAGCCTTTCCCTCACCCCAGCCCTCTCCCAAACGGAGAGCGAGACAAACAACATGACCTGGTCCCTGGCTATCGCCCTCCTCGGCGCCGTATTGCTATCCGCAGCGGGCGGCCTAGCCACCAGCATCGGCCCCTGGTACCGCAACCTCCGCAAGCCCACATGGCAGCCGCCGGACTGGCTGTTCGGCCCGGCCTGGACGATAATCCTCGGCCTCGCCGCCTGGTCTGCCTCGCTCTCCTGGGACGCAGCCCCCGACCCAGGAACCCGCGCCCGCGTCGTGCTGCTGTTCGGCGCCAACGCTTTGTTCCACTTCCTATGGAGCCCGCTGTTCTTCCGCTGGCGGCGTCCGGACTGGGCGCTGATCGAGGTCGTGTTCCTATGGCTGTCCATCCTGGCCCTGGTGTTGGGCACCGCGCAGTTGTCCAGCTTGGCAAGCTGGATCGTCGTGCCATACCTGCTGTGGGTAACCTTCGCGGCCTACCTGAACCTGACCATCGTGCGCCTGAACGGGCCATTCGGCGCCCAAGCCCAGGCCGCACCGGGCAAAGGCTGACAACTGATGACACAATCCAGGATGGCAGCCGCCCCAGCCCCCCAGTAACCCACGGGGCATGAGCGCATACGCAATCAGCTCGCCCCACCTCCCGGCCCCGCCGCAGTCCATCCTAGGCATCTGGCCCCTGGACAGCCGCCAAACCCAGCTCCTGGTCTGGCCAGTTCTTATGGGCGCCTTCGGGTATGCCCTGCTGCTGTATCACTACACCTTCCTGGCACAGGATTTCTTCGCAATCTGGTCGTATGGCCACTTGCTGACGGACCACGCAGCATCCGAACTCTACGACCCGGTCCGGCTGCATGCCTTGCAGGTCGGACTGGGCATGGACCCTGACTGGGACGCGCCATTCCCTTATCCGCCCATTTTCCTCCTGCTGGTCAGGCCGCTCGGACTGTTGCCGCTGCGCCTAGCATATCACGTCTGGATCGACCTAGGCCTGACAGCCTTCCTTTGGGCTGCAACAGGGCCGCGTCTGCGGCCGGTGACCGCGGCTCTCCTGGCCGCGCTCCCGGCCTCCTCCGTCTGCATCGCCGCCGGGCAGAGCGGTTTCCTGACCGGAGCGCTGTTGTTAGGCGGGTTGCGGCTGGCCAAGACCCGGCCGTGGCTGGCCGGACTACTGCTGGGCGCGCTGACCTGCAAGCCACAACTGGGATTAATGGTGCCGGTGGCCCTGGCAGCGGCCGGCGCCTGGCGCGCGTTCGGCGGCGCCGCCGCAGTGACGGCGGGGCTGTCGGCAGTGACCCTCCTGGCATTCGGCCCTGACGCCTGGGTTGACTGGCTGACCACCCTGCCCGGCTACCAGAGCCACTTCGACCTGAACCTCGGGAACCTGCACCTGCAGCCGACAGTGACGGCAAACCTCGCCATGGCCGGAGCGCCAGCCGGAACCATCCGCGCCGTTCAGCTGCTGGTGGCGGCGGTCATGGCAGTACTGGTCTGGATGTCCTGCCGGCGCGGGCTATCGCGCACCGCAATCGCCGTGGTCGCAGCGGCAACCGTAGCAGCCAATCCGCACGCCTTCTTCTATGACCTGCCGATGCTGACAGCAGCGGCGCTGTTCCTGGGTCAGGCCCGCATACAGGCTGGCGCCCGGCTCCATTGGGCGGAAACGGCGCTGCTGCTCCTGGTGCTATGCCTCCCGGCAGTGATCCTATGGGTGGATCTCCCAATCAGCCTGCCGGTCGTGCTCTCCTTCGCCCTATGGGCAGGCTGGCAAGGCCTGCAAGCCACAGGCGCCTGGCCGCCCCGTCAAGCCGTTGCGAACTGCAGCTCCGCCAACCGGGCATACAGCCCTCCCTGACGCACCAGCGCGTCGTGCGTACCGGTGGCCACCACCTGCCCCGCCTGCATGACCACGATCCGATCCGCCCGCCGCACCGTCGCCAGCCGGTGGGCGATCACCAGCGTCGTCCGCCCCCGTGCCAATACCGCCAAAGCCTGCTGCACCGCGGCCTCGCTCTCGGCATCCAGGGCGCTCGTAGCCTCATCCAGCAACAGCAGCGGCGCGTCCCGCAGGATGGCGCGGGCAATAGCGACGCGCTGTCGCTGGCCGCCCGACAACCGCACCCCCCGCTCCCCCAGAAAGGTGCCAAAGCCCTGCGGCAAATCGTCCAGGAACCCGGCGGATGCAGCACGGGCAGCGCCACGCACCTCGGCATCGGACGCCTCCGGCCGCCCGTAACGTATATTGTCCCACACATCCGCGCCAAAGATCACCGGGTCCTGCGACACCAGCCCGATCCGCCCCCGCACGTCAGCCGGGTCGGCGTCACGCAGGTCCACCCCATCCAGCCTGACACAGCCAGCATCCGGGTCATAAAAGCGTTGCAGGAGCTGGAACACCGTCGTCTTCCCCGCACCGGACGGACCGACCAGCGCCACCGTCTCCCCAGGCTCGACCCGCAGGTCGAACCCCTCCAGTGCCGGAGCATCGGGGCGGGAAGGATAATGGAATCGCACCGCCTCGAACGACACCCGGCCGGACGGCGCCCGCCCGGTAGGCTCCGGCAACGGCACGGGGCGCGACGGCGGCGCGATGTCCGGCTGCTGCTGCAGCAATTCACTGATACGGTCGGCGGACCCGGCGGCACGCTGCACCTCCGCCCAAAGCTCGCTCATGCTGGCAGCGCTGGTCGCGACCAGGATGGCATAGAACACGAACGCCGAAAGCTGCCCGCCGCTCATCCGCCCATGCACGACCTCCAGCCCGCCAACCCACAGGCTAAGGGTGATGGCGCCAAAGCCCAGCAGGATCACCAGCAGGATCAACCCCGCCCGTACCCTGGCCCGGCGCAGCGAGGCGCCGATGCTATCCTCCACCCGGGCGCCAAAGCGCACGCGGTCCTCAGGCTCATGCGTAAAGGCCTGCACAGTACGGAGCGCGTTGACAGTTTCCTCCGCATAAGCCCCAAGATCGGCAAAACGGTCCTGCGCCGTACGCGCCAGCCGCTTCTCCCGCCGCCCAAACACCACCAGGGGAACGACCACCAGCGGAACGACGGCCACCACCAACAGCGCCAGCTTGGGGCTGGTGACGAACAGCATCACCATGGCGCCCCCCGCGATCAGCGCGCTGCGAAGCCACTGCGACACGGCGCTGCCGATCAGGTTCTGCAAGGCGGCGGTATCGGTGGTGAGGCGGGTCAGCACATCGCCGGTCCGCATGGTTTCAAAGAACGTCGGTGACAACCGCAGCACATGGTTGAACACCGCGGCGCGCAGGTCCGCACCCAGCCGCTCCCCAAGCCAGCTCAGCAGGTAAAATCGCGCCCCGGTCGATACGGCCAGCGCCACCACCACGCCGAACATCGCCAGCGCCGCCGCATTCAGGCGCGAGCCATCACCAGACGCAAAGCCACGGTCAATCAGCCCGCGTATCCCCTGCCCCAGCAGCAGCACCAGCCCGGCGGCAAGCGCCAGCATCATCGCCGCCGCAACGGCGCGCCCCACATAGGGCCGCAAGAACGGCATGATCAGCCGCAGGGCGGACAGGTTGGCGCGGCGCGGCGCGGGCAGAAGATCGGTCAGCGTTTCAGCTCCTGAAGGGTAACGGGCCGGAAGTCCCAAACGTCCACGCCCACATCGAACTGCCGGGTTTGCGGGCGCAGGCGGCCGTGACTATGGCCATGCAGGTTCAGCGCACCCTTCGACATGCCGTTCCAGGTACGGAAGGCATAGTGGCACAGTACGATCGCAATACCGTCCACATCCAACTCCATATAGGACGACACCGACGCCCAGCCAGGCAGGGCTCGCACCGCGTCCGGATCATTGTTGCCGGTAACGAGGTGCTTGCGCCCATGCAGCCGGGCCAGCACGGCGCCAGGGTCCGGGTGGCGCACGGCAAAATCGCCGAGGTGCCAAACATCGTCATCGCCGCTCACCGCGTCATTCCACCGAATGACCATCGCCTCGTCCATCTCCCCCACATTGGCGAAGGGACGGCGATACAGCGCGCGGGCGCCAGCGTGACCAAAGTGCGTGTCGGCAGTGAAGAACGTCGTCAAGTGGCCACCGTCGCCATCTGCCCCATATCCAACCTCATGCCTAAACAGCAGCCCGGCGCCTGGCGCGCCGTCATCCCACATGTGGACGACCTTGGCGCCACCGAGGGCGCAAACGCCGCCTTCCTGGGCCTGGCGCGGCGGGGCCTCGTCACCTGCGGCAGCGTCATCGTCCCCGGCCCGGCCTTCGCCGGGATCGCCGGGGAGGCCGGACCGGAGTTGGACCTAGGTGTCCACCTGACCCTCACCAGCGAGTGGGCGCACCACCGCTGGGCACCCCTATCCACCCGCAGCCCGGCGTCCGGCCTAGTGGACGGCGACGGCTACTTCTGGCGCAGCGTCGCCGAAGTCGAGCGGCACCTGGTTCCAGAAGCGGCGGAAGCCGAACTGCGCACGCAGGTCGAGCACGCGTTAGCCGCCGGGCTGCGTCCGACCCACCTGGACGCACACATGGCCGCGGCCATGCTGCCGGCACTACTGCCCGCGCACGTCCATCTGGCGGAGGAATACGGGCTATGGCCAGTCCTGCCGCGCTCGATCCGCTGGGCGCCGGAGCCGGACTCCTATGCCGCGACCGTGGCGGCGCTGGACGCGGCCGGGCGTCCGGTCGCGGACCATTGCCGGGGCACTCTGCCGGTGGAGGCGGCGGCGCTGGCGCCAGGGTGGGCAGGCGTCATCGCCGACCTGCCGGCGGGCGTCACCCACCTGGCGCTGCATGCGACGGCGCCAGGGGAGTTCGCTCAAGTGGCGCCGGATCATGCGGGATGGCGGTTCCGGGAATACGAGTGGCTGGCGGGCGGCGGACTGGCAGCACTATGCACCCTGCATGGTGTGGAGGTCATGGGGTGCCGACGGATGCAGGACCGCTGGCGAACGACGGCGCCTGGGCTGCGTTGACCCGGCTTGGAGGACAATATGGAAGTATCCCGGCTTTGGTTCCCGGCCCTCGGCGTCGCCTTCATGGTGGCCGGGGCAGACAAGATCATCGGCAACCGCGGCTACAGCCGCATGTTCCGCCACCTCGGCTGGAGCAGCACGAGCAAACGCGTCGTCGCCACGGCGGAGATGGCCGGAGGCGCGCTGCTCGCCGCACGCTCGACACGCATGCTGGGCAGCGCAATGCTGGCAGCGACATCGGCAACGGTGCTAGCCAGCGAGGTCCGGCATGGCGACGGCAGGCTCGCGATGCCGCGGGCGGCGCTGCTGCTGGCGGCGCTGACGGGGTTCGCCGGACGGCGCTGATGCATCTGCCGACACGCGACGACAATTCCTAAACAGCCGGCACCTGTCCGGTCCCGTAAGGGACAGTTAATGGTCCGCAATGAGCAGTGCGGGCGCAGCAAGCATTCCCCTGACGGCTGCGGCGGCCAGGTCCATGCCTGGCCTGCCCTGGCTACTGAGCCTATTAGTCGGACTGGCCGGCGCACTGGCGCTGCTCCCACTTCAGGTGCTGCTGGGAACGTCGCCGTTCTGGGATAACCCGCGCGGCACCATCGGCGGGGCGTCGGCGGATATGCTGACGGCATCCTCAGGCTACCTTGTGTTTGTCCAGGACATCTGGCGCTGGCCGTTGCTTCAAGTGGCAGGACTAGGACGCAACGGGTCCAACGTCCTGTTCACTGACTGCGTGCCGGCCGTCGCATTGGTAGGCCGCCTGCTGTTCCAAGCAACCGGCCGCGTCTTCCCCCTATACGGCCTATGGTCCGGGCTGTGCATTATTGGGATGGGTCTAGCCTTCACCGGCCTCGTGCGAGCCCTGGGAGCCCGCAGCTTGGTGGCCGCCGTGGCAGCGTCGGTCATCGGAGTGTCAATGCCAGCGCTGATCAGCCGCTGGGGGCACCTGTCGCTGATGGCCCAAGCGCTCGTGCCGCTGGCGCTGGCCATCTACGTCCGGCTGCATGCCGCACCCCGGCTGCGTGCCGGTGCCGTCCTCGCATGGTCATCGGCCCTGTGCATCGGCAGCCTGTTGATAAGCCCATACCTATTCCTGATGGTAGGTGGGATCATGGCCGCGGCCATCCTACAGGCCGGGACCGACCGGCGGCTGCCGCGATGGTCCGCAGCAGCAGTGCTGGCAGCACTCGCAGCCGGAACAGCCGGCGCCATGCTCGCCCTGGGCTACGGAGCATCGGGCGGAACAGCGTCCGACACAGGTTTCGGCATCTACTCGACCAACCTGCTGTCGCCGGTCCTGCCGTATGATTTCGTGCTGCCCGGCGGAACCGCCTACACCGTGGACGGCACCGGCGGCCAATACGAGGGCGCGATCTTCCTAGGCTTCGGCGCACTGCTGCTGATCGTTGCCGGATGGCGAAGCCTGGCCGGATACTTGACGCAAGGAACGCGGCGTCACCCCTGGCTCCTCACGATCACCACCGGGTTCCTGCTGCTGGCCATCTCGAACGAGGTTTACCTCGGCAGCACCCACCTGCTCAGCATACCCTTGCCAAAAAGCCTGCTTTGGGCGGCTGGCATCTTCCGGTCGAGCGGACGGTTCGCCTGGGTGGCCATGTATCTCGTCACCGCCCTCGCCATCGTCGCAGCCGCGCAGCGGAAACAGGGCGGGCTGGCCCTGTTGCTGGCAGCGGCGATCCAGTGCGTCACCGTGATGCCGCTGCGCCAGACGGTCCGCGCGTCCGCTGCGGGAATGCCAGAGCCGGTGCTCGACCGGGCAGCCTGGCTATCCGTGCTGCCCGGCGCCGATCAGCTCGTGGTTGACCCGCCCTTTGGCTGCCTGCCCAAAGATCCATCCAGCCTACCGCTGATAATCGCCGCAGTGGAGCTGCAACTGATGGCCTCCCAGGCCGGCGTGCCGACCAACACGGTGTATGCGCCGCGGACGGCGCCGGACTGCACGGTGCCGGTGCTGAACAGCCGGTCCCTGGTGGCCTACCTGCGCCCGGTGATGGCGCATCCTGAATTAACCTGCCGGCTTGGACCGCTCATGACGGTGTGCAGCGCCAGCCCGCAGGCCCTACCGGCATCGCTGGCCACCATAGCCCTGGAGGCCAAGCATGCGTCTCCATGATCCCGCCAGCCGCCAATGTGCCCCCATGCCGGCCCTCCTGTCACAGACGGGCGCCCCGCTCCAACGCCGGAAGCCGAACGCAAGCCTTGGAGGACCATTGTGGATTTGAAGGAACGGCAACTCCTAAGGGAAGACGCCGCCCAGCACTGGTACTACCGCGCCAAGGCCGACGCGCTGGACCGCGTCGTCGGTAAGCTGCCCGGCACGGTCCTGGACGTGGGCGCCGGCGCCGGGTTCTTCTCCCGCCACCTGCTTGAGCGTGGCGCCGGCCAGGCCATCTGCGTGGACCCTGGCTACGACGCCGCCTGGGATGAGGAGCATGCCGGGCGCCCCCTGCTGTTTCGCCGGCACGCCCCGAAACAGCCGTCCGACCTGATCCTGATGATGGACGTGCTGGAGCATGTGGACGACGACATCGGTTTAGCCGCCGAGTACATCCGCGCTGCCCGTCCAGGAACCCAGCTCGTGGCCACCGTGCCGGCCTTCCAGTGGATGTGGAGCGCACACGACGAGTTCCTGGAACACCGCCGCCGCTACACGCTGCCGGAGCTGCAGGCAGTACTGCGCCAGGCCGGGCTGCAGGTGGACGGCGCACGCTACCTTTACGGGCTTCTGCTGCCCATCGCAGCGGCGACCCGCCTGCCCGAACACGTGACCCGCCGCCTGGGCCGCCCGGTCCCCATCGCCAGCCAAATGCGCCCGGCCGGACCATTGGCGAACATCCTTCTGTTGGCGGCATGCCAGTTGGAGGCACGTCTGCCCTCGAACAAGGTGGGGGGCCTGACCGCGATGGCCTGGGGCACCGTCCCCTGAGCGATCCGGCGTCACCGCACCCGCACTGCTGATCTCAGAAGTGCCCAGCCCGGCAGGGGCTGCCGCACCCGCTTTAAACCCGCCCCGGACGATCCACCTGTCCCGGCATGAGACGGCACCAGGTTAAGCAGACACCATCAGGAAGTCTGGACGAGCAGGACGTGCCTCACTCCTGCGTCCTATGCGGCCGGACCATCCCACCGCAGGCCCGCTCGTCCCGACATCATCTGGTCCCACGCCTGAAGGGCGGCACGCATCTGGGCACGGTGCGCCTGCACCAGATCTGTCACTCCGCCATCCACGCCCGCTACACCGAGGCCGAGATCGCCCGCCGCTTGGCCGACCCAGCGGCGTTGCGCGATGACCCGGAACTGGCCCGCTTCGTCGCCTGGGTGCGTACCAAGCCGGACGACTTCCATGCACCGACCCGGGCGAGCCGCGGACGAACGGCGAAGTGGAAGTAGCCCGCAGTCAGTGCACCAAGACATCAAGAATGCCCACGCCCTAGAAGATCGCGTCCCCAACCACCTCACTCGTCTCCATAATACCAACCGCTCTTCGCACCGAAACCTGCGTTGCCGAGCCGTCATTGCGAGCCGCTTGCGGCGCGGCAATCCAGGGCCGCCAGCACGGTCCTTGCCGCCATGGATTGCCGCGTCGCTGCGCTCCTCGCAATGACGGAAGCGGTCAGAGCGAGGGCATTGGGCATAAGCACCACATGATGCGGCGCCATGCAGGCAGCGCCCCTCTCCCTCCGCCTCATCCGCCCGTGCCCAGAATAGGCCAACTCCGCCCAACCCCGGTCCCCAATCCCTAAAGATAAGGCAGCATCAGCCGAACCGCATGGTCGCGCAGCCGAACCGGCAGTGAACGCCGGTCCAGGTCCGCCTGCGTCAGCGCGGCGCCATGGTTGGCGACCATCAACGCCGCAAGCCGCCCGGCCAAGCCCTCGTCAATCACCTCCAAACACAACTCGAAGTTCAGCCGGAACGAGCGAATATCCCAGTTGCAGCTCCCAACCAGGCACCACTTCCCATCCACGACCATGAGCTTGGAGTGGCGGAACGGCGGCGGGCAGCGCCAGATCCGCACCCCCTCGTCCAGGAGCGGCCCGACATTGGCGCGGGTGGCCCAGTCCACGAACCGGTGATCGCTCCGTTCAGGGATCACCACGTCCACCGAAACCCCACGCATGGACGCCAGCGCCAGTGCAGTCGTCAGCCGCTCGTCCGGCAGGAAGTATGGCGTCATCACCGCGATGCTGTCCCGCGCGCAGGCAACGGCCTGCAGGACCGCGAACTCGATCTTCTCCAAGTCTTTATCTGGCCCGGACTCCACCACTCGCGCCGGCGCTCCATCGTCGCCGGACAGGTCCGGAAACCAAGGGGTGCCCTGCAGATCCTCGTCCGTGGCGAAGTTCCAGTCCTGCGCGAAGTCCGCAGCGATCTGCGCCACCACCGGCCCCTCGACCCGGAAGTGGGTGTCCTGCACCGGCTGCCGCGGATGGGTCGCCATGACGTTCTCATCGGCGATGTTCATGCCGCCGGTGAAGGCGACCGTCCCGTCCACCACCAGCGTTTTCTTGTGCGAGCGCAGGTTGATGAACGGCATGCGCCAGGGCAGCAGCGAGTGCATGAAACGCGCCGCCGGCACGCCCTGCCCCCGCAGCCGGTGATAGGCGCGCGACAGCAGCCACCCGCCGCCGATCCCGTCAATCAGCACCCGCACCGCAACACCGCGCCGGTGGGCATCAGCCAGCGCGTCGGTAAACCGGCTGCCCCAGGTATCCGTGCGGAAGATATAGGACGACAAGCAGACGCTGTGCCGCGCCGCCGCGATCGCCGCCAGCATCGGCGGATATGCTTCGTCGCCGTCTTGATAAACCTGCACCGAGCCAGGCAGCAGTGGGCTGCCGGTAATGCGGCCGATCCCTTGCTCCAGCGGGCGCAGGTGGCCATCGCTGCTGGCTTCCGGCTGGTCAGGCGGGCCGCCCCGCCTGTCGCCCGCCGGCCGGAGCCGTCGTGCCCGGCGCTGCACACGGTTGATGCCGAACATCAGGTAAAGCACCGTGCCCATAATCGGCGCCAGCCAGGCCAGGCCGATCCAGCCCGTGGCCGACCCCACGTCGCGCTTGCGCAGCAGCGCATGCGCCGTCACGAGCGAAGCGAGCACGATATGGGCTGCTAACAGCGCCCCCGGCCGGATGCGGAGCAGGTCGGCCCAGAATTCGCTCATGACGCCGACACCCTGCCCTGCCCAGCGACGCTTTCCAAGCCGCGACGCAGCACCGCCAAGTCATGGTCGATGGCTGCCTGCTTCAGACCGGTAGGTTGGCCACCCGTTACAGGCCGCCATGCGTCGAACAAGTTGGGCCGACAAAGTCGCGGAGCCCGCCCCTGGCATGAAAGCACCGGCGCACGCGCGCCCTGCCTCACGTCCCAGCCGCGGCGACCGTTTGATTGAACAAGATCCGGCGTTCATCGTCCGTGGGCGGCGATTTGCGCCGCAGCTCCTTTCCCAAGTCAACCCCACGCCGGACGCCTGGCCGGTCCTTGATGGCATCCCGCCAACGCGACACGTTCGGGAATGGCTCCAGCGACTGACCCAACGGCTTGGCAATCAGCACCCAGGGCCACGATGCCATATCCGCGATCGAGTAATCATCAAGGATAAATTCCCTGTCCTCCAAACGCCGCTCAAGCACACCCAGGCAGCGGGCATATTCCCCGGCATAGCGCTGCTTGGAATAAGGGTGCTCCCCCTGCGCATAATTGACGAAATGACTGAGTTGCCCCGCCATCGGCCCAAGGTTGGCCATCTGCCAAAACAGCCATTCCATCAACACCACCCGCTCCCGCGCGCCGGTCGGCGCAAACCGGCCAGAACGGTCCGCCAGATGCAGCAGGATAGCCGCCGACTCGAAGATCGCGAGCGGGCCGCCGTCGGCATCATGATCCACGATCGCCGGCATGCGGCCATTGGGGCTGATCGCCAGGAACTCCGCCGTATGCTGCTCGCCGCGCCCGATGTTGACCGGCAGCATGCGATACTCCAGCCCGGTCTCCTCCAGCATGATCGCGACCTTCCAGCCATTCGGCGTCGGCCAGTAATGGAAATCGATCATGCCATCTGCTCCAAGCCCGGCCCAAACGCGCCCTGCTCCCGCAACGCAGCAACCTCGGCCTGCGTCAGCCCAGCCTCCAGCAAAGCGGCCTCGGTATGCTCCCCATAGCCCGGCGCGGCGCCACGGATCGCCTGCGGAGTAACCGAGAACCGAGCCGCCGGACGCCCCTGCCGTATCCGCCCGGCGGCGGGATGCTCGGCCTCCACCACGATGCCGTTCGCAACGATCTGCGGATCGGACAAGGTGTCCGTACGAGTAAGCACCGGCGCGCACGGCACCCCGGCCAGGGTCAACGCCGCCAGCCACTCCGCCGCCGTACCCGTGCGAAGCACCTCCTGCGTCATGGCAAGGCGCTCGTTGATATGCCGCTGCCGGAGCGCAGGCGTGCGGAAACGGTCATCTTGCAGCCACCCGGGCTGCGCCAACGCACGGCTCAGCGCCTCCCACTCATGGTTCGATTGCACGGCAACGCTGATCGGCTTGTCCGCAGTCTCATAGATCAGGTCGGTAAAGCTGGCCGCCTCCTGCTGCGGCAAATCGTCGCCAACGAAGGTCTGGCTGCCCATATCAGACGACCACAGGAATGCGATCACCGCCTCCAGCATCGACAGCCGGACATGCTGCCCCTGCCCGGTCCGGGCCCGAGCCAGCAGTGCCGCGGTAATCGCCTGTGCCGCAACGATGCCCGTTAGCTTATCCGGCAGGATCGTCCGCACCAGCCGTGGCCGCTCCTCATCAGACCCCGCCTGCACCGTGGCCAAGCCCGACATGGCCTGCACCAGCGGGTCAT
Organism: uncultured Acetobacteraceae bacterium; assembly: GCA_964245505.1. Lineage (GTDB taxonomy): Bacteria > Pseudomonadota > Alphaproteobacteria > Acetobacterales > Acetobacteraceae > DASWOJ01. The sequence continues at coordinate 3,916 of CAXTOB010000080.1, read as the reverse complement.
AGACCGGCTTGGAGGCAAACGGTCCGTCCTCGCCAAAACCGCTGATCGAAACATAGACGATGTCCGGCGCAACCCGGCGGATCGCCGCCTCCCCGATGCCAATCCGGTCGGCAACACCAGGGCGGAAATTCTGCACGAACACATCAGCCTTGGCCGAAAGCCGCAGCAACGCGGACCGCCCGCCCTCAGTCTTGAGATCCAGCACAACCGACCGCTTATTGCGGTTGTTGTTGAGGAACGACGCCGACATCCCGCCCCGGCGGTTGGCGGCGGCCCGCGTATGGTCGCCCCCGCTAGGGTTCTCGACCTTGATCACGTCCGCCCCCTGATCGCCAAGCATCATGGTGGCGAGCGGACCAGATATCATCGAGGTAAGATCAATCACCGTTACGCCGTCAAGCGGACCGGACATACGCTATGCCTCCGTAGCCGAGTGGATGGATGGACGCCGGGCGCCTATGGGCGGGCCGCCAATGAGGGACCCGTCAACCGAGCCCCTCCTCCCGCCCGGGAACCGACACGTCGTAGGCATTAAGCATGACCGACACCAGGCAGTAGCCGCCGATCAGGTAAACGAACTCCGCCGTACCCTGGTCGCCAAAGGCCTCGATCGCCGCCTGATAAGTCGCCTCAGGCAACGGCCCTCCCCGGGTCAGCGCCGCGGCAAGATCATAAGCGACGCCCTCCTCGGCCGTCAGGTCGCCCGGCCGCTCGCCCGCCACGATGGTGGCGACCTTGGCCTTGGAAAGACCCGCCGTCTCCCCGACACGCTCATGCGCATAAAGCTCATACCGCGACCCGAACCGTGCGCCGGTAACAAGGATCGCCACCTCATGCGCAGGCTTCGGCAGGGTAGAGTTCTCAATCAGCGCCTTGGTATAATCCCAGGCAGGCTGCCCAAACTGCGGAAAGTGCAGCATCGGATTGAACGGGCCAACCAGCGCCCCATCCGCCCGCTTCGACACGAAGCCCTTGAGGTGGGCCTCGATCCCTTTCAGCATGTCGTCATAGAACGGCTTGAGGCCAGGCGAGAGTTCATTGGGCGGCAACGGCGCAAGACGCAAGGAGGCCTCCATCACAGGGTCCCGTCCAACGCGCGACACGGCGCGATAGTACCCTTCAGTGTTTTGCGATCATTCCGGCAACTCCAGTGGCAGGACTCCGCCGCGGGAAGGAGGGTCGCGCACCCAGGCGATAAACAGCATGCCAACGCGGGACTGGTACGGCACAACGGCGGGACCCGGTGGAAATGGGGCGCCCCAGATCAGCAAACGCCACATCAGATCAACCCGGCGCCAAGACATCACCCCTGAAACATGAGTTCGTGGCCCCGGCTGACCCAATCCGACTGTTGAGATTTCGTCCGCATCCCGTCAACGTGGACCCGGCTGGCACGCAAGGCTGTCCGCGGCGTGCAAAGGGAACAAGGCGGCCGCCTTTGCCGATTGCATTCAACCTGACCCCGGACCCAAACACCTCGCTCGAGATCGAGCGCGCTTACGCCGGCCTTGCCTCGCTGCACATCCGCGACCAGGACCTGGTCACGCAGTACGGGCCATGCGTCACGGTCCTGGTCGTCGCCGACCGCGTCCGCGCGGAAACGCTCGTGGAGGTGCTCAAGTGGAAGCTGCCCGAGATGGGGGCGCTGCCCGTCACCTTCGCCGCCCCATGCATCATCCCCGGCACACCGCCAACGCTCAGCCTGCGTGTCCCGCCAACCGACGCGCTGCTCGCCCTCCACCACACCGTCTTCATGGAATTGCCGGAGGAGGAGGTGGACCTCCACTACCGCCCGGCCTACTGGCAGCCGCACCTGAAGCTGTCGAACTTCCGCGGCGACCGCAACGCGGCCACCTCGCTGCTGGCGCAGGTGGGGTCACGGTGGCGGAAATTGAACGGAATGCTGACCCACCTGGAGCTGATGCAGTATCCGCCGGTCCAGCCGATCTGGCAGGCGCCGTTGTAGGCCGGCACAGCAGGCCGGGCAACGCCTGATTCCCGTTGAACCCGGCGGATCATCGGCGCTGAATGCCGCATCGCAAACAGGAGCGCGCGTTGGACCTGACGCCCTACCAGATCACCAGCCCCCCGTTCTACCACCAGACCGCCGACGAGGAGGCCGTGTTCACCGCAGCCGCCGCCAGCCGGCTGCCATTGATGCTCAAAGGTCCGACCGGCTGCGGCAAGACGCGCTTTGTCGAGCATATGGCCTGGCAGTTGCAACGCCCGCTGATCACCGTCGCCTGCCACGAGGACATGACGGCCGCCGACCTGTCCGGACGCTACCTGCTGACCGCCGAGGGCACGGTCTGGCAGGACGGCCCGCTGACGACCGCCGTACGGCACGGCGCGATCTGCTACCTCGATGAGGTCGTCGAGGCCCGGCAGGACACCACGGTCGTCATCCACCCGCTGGCCGACAACCGCCGGGTCCTGCCGCTGGACCGCAAGGGCGAGCTGGTGGCGGCGCACCCGGACTTCCTGCTCGTGGTGTCCTACAACCCCGGCTACCAGAGCGCGGTGAAGGACCTGAAGGAGTCCACCAAGCAGCGCTTCGTCGCGATAGACTTCACCTACCCCGCCCGCGACGCCGAGGCCGCCATCGTCGCGCGCGAAGCATCGGTGGACCAGCGCACCGCCGACAGCCTGGTGGGCGTCGCCGCCGGCACGCGCAACCTGCGCGGACGCGGGCTGAGCGAGGGGGCATCCACCCGCATGATCGTCCATGCCGGGCGGCTGATCGCGGCGGGCATTCCAGCCGACGCGGCGCTCCGGGCCAGCGTGGTGCTGCCGCTGACCGACGACGCCGACATGCGGGAAGCCCTTGAGGCTGTAATCGCGGCCTGCGCGGCGTGACGGCTGCCCCCCATGAGTGTGTCCCGTGAGTGCTGTCCTATGAGTGCTGTCCCGTGAGTGCCTCGGTCCTGCACGCCGGCGGCACCACCGCAATGGATCAGGTGCGCCGGCTGGTGCGCGACCGGGAGGTGCTGCGGCCCGGCTTCACGCAGGCCTGGCAGCGCCTGGCGCACGCGGATGCGGCAGTGATCGAGGACTGGGCCGCCATCACGCTCGAACTGCTGCGGGTCAACGCCGGCCCCTCCTGCATCGGCGCATTCTGGCAAGCCGGTGCGGCGGCCGGGCCGGGCCTGCTGCAGACGGTGCTAGCGGGCGGGCAGGCCGCGGCAGGCATCTGCCGTCATGCCGGCGCGCGTGCGGCGCTCGCGTGCCTGGAAGCCCTGCCGGCCGCAATCCGGCTGACCCAGGGCGATCCCGCCAATCAGGCCGCATGGTGGCGCGGCCTGGACCGGCTGGCGCAGGAAGCGCCGGGGCTGGTCCAAGGCGTGGCGCGCCAAGTAGAGGTCCTGCTGGCCGGCGGCGACGCGCTGGGCTTCGTTGACTTCGTCGCCGCCGGACTGAAGGCGACGGTCAACGACAAGGCACGGCGGGCGGCGTTCTTCCGGCTCGACGACCCGCTGGCCAAGGCGCTGCTGCTGCGCCGGTCGGGTGCGCCGGGCTTCGCCGACTGCGAGCGGATGCTGGACGCCTTCGTCGCGGGCCTATGGGGCGGCGAGTCCCGGCTGAAAGCGGGGCCGCCCGGAGCCGACGGCCCGCCACGGCGCACGATGATTTCCTCAGGCATCGCGCTGCTGCCGCCAGTATTCACCGGCCTGCCCGCATCAGGCATGCGGGAGCTGTATCGTGCCGCGTCGGCCCACGCCTACGCACACCTGACGGCGCCAGCGGTCCGGCATCCATTGTTGCAGCTCAAGCCGTTGCAGGTCGCGCTGGTAGGACTGGTCGAGGACGCCCGGGTGGAGGCGCTGGCAATCCGCCGCTTCCCGGGGCTGCGCCGCCTATGGGCCGGCTTCCACGGCGCGCGGCCGGGCGGGACCGCCACGACGGTCAACCTGATGGC
>CAXTOB010000079.1:0-18533 GCA_964245505.1 uncultured Acetobacteraceae bacterium | reverse complement strand
TGTCCGATAAAGATGGATTCCCGGACAGAATGGGACCGGGTAGCATCACGCCCATTGTCGCGGGGCCGAGTTCGCAATAATCTTGGATTTCGGCATGAGGTTGAGCGCAGCAACGTGCCCTTATCGGCAATAACGCACGCTTTGGTCCGTGGCAGAACGTGCCCGAGATTGCGATAAATTTGTTCTGGCCGCGCTGAGGTTCAGGCCACTCCGTTATGCTGCAGAAGCCTGGTCAACCGTCGCGGTGACCTCCTTGCAGTAACGCAGAACGCGGGCCACGGACGGCCGCGACCAACGGTCGTCGCCTTGCGGCGTCAGCAGCCGCGCCGCCTGGAGCGCCTGGGCGTAGTCGCCCAGCGAAAGGGCGCCCTCGGCACGCGCCTTCTCGATCACTGGCCCGTATGCCGCGACCGCACGGGCCTGCGCCGCAGCGGCCCGGATCCTGCCTCCAGGCGTGGCCGGCGCCGGCACCGCGGTCAAGGTGCCGGTTGCCGGTAGGCGCGGATTGCCTAGCCGCGTGCCGCGCACCTTGGCCGCAGCGAGCGCCGCCTTGGTCCGTTGCGAGATCATCTCGCGCTCGTGCTCGGCCACAGCCGCGAGCACGTGCACGGTCAGCCGGTTCACGCTGGGCATGTCGGCGGCGACGAAGTCCACGCCGCCTTCCATCAGGTTAGAAATGAAGGCCACGCTGCGGGCCAGCCTGTCGAGTTTGGCGATCAGCAGCGTCGCGCGCTTGGCCCGGCAGGTGGCCAGTGCCGCCGCCAGTCCAGTCCGGTCCGCCTTGCGCCCGCTTTCCACGTCCTGGAACTCGGCGACCACCTCGGCGCCGACGGATCGCGCGTGCAGTTCGACCGCGGCACGCTGGGCATCCAGCCCGAGGCCGGACTGCCCCTGCTTATCGGTGCTGACGCGGTAGTAGGCCACGAAGGCCCGTGCGGCGGCTGCGATAGGACGATGCTCCCAGTCTGGACTACAATCCCAACTCTAACCTGCCTGTCCCGTCCAGTCCACCCGTTACAAACGGTGGTTTCAGAACGTAACACCCCCGGCCTAAGAAGCCAGGCGGGCTTGGTTCAACGCCAGCAAGCGGCTGAGCACGTCCGTGTCAGGGAGATCGGTCGGCCAGCCATAGGCGGCTGCAACGGCGTCATCCAACGTGCGATGCAGGCCGTCCAGCCAAGCTCCGGCCGGGGTGCCACGGGTGTTGTATAGCGCGGTGAGCGTTCGGGTGCGGAGCGTAGCAGCAGCGGATGCACCGCGAGGCAGCAGCCGGTTGGGATAGCCTGGTACCACCTCCGGCGTGCACGTGACCAGCTCCGGCGGGTTCAGCCAATGGTCTCGCGCCGTAACCAGCGCCTGCGCTGCTTGCGCGATAGCCTCTGCGTGTGGGCTGGCGACGTAGGACGTGGCTGGGCGGTCGGGCGTTAGGCCGGGTGGGAAGGGGAAAGTCTCGAAGGTTGTGGAGGGGGTATAGCGAGGGTCGTTGCCCACGCCGTGCCACGACCCTGCGGCCAGTGCCCAAATCTCGTGAAGCCGACCTTGTAGGATGCCGAACGTCACATCGTCGTTCCGCGCGACCACCATCAGCTTGCAGTCTGGGAGAACAGGTCGCGGCGCCCACGCAAAGATGCGGTGCTTCGAAACTTCGGGCGTCACAATGCAACGTTCTCCAGACTTGATGGCAGCCCGCATCTTTGGCTGCGCATCGCCGTGCAGCCACCAGTTGAGACGGCGTGTATCACGCGCATTGGCATCGCGCATTGGCTTCACGTGTTGGACCACATAGGCATAGGGCGAGGTGTAGAACGCTGCCTGCGACTGGGTCAGACCAGTGAAGTCCACAATCCAAACGTCACGAGGTTGCCGAGCAACGTCTATCCCGATCCAGCTTGGGCGCAGAACGTCCGAGTTTGGACGCCCGTTTGGGTTGCTGGGTTCTAGCAGCCAACGGCGGGCGACCTCGCCGGGCACCTCAAATGGCCCAACCTTCTTTGAACCTTGGAAGGCTACGCCCGCGTTCTCCGCCAGCTTGCGCGCTGTCGTCAGGTTCGCAGCTCCCGCTGTCAGGTCCGCATGAACCGTCGGCACTGCCACTCCATCCAGCAGGGGCGCTGCCGCTCGGTCCTTCCCCCAGCAAACCAGCGACACGCGCACTGCCGCGCCGTCCAGCGTCCACGGCTCGTCGCCCCAGGCGTCCGTGATCGTTCCCACCTGCGCTAGCGGGTCCAGAACACGCCGGTTGGCGCCGCCGCGGATGCTGTTGGTGGCGACCAGGCCGGCCCGCGCTACCGTGCCGGCGGCGATGGCCGCCTGTGTCCGTGCGAACCAGTAGCACACCAAGTCCGCCTCTGCCGGCACCTGCCCGGCATAGGCCGCGAACAGCCGGGCGCAGTAGGTGTCCCCCAACACAGTCCGTAGCCGCTTGCCGCCCAGGAACGGCGGGTTGCCCACGATGGCGTCCGCCGTCGGCCAGGATGCCAGGACGGTGTCCCCGGCGCCATCGTCAGCCAGCAGCGCATCCCGGGTGACAATGGTGTTCAGCGTCCGCAGCACCGGGTCGGATGGCGCAGGGTAGCCGTGCCGACGCGCCCACTGGATGTGCCCGATCCAGACCGACACCCGCGCCAGCTCGGCGGCATACGGGTTCACCTCCAGCCCCAGCACGGCTTCCGGACCCACTTGCGGGAACTCCCGCTGCAAGCCCAGCGCCTCCGCCTCCACCATGGCTTGGTGTTCCAGGTCCTTGAGCGCCAGCAAGGCCAGGTAGAGGAAATTGCCGGACCCGCAGGCCGGGTCCAGCACGCGGAAGGCGCGCAGCCGGTCCAGGAAGCCGCGGAACAGCGCCGTTGCTCGGCCTGGCGCCGCGCGCCTAGCCTTGGTGGAGGCGGCCAGGTCAGCGGCCACGGCCATCACCGCGGCGATCCCGTCCTTGATCTTCGCCCACTCGGCCAGCAAAGGGCGGCGCACCACCGGGTCAATCAGCAGCTCGATCATCTCGCGTGCCGTGTAGTGCGCCCCAAGCTGGCTGCGCTTGTCAGGGTCGAGGCCACGCTCGAACAGGGTGCCCAGGATGGAGGGGTCAACTTCTGCCCAGTCCAGCGCCGCCGCGCTCTGCACTAGGGCAATGTCGGCCGCGTCCAGCGGTAGGGCGCCGTCGTCGTCGAACAGGCCGCCGTTGAACCAGGCGACGGGGGTGAAATCCACCTCACCGCCCCTTTGCGCCATGGCGGCGAACAGGCGCCGGGCGTAGCCCTCGAACCGTGCGGGCGCACGGCGTGAGGCGTCTAGCATCCGCTCGAACAGGCCAGGCGGCAGCAGGTCCACGTCGTCGGCGAACAAGCAGAACACCAGCCGGTTGACGAAGTGCGCCACCGCCTGCGCCTCGTGCCCGCGGGCGCGCAATCGCCCGGCCAGCTCGGCGAAGCGCGCGGCGGCCTCTGCCGTCAACGCGGCGCGGGTCTTGCCTGGCCGCAGCCGCTCGGGGTCGGAGAACACGGCCTTGAGCAGCGCCAGGCGCCGCGGGTCGGCCAGCTCGTCAAGGCGGACCTCGTGCCGCTCCGAGACGGCGTTAGTCCAATTGGTGCGGATAACGATGCGCTCGATGTCGCAGGTCACCAGCAGCGGCGGGTTCTCCAGCGCGCCGGCATACTGCAGGAGCTGCCGATGGGCGGCGTCCAGATCCTTATGCTTGCCCTTGTACTCCCAGGCGAACCGGCCGCGGCGCCACACGTCGGCCCAGCCGTCGCCGCCACTGGCCTTGGTGGCGCCCTTCTCGAAGGCATAGGCCGCGCCGGTCGGGTCCGTGTTGGGCGTCGGCTCACCAAGCAAGGCGCACAGGTCGAGAAAGTGTTCTTGCGCCGCCGCCCGCTCGTTGCGGGTGCTGGCTTGCCACTTGGCGATAAACTCAGTCGGATTCACGAAAGAAGATTAGCCAAAAAGCATTCCACCGCGAACAGTGAAAGCGTCAAGTCCCGGAACGCCGCGATCACCTCTTTGGAGTGCTCGGATCATCTCGCGCCGACATCCCATTAGAGCAGGCCTCACCGGGACGCCACTACTTTGCGGCTCAAAGCAGCGATGTTGGATCAGGCCCTTTTTAGGGGCTGATATTACTGGGATGGAGACATCAGATAGGCGGTTAGCATGGTGGCCGCTTCCCAGAAGCGTTCGTCAGGGTGAGTAGCACAATAGTGTGCGAGCCATGTCCACCGAGCTTGCTCCCCGAAACTCGGTCTTGACAGGTCGGGGACAGGCTTATTCTCCAAACTGCGCAGCGCGCTCGTGGCAGACAGCCATCCTTGCGCCCACGCTTCATACCCAGTCTTCTGAAGGGCTTGATCCGGCCTCTGCAACTGGGCAGTGACCTCCCGGCAGTACTGGGACCCGAGCCCTATCACATAGGGCGTAGCGGTCTGTGCTTGCGCTGGGATTGCAACGACCCATAGACCTAGACATACACCAAGGCACCCAATCTTTCGCATGATGCGAATCGCTCCATCTGCTTGTGCCACCCATTATGGGTCGGAAGGCCCGAGCGCGTAATACACTTAGCCTGCCTCCCCGGCCTCCAGTTTCGCAGCCGGTGCCTCGAAACCCTGCGGTCGCAAACCGGCTGCAAGCCCGGCGAGCGTAGCCGCCGCAATGAGTTCCGGGGAGGGCGACCCCACCCGCACCACCATGTCAGTAAGGCGCATCCAGCCTGTTAAGGCGTCCGGCTGGACGCCCCCCGCGCGGACGGCGGCGGCCTCCTGGCCAAGCATCGCACGGGCTTCCAGGTCCACTCCATCAGTCACGCCATAGCGGCTGCGCCAGGCTGCCAGGACATGAGGCGGCAGCGCGGCGACGTGTTGGCGCAAGGTGACAGGCTCGGGCTTGTCAGAAGCGGGAGGCGTCACGCCGGCACCGGCTGGCTTGGTTCACAAGGTCGGCCGCTTCCAGTGAGGCCGCTTGGCGGATGGGCGGCGGATCAGCCGCCATAGCCGCAGCACGGCGTTCCAGCCATGCCGCGACCTGTTCAGGGATGAGGGCTTCGCCGGTTGCCCAGCGACGAACCTGCCGCTCATCCACCGCCAAGGCAGCCGCTAGGCCCCGCTGCGACCAGCGCAGCAAGGCAAGGCACTCCCGGAGCAGGTCAGGGTTCATCCCCCTCCCCCGAACCAGCGGACCAGCACCGGAGCGGCAGCGGTCAAGGCGGCAAGGGCCGCGACAATCGCGGCAGTTGGGGTGACGAAGCGGCTGACCCGGAGGTTGCCAGCTTCGGCAAGGAGCTTGCTCTATTTGGCCATCAGTTTGTGCTGTTCGGCCACGAACTTACGGGTTTCTTCCTGTGAACGCTCGATGCGGGCGACTTGCTCCGCGAGGTTCAGGCGTTCCGGGTAGTCTGCCATGCTGGCGCTCATCGGGGTTTTCCCTCTCAATCGGGCCGGGGCTGATCTCCTTGCCACGTCCGCATTATGCGGACATTTGGGCGCAACATCAACAACGAATACGCATACGCAAGTCCTTGCTATATCACGTTTTCTTTACAAAGCCATGCCATATTTCACTATGACCTTAGCGTTCCATAGTGCATACTCTTTTTCAGAGGCAAGGCGCGGCGCCAAGCCCGGACGGAAAGGAAGACCATGCCGAATACGAATTAATGGCCTCTTGAAACCAGACCAAAAGCGCTCCCGTCCAGTGCTCGCAACACCGGACGGGAGATCACCCAAAACGAAGGTGCATACAGTGTCTCAGGCTCTCACCAACATCGCGCCTACCAATGCCTTTTGCAAGGCCGGGTTTCAGCCGGCGCAAGGGCGCAACGACGCCCAGCGCAGCCGACGGATCATACGCCCGGCGACCAGCGCGGACCAGAAGGCCAAGCTTTCGGCGGCACAGCTCACGTATATCGCTGTTGACCCGCGGTGGACCGAGCACCGCCGCAAGCTGGCAGCGGCGCAAGAAGCGCGCCGGATGACGCTGTTCCCCAACGAGGTGACAGCAATCATCGAAATGCGCGAGAAAGGGTGCTCATATAAGTATATTTCCAAGAAGATCGGTATCTGCCTCGAAGTCATAAGGCGGGAACTCGCCGCTGAGCCACAGTGGATTGAGCACCAGCGCAGGTCGGCGGCAGTGCAGGCAGCACCCCGCATGACGTTGCTCGAACATGAAGTCACGGCAATCCTTGAGATGCGTAAGAAGGGCCGGAACTTTGAATACATCGCCGAGGAGATCGGCGTTTGCCGTGATGTCATAAGGCGGGACCTCGCGGCGCTCGGCATCGCAGCAGAGCGCGTCAAGTCCGACCGGCGCGCGCGCCGGGGCAAGGGGTTCTGGCGCAGCTTCGACTAAGCCATCTGCCTAGGCCGCCAGCCCGGCGAAAGTCGGGCTGGCGTTCTTGGCCCTGCGCCCTTCGTTATGACCGCCCCGTGTGGTAAGGAGACGTGCCCAATGTTCGGAGACGCTTCCTTGGCACAAAGCCTGCCCGCGCCGGGCCGCCGTGTGGCGGCCGGCGCCAGCGACCGCCGGATGATCGCGAGCAACCTTGAACTGCCGATATATGTCCGCGAGGGCGTGGAAGCCTACATGATCGCCCATGAGGGATCGACGTTCCGAACCGTTGTCCTGCAGGGGCTGCGCGCGCTCGGGATCGCCATCGACGACGAGGACATGATCCCGGAGCGCGCGATGCGGACGCCACGCAAGCGGCAGGTTAAACCGGGCGACACTGCCGCAACGCTGAAGCCGACGGCGATCCGCCTGCCTCGCTACGTGCGGGTCCGTGCGGAGGAATACCTGCTGGATCACCCGCAGATGCGTTTCAGGCACCTGGTTATGGCAGGCTTCAACAAGCTCGGGATTCCGGTCGATAAGGCTGACCTGCTGGCAGAGCGCCGGAATGTGCTCGCTGAACCCCCAGCAAGGTTGTGAAATCTCATTCAATCGCCCAGAGGGATGGCTGCCTCCTATCCATCGTGTGCCGGGCGGCGAGGCGGCAGCCACCTGCCAACCGGAGGACCTGGCGCAAGTAGCGGAGTAAAGCAGAGCAGGAGCGGCGGTGCCGCCCCTGTCCGGCTAGAGCCGGATTTCCGCCTGGATTGTGTCGGCAGTCGTCCGCACGGAGCCGTCACCCCGGGCCACCAGCCCCGCCCCTTCCAGGGCCGTCACGTCATCATGCACCCGGCGATACTGCCGCCCGAGCGACCGGGCGAGCGCATTGATGGAGGGTTCGGGATGGGCGTGCAGGTGCCGCAGCAGGCGGTAGCGTTCCCCCGTCATCACCGACGCCAGGCCCTCCCAGCTTTGGAACGACATCACCCGTTCACTCACATGCTCGCCACGGTCGGCCCGTTCGACGGCATCCAGGAACGCGGCGGCGTCATCCTCAGCCGTGCCGCCAACGACGATCTTCATGTCCTCACTCATAGCTTGCCCCCTCGAAGCTGGCGAACGTCGGCCAGGAAGTCCGCCAGCATCTGGCGGAACGTGGTGAAAGCATAGGCTTCCTCCCTGTCCCCGTAGTGCCGGTGATCGCCCTTGCCCGCCTCGTTATCGTAGCCGACCAGCCGACGCCTGCCGCTGCCGTAGAACAGGGAGTACTTGAACAGGTGCCCGGAGCCAGGGACGGCGGCGGGCACCTGCCACAGCTTTAACTCCAAGATCGCGCCGTCATCGTAGCGGCGCTTGCGGTGCAGGATCAGCGTAGCCTTCGCCACAGGACATAGAATGACATATGCCTCCTATGTCGTCAAGTGACATAGGGCAACAAGCCACTATCATGCGCCAGGGGCTGGCACCAGCTCCAACGCCCAATCTGCCGAAGGGCCGCCCAGGAACGTCCGATGGTGCCCGGCCACGAGATACACCGGCGCTGGCCGTCCCTTGCAGGTTGAGCATTGAAGGCGGGTCAGCACGGCCCGGAAAGAACGGTCCCCGTGCCGCTCGATCAGCAGCCGGACCGGAAACGTCGTGGACCGCGGCGAACAGGGGCAGCGCACTTCCAACGTGTAGGCGGGCCAGTCCGACAGGCGTTGGTCACGGTGGAAGTCAGGCGGGTGCATCGGCCCTCCAAGCAAGGTGCGCCGATGGTGAACTTACGCGAGGAACATTACAAGAACATCATAGGCAATGCAGATTATGCCGTGTTCCACTTCGGGCCTGACCCAACCAGGTCAGAGAGCGGGTTGAAGGCTCCTGCGCGATGCCGCCTTGTCCGCCGTGAACCGCAAGCCCAGCGCCTGCATGATGGCCAGTGCTGCCCCGAGGGCCGCTCCCGCACCGTCCGCATCCGCCGCCAGGCTCGTCACCCCCCGCGCCCGCGCGACCACCGCAAGCGACCGTGCGATGAAGGCGGCTTCGCCCGTTTCCAGCGCCGCATTGACATACTCGGCTTGCGCCTCATCGCTTGCCAGGAACTCGGCAGAGTCAAACAGGTCAGTTTCCATCTTTGCTCTCCTTGTCCAGGTCGCGGGCCAGCGCCTCCGCACCCTCCACATCGCGGCCTTGCGTGGCCTTGTCGCCCCGCACAGCAGGATGACCAGCACGTCACCCCGGTGGACGAGGTAAACGCGGTAGCCGGGGCCGTAGAAGGTGCGTAGCTCGCTGACCCCCTCCCCTACCGGCTTCACGTCGCCGAAGTTGCCCAGTATCAAGCGGTCTATCCGTAAGGCGATCCGAGCCTTGGCCCGTTCGTCCCGAAGGGCACGGAGCTATGTCCTGAAAACCGCCGCGCGTCGTATCTCTATCATAGGGGCACTCTAGCAGCAAATATTTATCTATGTAATGGCTTATCAAGCTATTGCACTATAAGCTATGGCCTACTATATATGGAGTGTGCCAGGGAGTGGTTCCCGGCCAACGACGGAGAGAAACATGGCCAAGAAGATCACCTTGAACGCCGACGTGTTCACGGTCCCCTTGAACAAGCTGGTGCTGTCCCCCCGCAACGTCCGCAAGACCTACGCCGACGCGGAGATCGCGGAACTGGCCGCAAGCATCGCGGCGCCGGGCCGCGGCCTGATCCAGAACCTTGGCGTCAGCGAGCAGGCGGACGGCGACGGCACGCCCACCGGCATCTGGGAAGTGGTCGCGGGCGGGCGCCGGTTCCGCGCGCTCACGCTGCTGGCACAGCGCAAGCGCCTTGCCGCCAGCGCGCCCATCCCCTGCCGCCACATCGCGGGCGAGAACGCCACTGACGCAAGCCTGGCCGAGAACGAGGACCGGGTGGCGCTGCACCCTGCTGATGCTTATGAAGCCTTTGCAGAAATGTATAAGGAGGGCAAGGGAGCGGGCATCGAGGAGATCGCCGCCCGGTTCAGCGTGTCGGCGCACATGGTCCGCCAGCGCCTCCGCCTTGGCGCGGTGTCGCCCGTCATCATGGCAGCCTACCGCGAGGGCAAGCTGACCCTGGATCACGTCATGGCCTTCACCGTCACCGAGGACCGGGACGCGCAGGAGCGCGCCCTGGCCGGCCTGCCGGACTGGCAGCGCACCCCGCAGGCGATCCGGCGGGTGTTGACGGAGGGCACCATCCACGCCCAGGACCCGCGCGTGATGCTGGTGGGCCTGGCCGCTTACGAGGCCGCGGGCGGGCAGGTGCGGCGCGACCTGTTCACCGAGGACGGAGGCGGATGGCTGACGGACGCCGCCCTGCTTGAGTGGCTTGTGGGCGAGCGCATCCAAGCGGCAGCGGAGGAAGTGCGGGCGGAAGGCTGGAAGTGGGTCATCACGGACCCTGCGGCAGTGCGCCTGGCGTGGAACACCACCCGGAGGGTATGGCCCGAGACGGTGGCGCTGCCGGAGGCTGACCAGGTGCGGCGGGACGAACTGGCTGGGCGGCTGGACGGGTTGTGGGCCGACGAGTGCCCCTATGGCGTCGAGGACGCCCCGGAGGACGTGCAAGCCGAGGTGCAGGCGGTCCGGGCCGAACTTGACGCCCTGGACGCACGCGAGCGCGTTTTCCGGCCCGGGGACGTGGCGCGGGCCGGCGCCTATGTCATCCTGGCCGGGGACGGCGCACTGCTGATCGAACGCGGCTTCATCCGGCCAGAGGATGAGGCGCCGCCCGAGCCGGCGCCGGAGACAGAGGCCGGGGCGTGTGACGCGGAGCAGGACAGCGCCGGCGGCGAGGACGCCGGGGCTGACGAGGGCCAACGCGACGCGGATCAGCTTTCATCCGTCACTGCACCGGAGCCGGCCCCCGCGGACAAGGCCCCTGCCCTGCCCGGCGAGTTGGTGGACGAACTCACGGCGCACCGGACGGCGGCGCTGCGGGTGGAGATCATGCGGCAGCCCGGCCTGGCGCTTCGCGTCCTGGCGCACAGCCTGGCGACGACGGCCTTCTATGCTCCTTACCTGGCCACCGTAGCGTGTCTGGGTGGCTTTTACGGCGCCGCCAGCAGCACCGGTGCCGTTGCAGCCGACAGCCCTGCCCGGCTGGCCATCACGGCAGCAGAGGACGGGCAGCGTGCCAAGCTGCCCAGCGACCACGGGGCGCTTTGGGGCTGGCTGCAGGACCAGGACGTGCCGGCGCTCCATGCCCTGATTGCGGTGTGCGTTGGGCGGATGGCCGACGCCGGCAACGGGGACTGGACAGGGACCGGGCCGGTTGCGGCGCAGGTGGCAGCGGCGGCGGGCCTGGACATGCGGCAATGGTGGACAGCCACCCAGGGCAGCTACCTTGGCCGGGTCACGAAGGCGGGCATCCTGGCGGCGGTGCTGGAAGGCGCAGGTATGGATGCCGCCCACCGCATCCAGGACATGAAGAAGGACGCGATGGCATCCAATGCCGAGGCGTTGCTGTCCGGCAAGGGTTGGCTTCCGGCCAGGCTGCGGGTGCCAGCCTTGGAGGCCGCGCCGTCCGAGGCTGTTCCGGCTGAGGGTGAAACCGGGGATGCGGAGTATCCCGCCGCGGCGGAGTGACGGGCCGGGGGGCGGCGTGCTGCCGCCCCTCACGGCTTTGTTATGTAATTGCTTAATAAGCCATTGCATAACCGGGCAATGGCTGCTAGAAAGAAGGTGCGCCAGGGAGATCGTTCCCGGCCATCAGAGAGAGCAAGCGATGACCCACCTTTCTTTCCCCCGCTTCGGTTTCGCCCCCGCCGTTCCCGCCACTGGGCGCGGCCCGCTCACCAACGAGCAAATCCGCCGCCTGGCGCCCTCTGCCTTCGCGGCGGGCAAGCACGAGAGCCGCAGCGAGCGTTACACCTACATCCCGACCAGTGCCGTGATTGACGGCCTGCGCACCAACGGCTTCGAGCCGACCTTTGCCAAGCAGGGCAGGTCCCGCGTCCAAGGCAAGGCCGAATACACCAAGCACCTGCTGCGCTTCCGCTACCAGGGCCAGGCCGCTGGCCTTCGCCGGGTGGGCGACGTGTTCCCGGAGGTGGTGCTGGTCAACTCGCATGACGGGACTTCCGCCTATCAGTTGATGGCGGGCATGTTCCGGCTGGTGTGCCTGAACGGCATGGTCGTGGCGGATCGCGACCTTGCCACCATCAAGGTGCCACACAAGGGCGACGTGGTGGGCCAGGTGATCGAGGGCAGCTATACGGTGCTGGAGGAGAGCAAGCGCGCCCTGGATCAGGCCGACGCATGGGCGGGGGTGAGCCTGTCCCGTGACGAGCAGGTCGTCATGGCCGAGAGCGCCCACGTCCTGCGCTTTGGCGACGAGGGCGGTCCGGCCACCCCGATCAAGCCGGAGCAACTGCTGGCCGTCCGCCGGCAGGAGGACGCCTCGCGCGACCTTTGGACGACGACCAACGTCCTGCAAGAGAACGCCATCCGGGGCGGCTTGCAGGCGTGGGGCAGGGACGCCCACAACCGGCCCCGCCGGGTCACGAGCCGGGAAGTCCGGGGCATTGACCAGGACGTGCGGCTGAACCGGGCGCTGTGGATGCTGGGGGAGCGTATGGCGCAGATAAAGGCCGCAGCCTGATCCAGCCGGGGCGGGGCCAAGCGCCCCGCCTTCCCCGTTGTGGCTTATTGGCTTAACGGCATAGTTGCTTTGCTGCTGCCCTCCACGCCAAGGGGGCGGCGGACGTTGCGCGCCGCCCGTATTCAGGACAAGGAGGACCATATGCTGTGCTGGGGCGTGCTGGACCTGATGCTGCGGATGTTGATTGCCGACCTGGATGCCCTGGATGGGCGCTTGCGGGACCGCCAGGCCATATCCGACCCGGCGGTGCTGGCGGAGGGTGCCCGTGTCGTGCGCGCCGCCATCGCGGCGCTTGGCACCAGCCAGACCCGCCTTGCGGCCTTGCTGGGCGTGAACGGGGACAAGACGGTGCGGGACTGGTGCTCCGCCCGTATGACGCCGCCGCGCACTGCGCTGCGCGCGCTGCGGCTGATGCTGGAGCGGATGGTGGACCCGCCGCCGGAGGCCCTGCTGCTTGCCCAGGACCGGGTTGCGCCTTGCGCCGAGGCGCTTGGCCTGCACCTGGACGAGCTGGCCCGGCGTGCCGAGGCCGCCGGCTGGTCCGGGCGCGAGGTCGCCGGGGCCATGCAGGCGTGGGCAGCCAGCCAAACCTCAAGGTGAGACGCAACGGCTTACGATGCCATTGCATATTTCTGTATTGCAGCAAGGGCATCATAAGCTATGGTGCCGTGAAGCCAGGAGGCGGGAGGCATGGCGGTCAGGCCAAAGGTTCTAGTGCTCGCGAGCCAGAAAGGCGGTGTCGGCAAGACATCGCTCTCCGCCCACCTTGCCGTCGCGGCGGAGCAGGCCGGGTTCGGGCCGGTGGTGATCTACGACACCGACCCGCAGCAATCGCTGGGGCGGTGGTTCCTGGACCGCGAGGGCGAGTCGCCCAAGCTCGCCAAGGGCGGCATCGCCGAGCTGCCGCCGACCCTGGACCGCCTTGGCGCCGCCGGCGTCCGCCTGGTCGTGGTGGACACGCCCCCGGCGCTGACCGATGCGATCCGGGCGGTGCTGGAGTTCGCTGACTTCGTGCTGATCCCCACCCAGGACGGCAAGGCGGACCTGGCCGCGGTAGGCGACACGGTGCGCCTGGTGCGGGGCATGGGGAAGCCGTTCGCCTTCGCGCTCAACTGCGTGAAGAAAGGGACGACGCAGGCGACCGAGGCGGCGATGGTGCTGTCCAAGTATGGCACGCTGGCCGGCGTGATCGCGCACCGCATGGCGGTCAAGGTGGCGTGGAACGATGGCCGGACCGCGGGCGAGATCGAGCCGAAGGGCAAAGCCGCCGACGAGATTCGGTCACTATGGGCGTACGTGGCCGCCGAGATCGGCTTGGCTACGGCCCCTGCGAAGGAGAAAGTGTATGCCTGACAGGACCACCGCCGCGCGCAAGCCACGCGCCGGGCTGGGCAGCCTGGACGACGTTTTCGCAGGCAAGGGCGAGGCGATCACCGCACTGGCCGACCCGGCGACCCAGGCCGGGCGCAGCCGGTCCGCCCCGGCGCCGGCCCAGTCGGTGCCCGAGCCGGAACCGGAGGCGGACGAAGGCCGTGAACCGCTCACCACCACCGTCCGCATCCCGGGCTACTTGGCGGAGAACATCCGCAAGTGGCTGTATGAGAACCCGACGCACACGCAGCACAGCATGATCTTTGCCGGGCTGGCCAAGCTAGGCATTGAAGTGCGCGACGATGATCTTGAGCCGAAGCGCCGGCCCCGGTCGTCGCGGCATCGGTGAGGACGGCGGCCTGCGGCCCTTCACGCACAAACGTAAACGGGCGAGTTTCTGAGAGGGCGGCATGGGCGACCCTGAGCAGACGGACCTGATCGAATACCTGGCAGGCGAAGCCAGGTGTGTTGCGCCGCAGCCCCCGGCTGTTCCTGGCAGCGCCGGAACGGCAATGGCGTGTATTCATAATGAACACACTACCTTCCTTCGACGGTCGGAGCAGGCTCCCGCATGTGTTCAATCTGAACACAAGCAGCGAGGCCGCCGCATCGAGGGTAGCCGGACCGAGGCGGAGCCTAACCCTACGCTGCCGCCGATGTCACCACATCGCTTGCTCGTTTGCCTGGCCGTGATCGGCTGGCCGGAACGCGAACTGGCGCGGCGCACGGGGCGCCTGCAAACGACGGTGCGGCGCTGGGCGAGCGGACACTCGCCCGTGCCGGCCGACGTTGCCGCATGGGTGGAGACACTGGCCGCCTGCCACCGGGCGCACCCGGCGCCGCGGGCTGGGCGGGGGCTACCGGAATAGCCTGCCTCACGCCCACCCGGCCCAAAGGCGAGCCGGCACTAAACCGCGACCTCAACTGACAGCACATTCGGGTTGAACCCGACGCTAAGCGAGCCATCGTCCTGCCGGTCGATCAGACCAAGATCAAGCAGGGTCTGCACGTCCTCATGCACGCGGCGATAGCCCCGGCCAAGGCCAGTCGCAATGGCGTTGATGCTCCTTGGGTGGTGGTCTGCCACAAAGGCCAGCACGTCGAAGCGATTGCCGTTGAGCATGGCAAACATTGTCTTTGCATCAGCGAAATTAATGCGGGTATCGACTTCTACCGGCTCGCCAGCCTTTGCACGACGGACGTTCTCGAACAATCTTTGATTGGCGGTCTCGACGGTCTCTCCGACCGTAATCACCAGCTTGCTCATGCTCAGGTCTCCCGTGTCACGTCCGCTTCGAAATCGGCGATCAACCGCTCGATGCTGACGAAGTTGTACGACGCCTCGACGCCGTGATGGTGGCGGTGATCTCCCTTGCCACGCTCGTTGTCGTATCCGACGACGCGCACGCCGTTGCGGATCAGAACAAGTCGGTATTTGAAGTCGTGTTCGGACGGCGGAACCGGCGAAGGTACGAACCAGATCACACGTTCAACGATCTCACCCGTTTGTAGTATCCGCTTGCTCTTCTCAATGAGGATCGCGTTGCTCATGAGAAGACTATGCCCGATCCGGCATAATATGTCAATCAAGGCATATGCCTAAAAGCGCCGAAACCCTCCGGAGCTGGTCGGCTCAGCAACGCAAGTCGGGCCAGGGCTACCGGAACAGCCGGCCCCACACCCCCGCCGCAAACCAGCGAACCTCGTCAACAGCGTCCCGCACCTGCCGTACGGCATCCAGCAGCAGATGCCCCCACAGCAACACGACGGCGACCGAGAGAATAACCCAAGCCTGCCAATCACCATGCGCGGCGCCCCGGAGGATGCCGAACATGAGGATGAACAGCAGATAGCGGACCGGCCGGAACTCAACGACGAAGAACGGCATGACTGGCCTCCCTACGGCTTCACAGGCGCCCCAGGCGGCAGGGGCGGGGGGTCCATCCATAGAGACACGCCGGCATGGTAGCGCCGGCCTGTCCGATCTGTCCGTACCTCACCAGCAGCGAACAGCGGCCGCGGATCGGGATTGACCTGGACCACCTCCCGCCAGGCCGCGCCAGCCTCCGCATCCGGCCGGAACGGGCCGCCGCTGAAATAGGCGAGGCCGCCGACTGCAAGCGCGAAGCCGGCGACGAAGGCACCGCCGATGCACAAGCCTATGCGGACTGACAAGCCGCGATCCAGCCGGCGAATCATGCGCGCCGCTTCCTTGCGCGTGCCCTCATAGGCGCCGTCCTTCGTCGCCTCCACCAGCGCGTGGGCCAGGTCCGCGCGCTCCTCCAGGGTCAGAGGATGGCGCGCGGCAATCACGTCCTGGACTGCCGCGTCCCAGCGCCGGACCATCGTCGGCAATACCCCGAGAGTGTCCGATAGCCCGGCCAGGACGTGCTGGTACGGGTCATGCCGCATCGCCTTGCCCGCAGCCGCCAAGGCTAGCTTGGACTGCGCCCCGGCAACCGCCACGTCCAGCTCGTCGGCATCGGCATCGGCATCGGCAGCAAGCGCGAGGCTGGCCGGCATCGGCGCAGGAGCGGCAGCAGCCGCCTTGTCCCACGCCTTGTCCGCCACCAGGCACCGAGCGCGCGGCAGCAGGCTCACGCCGTCGCCCAAGGCAACCAAGTGCCAACCGTGGCGAACTCCTCCTCCATCTGCATCAGCCATTCCCGGATCATCACTCGTTCGAGCGCAGAGATATATGACGCGGGGCGCTCGGCAGGCACGTCGCCGTCCCGAGCCTGATGGAACTGCAACCGCTGCTGCTCAATCTGCAAGGCTAGGCTTTGCGGTTCCAGCGCCGGCATCCACAGCTCCACGGCGCCGCGGTCCAGCGCCGCCTTGTAAGCCGGCTGCCGGCGCAGGGCATCGAAGGACGCCGGAGCCTCGGCACGGCCCAGGTTGAGGATCAACGCCGTGGCGCGTGGCCGGAAGCCGCGGGCCTCAAAGGTGACGAGGGGGGCGAGGTCATCAATTCGTGGCGTCAGCACGTAGGCCGCGATCAGCGCGACACCGTCCTGCTCCATGCTGTCCGCAATGGTCGGCGCTGTCTCGACCAACCGAACTTTGGACACGTTGTTGCCTCCGTAGTCCAGCACCGCGTTGGCCTTCTGCTTGGCGATGAAGCCGAGCAGCTTCCGCAACCACGCCGTCGTTTGTACCGGGTCCGAACTGGGCGGCTGCTGCACATCATTGAAGAAGTGCGTCAGGGTCCGGTTTGCCGGATCGAGTGCGGCCAGGATCGCACGATCCGCCATACCGCGTTCCGCCAGGCTGCCACCGAGCCAGCGCGCCAGCACGGTTTTGCCGGCACCGCCGGGACCGATCAGCTCCCACACCGTTGCCAGCCCGGTCAGGTCGGGAACGGGCAGCGTCCGCTTGCTGCGAACCGGCAAGGCGAGGGATGGAGGTAGCCCCACCACGTCGAAATCGTCGGCGGCATCCTCCTGCCCCTGTTGGAACATCGCGGACAACGACAACGCGGGCTTGGTCAGCTTGTTGGCCTTCACATCAGACATCATTCGTCTCCTTTGTTGGGTTCTTTCGTCCAATCTTTTGCGCTGAAAAACTTGAACTCGAACTCAGGGGGCTCCTCCTCGGGCGGCTCGATGCCAGGCGGAAGCATCCCGTTGTTGCCGGCCGGAGTGGCATGGGCAGGCGTCGAGGAGGCGGCTTGCCCCTGCCTGCCGACCTCGCCAGGTGGCCCGCCTTGTCGCCCCGGCTTGCGCCGCCACCGGATGGTGCCGGCCGTCAGAGCTTCCTTGTCACGGTTCACCTGCCACCACGCCTTGCGGGTCCGTTCGGCGGTGGGCGGCTTGCCGTTGCCATCCATGATCCCGCGCTTTCCCAGCTCGCTGGCGAGCACAGACCAGTCCGTGCGCCGTGGAAGGTTCAGCTCGCCTTGCAGTTGGTCATGGTGCCGCCAAAGCCAGAGATAGATCGGGCTGTGGCCGCCCCGCACCTTGGACGGCTGCCGCTTGAGGGCGGCCAGAACGTCATCCACGTCCGCCGTTTTGTCGCTGCCTCCCTGGTCCGTCATCCGCCCTTGCCCATGTGTGCAGTTCCGGCCCCGTGTAGGATCGGGAGCATGATGCCACGTCGGCACGGCTGGCAGCCTAGTACGCCGTCCGGCCTTTGTCTGCCCTTTTATCCAGGCTCCGTCCGGCTTTTGTCCGTCTTTCATCCGGTATCCGTCCAGCTTAGAAAGCGGAATAGTCTCTTACAGACCAAGTCATCCCTCACGGGATGGTTGTCGCAGGTTCCTGGCGTGGTACGCTGCCCCATGATGAAGGCCGGAGAGGGCGATGGCGGAGGCTGACCTGCACCTGAAACTGGACCGCATCCTTGCGGGCCAGGAAGACCAGGCGAAGGCGACGGCGGAGCTTGAGTTGACGTTGTCCATGCTGTTGCAGGGCGTGCAGAACCTGATCCCCTTGTTCGGCACCCAGCGAGAGATGCTGCAACGGCTGTTGGAGGCGGCCAGCGACGAGGGGGGCGACGGCGGCGAGATGGCCGAGCTGATCGGACGCATCGAGGCCGCGCTGACCCAGCAGACGGCGGATATGTCGGCCATCCGGGTGACGCTGCAGCGCCTGCCCGGCCAGGTGGAGGCCGCCGCCATCGACGGTGTGCGGATGGCTGTGGCGGAAGGATCGGATGCGGCAGACGAGCCGCACGGCAACGGCCAGGCAGGGCCATCCTAGCGCCGTGCTGACCTATCGAACCGGCGCTGCGGGGGCGCCATCGGCCGCCTTGGCGATGGCGAAGCACCTGCTGGAGCACACGCTGCCGGCCGAGCAGATGAAGGTTGCCGAGTATTACGCCCAGGGGCAGGGCGTGGACGAGGCGCTGGCCCTTGGCATGGGGTGCGTGCCGACGCCGCGGGCCGACATGCATCCTGGCCTGGCCGACGCCTTGGGCATCAAGCCGGGCCGGCTGCTGAATGAGGAGGAGCTGGCGAACGTGCTGGGCGGGCGCCGGGCGGATGGCGCCGAGCTGCCGGTCCAGCACCAGCACCGCCACGTGCAGGTTTACCGCGCGCAGCCAGGCGAGGACGACGGGGCGGCGGGCAAGGACCGGGTCCGAATCTCCTACATGGACCTTACCTTTTCGGCGCCGAAGTCGGTCAGCCTGGCATGGGCGTTCGCCGAGACGGATGCCGAGCGCAATTCCATCTTGCAGGCGCACCGGGACGCACGGGACGCGACCCTGCGCTACATCGAGGGGGAGATCGCCTGGGGGCGGC